>JAZKFM010000216.1:0-8800 GCA_040386415.1 Pseudomonadota bacterium
CGACTTTGAGGCCCTTGCGCGATGCGCAGGCGCCGTCGGAATGGGCCGTATGGACGTGCAGGTCGCCGCGGAACCAGGCGGGGCCGGGCTTCACCGCTGTCGGCTGGAACCCGCCAAACGCCGCGCCACGCTCGAAATAGATGCGCGCGGTGTACTCCGTCCGTGCGCCCTTGCGCAGGTTCGGCACGCCCAGGACCAGCTTCCACTCTCCCGCGGGCAGCGGTCCGGGCAGGTAGGAGGCGGTCGCCTCGGCTTCCGAGAGGGTCAACCGGCTCTTGTTCCCACCGCTCCAGCCGCGAAACCGCTGGGGATCGCGCAGGCCCAGGTCGATGACCGACTTCTGATCCTTGCCGGTGTGCTCGAATTCCACGGTCAGCCGGGTCGTACCGGCCGGCATGCGGAAGGGAACCTCGCGGTAGGTCTGGTGATCGGCCGCCGTCATGACGCCGCGGAGGGTGGCGTCGGGGGCCGGCGCGGCTGACGCCCCGCCGGCCACAAGCGAAACGCAGAACGCGATGGTCGCCGCCAGGGATCGGACTGGGGTCATGACAACCGCCACTCTACAGGCGCCCGGGAGGCTCGGCCAAGCTCCGGGCCCTCTGCGGCGCGGCGCGATCTCGCAGCAGGCGACGTGGCGGATGTGAGGGGGGCGTCAGGGCCGCCAGGCGGTTATCAGGGCGGTGACGTCGGGCCGTTCGCGTTCCTGCGGGGGCTCCTTGGGGGTGCCCAGGAATATGTAGCCCGCCACCTTTTCCTCCGGCTCCAGGCCCAGGATCGCCTTGGCCTCGTCGTCATAGGCGTACCAGTCGGTTATCCAGTTGGCACCGTAGCCAAGGGCCTGGGCGGCGTAGAGCAGGGTCGTGCAAACCGCGCCGGCCGAGAGCAGTTGCTCCCATTCGGGGATCTCACCCGCCCGTGGTCTGGAGACCACCGCCACGCAGAGGGGCGGAATCTTCAGCTTGCCGAGCTTGGCGGCGGCCCGGGTGTCGCCGCGGGAATTGGCCAGGGCCTCCAGGCGATCGGCGAAGACCGCCTTGGCCGCCGGCTCGAGGATGATGAAGCGCCAGGGCACCAGCTTGCCGTGGTCGGGCACGCGGGCCGCGAGCTGCAGCAAGGCGTCCAGTTCGCTGGACGTGGGCGCGGGCTCAGCCAGGGTCACCGCCGAGGCCGACCGCCGAGTGGCGAGGAAGGCCAGCACCTCGGGCGCGGGATGTTGCGGGACCGGCTGGCCAAACAGTGGGGCGGCGGGAAGCGACAGGGTCATTTCAAAGCGCGCCTCATTAGGAAAGCCGACAGGGGAGTTGTCTTATATGGGGGTGGTTTGGCAAGCTAGTTGAGAACATGTCGCAAAAACCAGATTGGCTTGTGGCCCACGGGAAGCCCTGGCGTAAGGGGCCCCCGCGGCCCATCTACGACAACCCCTGGATCAGCCTGACGGAATATGACGCCGTCGCGCCCACCGGCGCGGACGCTCTCTATGGCGTGGTCAGCTTCAAGAACTTCGCCATGGCCATCCTGCCGATCCACACTGACGGCACGATCACCCTGGTGGGACAGAACCGCCTGCCCTGCAACGACTACAGCTGGGAGATTCCCGAGGGCGGCGGGCCGCTGGCCGACGATCCCCTTGAGAGCGCCAAGCGCGAACTGCTGGAAGAAACCGGTCTGGCCGCAGCCCATTGGCAGGAAATCCTGCGGATGCAGCTCTCCAACTCGGTCACCGACGAACACGCCTTCGGGTACCTCGCCACGGGCCTGAGCCAGGTCCACGCCGAGCCGGAGGGCGACGGCACCGAAGATATCCTGAGGGCGCGCGTACCTTTTCGGGAAGCGCTGGATGCCGCGGTCGGGGGTTATATGCGTGACGCCCTGACAGTTGCGATGCTGCTGCGGGGCTACCACATGGCCAGGGAGGGCGCATTGCCGCGCGAACTCTCGGCGGCCATGCTAGGATAAGGGGAACGTCATGGGACGGGAGGAACCGATGAGCCAGCGTCTGGAAGTCATCGACCCGGCATCACCGCCGCCGGTCTGGGCCGCACTGCGCAACGAAGCCGAGCGGGCCGCCCAGTCGGAACCCGCGCTGGCCTCGCTGCTGAACGCCGTTGTGCTGAGCCACCACGACCTGGGCGCCGCGCTGAGCTACCAGCTGGCGCGCAAGCTGGGCGACCAGGAGCTGCGCGCCATGAGCCTGCGGGAACTGGCCGACGCCGCCTACAAGGCCAATCCCACGCTCGTCGACACCGCCGAGGCCGACCTGAAGGCGGTGTTCGAGCGGGACCCCGCCTGCAAGGGCTATGTCCAGCCGTTCCTGTTCTTCAAGGGGTTCCAGGCCCTCCAGGCCCAGCGCGTGGCGCACTGGCTGTGGGGCCAGGGCCGCGAGACCATCGCGCTCTATCTGCAGAGCCGCATGAGCGAGATTTTCCAGGTGGATATCCACCCGGCGACCCAGATCGGCTCGGGCGTGTTCATCGACCACGGCACCGGCATCGTCATCGGCGAGACCGCGGTGATCGGGGACGACGTGTCCATGATGCAGGACGTGACCCTGGGCGGCACGGGCGCTGAGCGCGGTGATCGCCACCCCAAGATCGGCAAGGGCGTTCTGTTGAGCGCCGGGGCCAAGGTGCTCGGCAATATCCACATCGGCGACTACGCCAAGATCGCCGCCGGTTCGGTGGTGCTGAAGCCGGTTCCGGCCCATTGCACGGCGGCTGGCGTCCCGGCCCGCCTGGTCAACTGCCCGACCTGCGAGGAGCCCGCCCGCAGCATGGACCACACCCTGGCCGACGCCGTGTACGACTACGTCATCTGACGGTTTTACGTGCAGGCCGCGACCAGCTAGGTTCCGCGGCTGTTGAATCGCCGAGGAGATGGCCGTGGACGAGAGAATGATGCGCAAGCTCGAGGGCCACATGCGTGGCACCTTCGCCAATGCGCGGATCACCCTGGTCCCCCGCCCCAAGCAGAAGGACTCGGCCGAGGTCTACATCGGCGAGGAGTTCATCGGCGTCGTGTTCGAGGACGAAGACGGCGACGGCTCCTTCATGTTCGAGATGGCGATCCTCGCCGAGGACCTGCCCTAACAAAATGTGGAATGCGCCGCCGGTCCATCCGGCGGCGCGGCCACGGGCGAAGCCGGCGGGCCCGCCTCATACTTGATCTTGGTCATCTTGCGACCCAACCAAGCCAAACCTCTCCCTGACCGGGGCACGGCCTGAACACGATTCAGGCGTTGTCCTGCCGTCGGGTGAAAACAGAACCTGTCCCTGGCAAACAGGTCCTCGTTCGGAGACCCCAAAACCCAGATCACCGGCCACGCCGGCCTTTGGGCCACGGATGATCTGCTCCGAACCGACAGAGCTTCGCACTCGGAAAGAGTTTGGGCCTGGCGCCCCGTGACCAAGAGCAGCGGCGCCGCGACGCGGGCAAGCAAGGCGTCTCGTGTCATATTGCCCCCGACAATCCGGCGGTTGACCCGCCTCGCGCAGCGTGATTTTGCAGCGGGGGAAACAATCTTGTGGTCGGGGTTAGAATAGTGACGGTTTCTAGGTATTTATATCTGAGATTTGCAACAGTTCTGACCATCTCGGTATTTGGATCATCTTGTGCTTTGCTTGATCCGGAGAGCCGTTCTGAATCTGCTGCGATGACCCGCGGCGTCGGGACGCCGGTGGCGGCGGCCGGTGAGACTCCGCCTGTCGGCACCGGGCGCCGGGACGCCGCTGATGATCCGGAGATTTGGGCCGATCCTGCTGATCCGACCCGGGGCATGATCCTGGGCACCGACAAACAGGCCGGGCTCTATGTCTATGACCTGGCGGGCCAACAGCGTCAGTTCCTGCCCGAGGGGCGGTTGAACAATGTCGACCTGCGGAGCGATTTTCCGGCGGAAGGCCGCCGGCAGATCCTGATCGGCGCGAGCAACCGATCGGCTGGGGGAATCTCCTTCTTCCTGGCCGACCCCGCCGCAGCGCCGGGCGCGCCGGTGGTCCGCCGCTGGGGCTTCGCGGCCACGAGCGTCAGTGAGCCGTACGGCTTCTGCCTGGGACGCCGGGGCGAGACCTTCGTCGCTGTGATGGTGGGCGTGGATGGGGACGTGACGCAGTATGGCGTGACGGCGGCCCCCAAGGGCCCGGCCCTGATCCAGGAGCGGAGCTTTGCGGTCGGGTCGCAGTCGGAGGGCTGCGTCGTCGATGACGCCAAGGGCATGCTCTATGTGGCCGAGGAGGCCAAGGGCATCTGGCGCTACAGCCTGGACCCGGCCACGGGCTCGGCCCGCACCCTGCTGGCGGGCGCGCCCTCCGCCATGCTGGCGCCGGATGTCGAAGGCCTTGCCCTGCTGCGGGAGGGCGCCAAGACCTGGCTGATCGCCTCAAGCCAGGGCGACAGCGCCTTCGCCGTGTGGCGGGTCGATGGCCCCGAGCCCGCCTATGCGGGCCGGTTCTCGGTGGTCCCTGGCGCAGGCGCCGATGCGGTGACCGGCACCGATGGACTGGCGGCCCTGGGTGGGCCGGTCGGGAGCTTCCCCGAAGGCCTGGTGGTGGTCCAGGACGATGCCGACACCGTCGGTGAAACAGCCTCGGCCCGGCGCAGCCGACAGAATTTCAAGTTCGTGGACTGGCGGGCCGTCAAGCTGGCCCTGGGGCTCTGAGCGGGGCGGCGCGTCGCTCGCCCAGAGGCTGGTGAAGAGTCGCCGGCTAAAGGGCGTCGGCGATCGCCGCCATGCTGCGCCCCAGCGAGCGGTGGAGCGGTATCTGCAACAGCCAGTCGCCCCCGGCCGCCAAGGGCGTCGGGCCAAAGTCGCGTGAGAGGTGAGCGGCGACCTCAGGCGGCACCGAATCCATCGCCGCCAGGGGATCATTGGTGAGCATGGAGAGGTACCGGCGGTCGTCGGCTTCGCGATCGCCGGAGAGCTCGCCCACACGGTCCAGGATGATCGGCCCCGCGGCGACGCCGGGCAGGGAGCCGCTGCTGCTGCCCAGGGTGATTCCATCCAGCCGCTGCGGACGACCGCTGGGGATGCTGCTGAAGATGGCGAACACCAGGGCGCCATTGGCGGCGTCCGTGGCGATGCAGAACAGCTGGCCGCGCACCGGGAAGAGCCAGCCACGGTAGACCGTCTCGCGCACCCCCATGCTGACTTCGAGCAACCCGTTCGGGTTCAGCCGCACCATGCCCTGGTCGTGAAGGAATCGGCCGGGAGCGGCCTCGGCCGGCCGGGTGGTCTGGAAGAAGCACTCCAGGTCCTTGGCGCGCGCCGCCGTCGCCGCGCGGATCTGGGACATGATCGCCAACGGAAATCCATCGAGCGATTCCCCTGTCGGCTCGGCTCCCGCGGGACTCGGACTGGAGGCGCCTAACAAGGCCGCGAAGGCGTCCATGTCCCGATCCCAGTCGAGCATGGTGAAGCCGGGATGCCGGCCGGCGACGAAGCGGGTGATGTTGGCCAGGTTGTGGGCTGAGGGCGTGACCGACCCGGTGATCCACCGGCCCACCAGGGACTTGTCGACCGCCAGGGCCGAGGCGAGATGCGCCCGGCTCATGCTGAACAGCTTCAGCACCAGGTCCAGTTTCGCGCCGAAGGATGACCCAGCCATGGAGACAGCCTAGCCAGGGTTGCGGGCGGACGCCAAGCAAATGCATCGCAATGCGCCTGGATGCACCGGTTGGAACGCGTTGACGCCCCACGGCGGCGGGGCGGTGATCGCGCCGTCGGCCGGCTCCAGAGCGATCCGGAACCGGCCTGGGAGGCTTAGAGAACGCCCAGCATTTCCGCGACCAGCGGGTGACGGACGATGTCGCGGTCCTTCAGCCGGACTACGGCGATGTTGGAGACGGCTTCCAGCTTGTCGGCCACCGGGCCGAGGCCCGAGAGCTCGGGCAGCAGATCCGACTGGTTGGGGTCGCCGGTGACCACCATGGTGGAGTGCCAGCCCAGGCGGGTCAGCAGCATCTTGAGTTGGCCGTAAGTGCAGTTCTGGGCCTCGTCGATCACCACGAAGGCGTTGTTGAGGGTCCGGCCGCGCATGAACCCCACCGGGGCGATCTCGATGGCGCCCTCGGTCATCAGGGCCCGGACCCGCTTCATGGAAAGCCGGTCGGATAGCGCGTCGTAGAGCGGGCGGAGATAGGGGGCGAGCTTGTCCTCCATCTCGCCGGGCAGGAAGCCGAGCGATTCGCCGGCCTCGACGGCGGGGCGGGAGAGCACGATGCGGCCCACCTTCCCGGCCTCCAGGGCCTCCACCGCCTTGGCGATGGCGAGGTAGGTCTTGCCCGTGCCCGCCGGACCCAGCGCCATCACCAGGTTCTTAGCGTCGATGGCGGCGATCAGTTCGTCCTGGCCCGGCGACTTGGACTTGATGGTCTTCAGATACCCCTGCTCACGGTCATCATTGTGATGGGCCAAGGGTGACCAGGCCCGTTCTACGGGCAGACGGCGGATCTTGCCGTCATCCTGGAATTGGCCGGCGTCGAAGGCGCCTTCGCGCACTTGTCGCTTCAGGGCTCGCTTGGTCATCAAAGCCTCCGTAAGGGCATGAAAAAAGGGCGTATCCGCAATGGATCGCCCTTCGAGATCGACTGGTGATGTGAGACAGACCGGCGTCGTGCGCAGCCCGGTGGACCGCTTTCGCTTCGCAATGCTGGCGGATGAGCCCGCCGAAGCCACAAACGCGACACCCTCGTCTCCGTCATGCGGGACGCCAGGACCGAAAACCGGCCCTAGCCGGTTCGTGAAGGCTATCGCCCCCTCGAATCGCCCGACTAAGATGATCCTAACGGGGTTAATCGCGGATTAATCAAAGGATCCGTGACAATAGTGAGGGTGCGACAATGAGTGTCTATAACTTGGGCGATGTGGCTCCGGAGCTTCCGGGTCCGGACGAATACTGGATAGCGCCCAACGCGGCGGTGATGGGGAATGTGATTCTCAAGAAAAACGCCTCGGTCTGGTTCGGCGCCACCATCCGAGGCGACAACGATCCGATCATCATCGGCGAGAATTCGAACGTGCAGGATGGTTCGGTCTTGCACACCGACAGCGGCTCGCCCCTGACCATCGGGGCCAATGTCACGGTGGGGCACATGGTGATGCTGCACGGCTGCAGCATCGGCGACAACTCGCTGGTGGGGATCGGCTCGATCATCCTGAACGGGGCGAAGATCGGAAAGAACTGCCTGATCGGGGCCAATGTGCTGATCACCGAGGGCAAGGAAATCCCCGACAACTCCCTGGTCATGGGCGCGCCGGGCAAGGTGGTGCGCGAAGTCTCGGAGGGCCAGGCGCGGATGCTGGCGGGCGGCGCCATGCACTACGTGGCCAACTGGCAGCGCTATAAGAGAGAGCTGAGGGCGGCGGGTTAGGCCGCCCTCGCACCCTTAGCCCTGGATCGGGCGCAGGATGATCTCGACGCGGCGGTTTTGAGCGCGGCCCTCGGGGGTGCCATTGGTGGCCACCGGGCGGGTTTCACCTTCGCCGGCCACGAAGATGCGGGCCGGCAGGACGCGGCCGGCGCCCACCAGATAGTTGGCCACTGAGCTGGCGCGGCGCTCCGACAGGGCCTGGTTGTGGTCGTCGGCGCCGCTGGAATCAGCGTGGCCCACGATATCGATGGTGGTCTGGGGGTAGGCGTTCAGGGTGCGAGCGACATCGCCCAGCACCGGCTCGAAGCGCGGCTGCACGTCGGACTGGTCGACGGCGAAGGTTACGTCGCTGGGCATGATCAGCACGATGTCGTCGCCCTGACGGCGGATCTGAACGCCTGAGCCCTCCAGCGAGCGGCGGAAGTCGGCCTGCTGGCGGTCCATGTAGTTGCCGACCGCGCCACCGGCCAGGGCACCGATCCCAGCCCCGATCAGGGCGTTCTTGCGGCCCTGCTCACCACTGTTGGTGTTGGTCAGATAGCCCAGCGCCGCGCCCCCCAGGGCGCCCGCCAGGACGCCGGTCCCGGTGTTGTTGCGCACAGGCATGCCCGTGTAGGGGTCGGTGGTGGTGCAGGCGGTGAGCGCGGCAGCGCTGGCAAGCATGGCGAGGGTGGTGGTGATCTTGGACATGTCCGTCTCCGGGACTTGGGGTAAGTCGCGGAAACGCGCGCCCAAGGTCAAGGTTCCGGTGACTCAGATCTTGAGGACGTGCTTGGCCATGATGTTGCGTTGAACCTCGTCGGAACCGCCGGCGATGCTGGCGGCGCGGCCTTCCAGATATCGCACCGTCTCGCGGCGCGCCCAACTGGGCCCCAGCGGCTCGGCCGGCCCATCGGTCTCCGGAAACCAAGGCGCGGCATAGGGTCCGGCGCACTCCACATAAAGCTCGGTGAGCCGTTGCACGATCTCCGTGCCCTTGAGTTTCAGCATGGAGGACTGCGCGCCTGGCGCTGAGCCGGCGGCGACCTCCCACAGGGTGCGCAACTCGGTCATCTCAAGCGCGCGCAGTTCGATCTCCACGGCGCTCAGCCGGCTCGCGAAGCCGGGGTCCTCAATCAGCCGGCCTCCCGCCGATCCGGCGATTTCGGTGGACGCGGCCACGCGGATGCCGCGCAGCAGGTTGAGGGAGAGCGACACGAAGGCCTGGCCGGTGCGCTCGTGGGTGAGCAGGCCCTTGGCATAGGTCCAGCCCTGGCCCTCCAGGCCGATGCGGTTCTCCACCGGGACCCGGACGTTGTCGAAGGTCACCCGGTTGAAGGCGTGTCGGCCGTCAATGGAGATGATCGGCGTCACCTCCACCCCGGGCGTGCGCATGTCGATGAGCAGGAAGGTGATCCCCGCCTGGGGTTTGGCCTCGGTCGCCGTCCGGGTCAGG
>JAZKFM010000216.1:8810-32272 GCA_040386415.1 Pseudomonadota bacterium
CAGGCAGAACATCCAGTCGGCGGTGTGAGCCCCGCTCGTCCACAGCTTCTCGCCGTCCACCACATAGACCTCGCCGTCCCGCACCGCCCGCGTGCGCAGGGAGGCTAGATCCGATCCGGCGCCCGGCTCGGAGTAGCCCTGGCACCAGCGCACGCGATCAGCGACGATATCGGGCAAGAATCGCGATTGCTGCTCCGGACTGCCGTAGGCGAAGAGCACGGGCGCCAGCATGCCCGGCCCCATGCCGCCCACTTGGCCCGGGAGCCCCGCGGCGGCGGTCTCCCGTTCCCAGATGAAGTTCATGGCCGGTGTCCATCCGGGCCCACCAAAGGCGACAGGAAACTTGTTCACGGCCCAGCCCTTGGCGAGCAGGGCGGTGTGCCATCGCGCCTCGTCCGCGCGCGATCCATCGAAGCCTTGGCTTGGCGGAAACACCTCGGCGATCAAGTCCCGCACCGCCTGCCGGAAGGCGATCTCCTCTCCGGAGAAGTCGAGGTTCATGAGGCGTCCGGCTTGTTATTGTAAGGAGCGTGCAATAGTAGTGGAGGTCACGAGACTTGGTCAACCGACAGCGAGGCCCGATGTCCGAACTCCCCTTCACGACGACGCATCAGGCTGGCGTGACGGCCGGACCGGTGCGGCGCCCTGACAATTTCTCCAAGCATGCCAAGGGCTCGATCCACGACGACGCCAAAGCGCAGGGGCTGGGGTTCAAGGGCGGTACGGTCGCCGGGAACATCCACTTCGAGCAGTTTCCGCCGCTGATGACAGAGCTGTTCGGCCGGGCGTGGCTTCAGACGGGCAACCTGTCGCTCTATTTCCTGACGCCGACCACAGACGGTGAGCTGGTCCAGGCCTTCGCGCGCGACCCGGTGGTCAGGCCCGAGGGTGGATTGCGAGCGGAGGTGTGGATGGAGGATAGCGAAGGCCGACGGGTCTGCGAGGGCACCGCAGCGTCCGGGCCACCAGACCTGGGATCGGCCTTGCGCCAACGGCTGAAGGCCGTGCGTGCGCCAGAAGACCTCCGGATTCTGCGGACCTCCAAGGTCGGTGACAGGTGTCTCGATGTCCCAGCACGGCTTGAGTTGGCCCGCAACGACAACCGGTTGGAATTCATCACCGAGCCGCTGCCCGAGTATCTGGACGCCTCGGTGTGGGGCGAGAGGGTGGCGCCGCCCTCCATCGCCATCGACGCGATGCGTGAGGTGGAGAAGCCCCTGTTCAGGCCGGAGGATGGCTTTGTCGGCCTGTTTGGAGCGATCGAAGTGCAGTGGCTCGCCGGGCCGGTCTTCATGGAGCGAGACTATCTGGCCGACGGAACGATCCTGGCGCTCTCCGAATCGCCGAAGACCGAAGTCGCCTGGTTCGAGAGCACCCTCAAGGACGCTTCGAGCCGACGCGAGGTGTCGCGGATGATCCTGATGACCCGCCTGCTCAAGGGCTCTTCGCCCCTCTGGACCTGACAGGCGGTGGCGGGCATGGGTCAGCGATGAGCCCGCGCACCCGCACCCGGCTGACTCCCGCCGCCCGCCGCGACCAGATTCTGGATGTGGCCGCGCGACTGATCGTGGAGGAAGGCCTGCAGGCCGCCACCATGGAGCAGCTGGCCAGGTCGGCGGGGATCAGCAAGGCCCTGGTCTACAACTATTTCGCCACGCGGGACCTGCTGCTGGGCGCCCTGCTGCAGCGGGAGCAGACCGAACTTGGCGCGCGCGGCATGGGCGCGGCCTTGCAGGCCGAGTCATTTCCCGAGCTGATCGCCCAGACGACCCGCCTCTACCTTGAGCATGTCCGAGACCGAGGACCGCTGATCGCCGCGCTGCTTGGCGACCCGGCGACCGCGGCCCTGATGGAGGCGGAGAGCCGAGTCAGTCGCGACCAGACGGTTCGCTATTTCGTACGGGCCACCCGGCGCGCCTATGGGCTGCCCTTGTCCCGGGCGATCGCGGCGGTGGACCTGTTGATGGCGGTGACCGACCGGGCCGGCCGGCTGGTCGCCCAGGGCGACCTCGACCTACCGACCGCGGTGGACATGTGCCTGAAGATCGCCCTGGGCGGGCTTGAGCAGCTCGCGCGTCAGCCCAACGACTGCGCGTAGAGCGACAGCAGGGCGGCCCAGGCGCGCTCGGCCTCGGCGGATTTGTAGGCCGCGCCGTCCTTCACGCACCACCCGTGCTTGGCAGGATAGACCTCGACGACGGCGGGAGTCCTGGCCGCGGCGAAGGCCGCCTTCAACTGGTCCTTGGCCCCCGGCTGCTTGACGTCGTCATCCTCGGCGATGGCCACCAGGAAGCCGCCCTTCGCCTTGCCCACCTGCAGGTGCACGCTGTCGGGCTTGTCGGTCACCAGGCCCCCGCCGTGGAAGGAGCCTGCCGCGCCCACCCGGTCCGGATGGTTGATGGCGCCGAGGAAAGTGTAGAGCCCGCCCATGCAGTAGCCCTGGGTTCCGATCTTCTTCTTGCTGTTCACCTGGGACTGCTTGTCGAGCCAGGCGACGTAGGCGGCGGTGTCGCGGGCCTTGGCCTCGGGGGTCAGCGGGGCGGTCAGTGCCCCCAGCTTGGCCCGGTCGGTGGGGTTGGAGAACTCGAAGGGCCCCGTGATCACCGGCGCCTTGCGGGTGCGGTAGAAGGGGTTGGGCACGACCACGGCATAGCCTTCGGCGGCCATTCGCTTGCCCATGTCGCGGAAGACCGGCCGCAGGCCCAGGATGTCGGAGAAGATCACCACGCCGGGCCACTTGCCCTTGCCGGCCGGGTGGAAGAAGGCGGCGTCGCAGGCGCCGTCGGCGGTAGTGATGGTGACATCGGTCTCGACCACGTCGGCGGCCAGCGCCTGTCCGGCCAGCGCCACGCCGGTGGCCATGGTGACGGTGGCGAAGCCGCGGCGGGTCAGACGCGAGTCGCGGTTGGCGCTGGCGGGATTGGTTTCGTCGTCCATGGGGAGCCTCACCTGATGCGGGCGCTCGTTGGCGGCGCCTATGACCGTCAGGTTAACTCAGACGCCAAGCCGCGCCTGTGTCAGGCGAGAAACTTGTGCAGGAAGTTTCCGCCCATTTGCAGGCCGTCCATGTCGATGCTGTGGCCCAGGCCTGGGGAGACGTGTCCGCCGACCTCAAAGCCGAGCTTCTGCAGGGTTGCTCCGGCGTGATGCAGGGCGGCGACCGGCACCATCGGATCGGCGTCGCCGTGGACCAGCAGGACCGGCGGCTTGACCTTGCCGGCATCCAGGCCGGTCTCGTCCACCAGCATGCCGGAATAGCCGAGGATGCAGGCGACCTGCGGCGCGCGGCGCAGACCGACCTGCAGGGCCATCATGGTCCCCTGGCTGAACCCCACCAGGGCGAGCTTGTCCTCGCTCAGACCATACTTGGCCAATTGCTGGTCGATGAAGGCGTTGAGCACCGGGGCGGCTTCCCGCGCGCCGTTGATGCGAGCCTGCGCGTCCATGTTGGTGATTGGCCACCACTGATAGGCGTCGAACATGCCCGGCAAGACCTGGGGCGCATTGGGGGAAATGAACAGCGTGTCGGGGAAGGCGTGCTGCCAGTGCGGGACCAGACCGATGAGGTCCGCGCCGTTCGATCCGTAGCCGTGCAAAAGGATTACGAGGCTTTTCGGCGCGCCGCCGGAAGCGGGCGGCTGGATGGGGCCGTCGAGGGTCGGAAGCGTGCTCATACCTTTTGGTGGGCGAGGTCGCCCGTCCGGTCAAGCGGCCCGGGCCCGCTGAGTGTGCTTGACGGACGCAGCGGCGCCCAGCCAGCGTTCTCCCAACGAAAGAATGGGAGGACACCCGATGGCCTATGAATTCATCTCCGTGGAGCGCGAAGGCCCGGTCACGGTCTTCACCCTCAACCGCCCCGAGGTTATGAACGCGGTGCATTCGCCGATGCACTTCGAGATGGACGAGGCCTTCAACGCCTTCAACGCCGATCCCGAGCAGTGGGTCGGCATCATCACCGGGGCCGGCGAGCGCGCCTTCTCGGCCGGCAACGACCTCAAGAACCAGGCCACCGGCGGCTCTATGGCCATGCCGGCCAGCGGCTTTGCGGGCCTCGCCCAGCGCTTCGACCTCAACAAGCCGCTGATCGCCGCGGTCAACGGCGTGGCCATGGGGGGCGGATTCGAGATCGCGCTGGCCTGCGACATCATCGTGGCGTCCGACAATGCGGTCTTCGCCCTGCCGGAGCCTCGCGTCGGCCTCGCCGCCCTGGCCGGCGGACTGCACCGTCTGCCGCGCGCCATCGGGACCAAACGGGCCATGGGTATGATCCTCACCGGTCGCCGGGTTTCCGCCGCCGAGGGCCACGAACTGGGGTTCGTCAACGAGGTCAGCACCCCTGCCGACCTCATGGCGACGGCGCGCCGCTGGGCCGGCCAGATCGCCGAGCTGTCGCCCATGTCGATCCGGGCGTCGAAGGAGGCGGTCTATCGCGGCCTGGACGAGCCGACCCTGGAAGGCGCCATCGCCGGCCAGAACCGCTACCCCGCCATCTCGGCCCTGTTCCGCTCGGAGGATTTCGTGGAGGGGCCGATGGCTTTTGCTCACAAGCGTACGCCGAACTGGAAGGGCAAGTAGGTAGCTGACAGGCCCTGTCAGCAGGGTGGCGGTAGGTCGAAGCTCCAGCTTGAGGAGCCTTCGATGCCCGTCGCCCAAACCTCCCGCCATGCCTTCGACTTCAATCACGGCGACTGGATCGTCACCAATCGCCGGCTGAAGGGACGAGGGGTCGGCTCCACCGACTGGGACGTGTTCGAGGCCAGGCAGCGCTCGGACCTCCGGCTCGGCGGCATGTGCAGCCTCGACGAGATCGACTTCGCCGCGCAGGGCTTCAAGGGCATGACCTTCCGGCTCTACAGCCCGGAGCGCGACGAGTGGACCATCTGGTGGATCACCGACCGCGACGGGGTGATGCAGCCGCCAGTGATGGGACGCTTCGAGGGGGCGAAGGGGACCTTCCGTGGCGAGGACATGGACGGCGACCGCCCGGTCCAGGTGGTGTTCAACTGGCAGACCGCAGATCCGGACGCGCCGCGCTGGAGCCAGGCCTTCTCCTACGATGGCGGGAAGAGCTGGGAAACCAATTGGATCATGGAGTTCCGCCGTCCGTGACGCCGGCGTCAACTTTATCCAGGGTGACGCGGCGTCCGGTCTTGTGTCGGGCGCCGAGGCCAGTAAGGGTGGCCCAAACACATGGAGCGCGACAGCCTGAAGTGGGTACCGGTTCAGGCGACCGTCGCGCTCCAAACCTAAGCAAGCGAGCCTGTTTATCCATTTCAGATGAGTCCATCTGAAATGGACAGGCTCTAGAGATGGGGCCGCGCTATGGACCGCTACGATTACATCATCATCGGCGCCGGGTCGGCCGGCTGCGTCCTGGCTAACCGCCTGACCGAAGATCCCACGGTGAAGGTCCTGCTGCTGGAAGCCGGGACCAAGGACAACTCCCTGATGGTGCGGATGCCGGCCGGCGTCGGCGGCCTGATCGGGAACAAGGGCACCTACAACTGGGGCTTCTGGACCGAGGAAGAACCTCACCTGAACAACCGCAAGCTCTGGTGGCCGCGCGGCAAGGGGTGGGGCGGGTCCAGTTCCATCAATGGGATGATCTACATCCGCGGCCATGCGCGTGACTACGACCAGTGGCGCCAGATGGGCCTGCAGGGCTGGTCCTACAAGGACGTGTTGCCCTACTTCAAGCGCTCGGAAAGCCTCGAGGGCGGGGGCGACCAGTGGCATGGCGGCGACGGTCCGCTGGCGGTCACCAAGGCCTCCGACCCCAACCCGATCTACAAGGCGACCATCGAGGCGGGCCGGCAGGCCGGGCACAAGGTCACCAGTGATTTCAATGGTTTCCAGCAGGAAGGTTGGGGGCCTTATCAACTGACGATCAAGGGCGGGGAGCGCTGGAGCGCGGCCAAGGGCTACCTGCACCCGGTCCTCACCCGCGCCAACCTCACCTGCCTCACCGGCGCGCGGACCACCCGGATCATCATCGAGAACGGCCGCGCCACCGGGGTGGAATTCATCGACGACAAGCAGGTCACGCAGGTGGTCCACGCCGACCGCGAGGTGCTGCTCAGCGCCGGCGCCGTCCAGTCGCCGCATATCCTGCAACTGTCGGGGATCGGTGATCCGGAAGAACTGACCAAGCACGGCATCCCCGTGGTCCATGCCCTGAAGGGGGTCGGCGCCAATCTGCAGGATCACCTCGATGTGACCCTGTCCTGGGAATGTCCGCTGCCCATCACCGTCTTCTCGGCGCGCAAAGGCATCAAGACCGCCCTGATCGGCATCAACTACCTGCTGTTCAAGAAGGGCCTCGGCTCCAAGCAGATGCTGGAATCGGGCGCCTTCCTGAAGTCGCGCCCAGACCTCGACCGCCCCGACCTGCAGGTGCACTGCGTGCTGGCCGTCATGCAGAACCATGGCAAGACCCAGGTGGCCAAGGACGGCTTCACCTTCCACGTCTGCCAGCTGCGGCCCGAGAGCCGGGGCCGGGTCGGCCTGAACTCCGCCAACCCGCTCGACGATCCGGCGATCTTCGCCAACTACCTGTCGACCGAAGAAGACCGCCGCGCCCTGCGCGAAGGGGTCAAGATGATGCGCGAAGTGGCCCGGCAGCCGGCGCTCGACAAGTACCGTTCCACCGAGCTCTTCCCCGGCGAACAGGTCCAGACCGATGAGCAGATCGACGCCTGGATCAAGGAGGTCGCCGAGACCATCTATCACCCGGTCGGCACCTGCCGCATGGGGGCGGCAGACGACGAGATGGCGGTGGTCGACGGGGAGCTCAAGGTGCGCGGCATCGCGGGCCTCCGGGTCATCGACGCCTCGGTCATGCCGACCCTGGTGGGTGGCAACACCAACGCGCCCACCATCATGATCGCCGAAAAGGCCGCCGACATGATCCGTGGCAAGCAGGCTCTGCCGGCCGACGACGCCCCGGTCTACGAGGACGGCCAACAGGCGGCCTGACCTTAGCAAGCTTCTTCCACGGCCCGGCGGTCCCTGGAGAGACTTCTGCTCACGATTGCGCGGAATCGGCTGTGGTGCGTTCCTATGGAGGCACCACACGCCTATCTCATGCCGTGAGTGAGGACGCCCCATGGACACCCCGCCGCCGCCGATGCCTGTGGGCTCGGCCCTGGACCTGATCGGCCGCACGCCGATGATCGAGCTGGCCGGGTTCGACACCGGCCCCTGCCGCCTGTTCATCAAGCTGGAGAGCGCCAATCCGGGCGGCTCCATCAAGGACCGCATCGCGCGCTCCATGATCGAAGCAGCAGAGGCTGACGGGTCGCTGAAGCCCGGCGGGACTATCGTCGAGGCGACCGCGGGCAATACGGGGCTCGGTTTAGCCCAGGTCGGAATCCTCAAGGGCTACAAGCTGTTGCTGATCGTTCCGGACAAGATGTCCCGGGAGAAGATCCAGCACCTGCGGGCCATGGGCGTGGACGTCCGCATCACCCGATCCGACGTGGGCAAGGGGCACCCCGAGTACTACCAGGACATGGCCCAGCGGCTGGCGGCGGCCATCCCCGGCGCGGTGTTCATCAACCAGTTCGCCAATCCGGCCAATCCGCTGGCTCATGAGACCTCCACGGGCCCGGAGATCTTCGCCCAGATGGGCGGGGATCTGGACGCCGTGGTGGTGGGCGTCGGCTCCGGCGGCACCCTGACGGGCCTGGGCCGCTACTTCGCCAAGGCCTCGCCAAAGACCCAGATGGTATTGGCCGATCCGGTGGGGTCGATCCTGGCGCCCCTGGTCAACACCGGCGAGACCATCGAGCCCGGCTCCTGGGTGGTGGAGGGGATCGGCGAGGACTTCATCCCCGACAACTGCGACCTGACCCTGGTGTCCAAGGCCTATTCCATCCCCGACAGCGAGAGCATCGGCGCGGCCCGCGCCCTGCTGCTGAAGGCGGGCGTCCTGGGGGGCTCGTCCTCCGGCACCCTGCTGGCCGGCGCGCTGCGCTACTGCCGCGAGCAGACGGAGCCCAAGCGGGTTGTGACCCTGGTCTGCGACACCGGCTCGAAATACCTGTCCAAGGTCTACAACGACAGCTGGCTGGCCGAGCAGGGGCTGACGGCGCGGGAGCTGCACGGCGACCTGCGCGACCTGATCGCCCGCACGCCGGGGGAGGGCGGGGCGGTGACGGTCGGCCCCGACGACACCCTGCTGACCGCCTACAACCGCATGCGCCAGGCCGATGTCTCGCAGCTGCCGGTGCTGGACGACGGGCGGCTGATCGGGCTGATCGACGAAAGCGACCTGCTGGACGCGGTGGAGGAGCGGCGGCCTGACAAGCGCTTCGCCCAGCCGGTCAGCTCCGCCATGACGGCGCGGCTCAACACCGTCCAGGCGCACGAACCCCTCGACGCCCTGCTGCCCATCTTCGACAAGGATCAGGTGGTGCTGGTGCTGGACGGGCGCGAGTTCCTGGGGCTGATCACCCGGATCGATCTCATCAACTATCTGAGGCGCGCAGCGTGAGCGACGGCAAGAACCGCTTGGATTTCAACACCCGCGCTATCCATGGCGGGCAGTATCCCGACCCCAGCACGGGCGCGGTGATCACACCGATCTACGCCACCTCGACCTATGCCCAGTCGAGCCCCGGTGTGCACCAGGGGTTTGAGTACAGCCGCAGCCAGAACCCAACGCGGTTCGCCTTCGAGCGGGCGGTGGCCGACCTGGAGAGCGGGGTGAAGGGCTACGCCTTCGCCTCGGGCCTGGCGGCCATCGCCACCCTGCTGGACGTCCTCGACGCCGGGGACCACGTCATCGCCTCCGACGACCTCTATGGCGGGTCGTTCCGGCTGTTCGACAAGGTCCGGAAGCGCTCGGCCGGGCTGGAGTTCAGCTTCGTGGACCTCAGCGACCTGGCCGCGGTGGAGGCGGCGATCCGGCCCGACACCAAGCTGCTGTGGGTGGAGACGCCCACCAATCCGTTGCTGCGGCTGGCCGATCTGGCGGCCCTGGCGGCCCTGGCCAAGCGGCATGGGATCATCGCCGCGGCCGACAACACCTTCGCCAGCCCGGCGGCGCAGAGGCCGCTGGAGTTCGGGTTCGACGTGGTGATGCACTCCACCACCAAGTACCTCAGCGGGCACTCCGACATCGTCGGCGGCTGCCTGGTGGTGGGGGAAAATGCCGAGCTTTTGGAACAGCTTACCTTCCTGCAGAACGCGGTGGGGGCGGTGGCCTCGCCCTTCGACAGCTTCCTGGCGCACCGGGGGGTGAAGACGCTCGGCCTGCGGATGGAGCGCCACTGCGCCAACGCCATGAAGATCGCCACCTGGCTGGAGGGCCGGAAGGGTGTCAGCCAAGTGATCTATCCGGGGCTGGCCAGCCACCCGCAGCATGAGCTGGCCAGGCGCCAGATGACCGGCGGGTTCGGCGGGATGGTGTCGGTGGTGGTGGAGGGAGGACTCGAGGTTTCGAGATCGGTGCTCGAAAAGACCCGGCTGTTCACCCTGGCCGAGAGCCTGGGCGGGGTTGAGAGCCTGATCGAGCACCCCGCGATCATGACGCACGCCTCCATACCGGCCGACACACGCCGACGGTTGGGCATCCATGACGGACTGATCCGGCTGTCGGTGGGCATTGAGGACGCCGACGATCTGATCGCGGACCTGGACGAGGCGCTGGGATAGACAAAACGACCGGTCGTGCTAAAACGCGGTCATGGGAAAAGGCGCGACCACACGTGAGGCGATCGTCAGTCAGGCCCTGGACCGCGCGGTTCAGGTGGGGCTGTCAGGGCTGTCGCTGGGGCCGCTGGCCGAGGACCTGAACCTGTCCAAGAGCGGCCTGTTCGCGCACTTTAAATCCAAGGAAACCCTGCAGTTAGCCGTCCTGCAGGAGGCCATCGACCGCTTCACCGACCGGGTGGTCGAACCGGGGTTGAAGACCCCGCGGGGGCGGGCGCGGATGGAGGTGCTGATGCACCGCTGGTTCGACTGGGTCGAGGGGGAGCCGGGCATGCGCGGCTGCCTGTTCTCGGTCGCGGCGCAGGAATATGACGACCGCCCGGGCGCCATCCGCGACCTGCTGGTGGGGTCCCAACTGCGCTGGCAGGAGACGCTTGCGCGGGTCGCGACCGACCTGCCCAGGGGCGGGCCGATGCCGGCCGACATGTGCCAACAAGTGGCCTTCGAGGTGACGGGAAGTCTTCTCTCGTTCCAGCAGCAGACCAAGCTGTTCAAGGCGCCCAATGCGCGGGCCCGCGCCGAGGAGGCGGTGGCCCGCATCCTCGATGACGCGGTGAAGGCCGTCTGAATCATCTCAGGTTTTGATCACAAAATAGCACGAACGGTCGTGCATAATGGAGGGGTGAGCATGAAGGTCTATAGCGGTCCGATGAGTTTCTACGGGGCCAAGGTGCTGATCGCGGCGATCGAGAAGGCGCTGCCCATCGAGGTGGAATTCCTGGGCTTCGATCTGCGCAGCCCCACGCCCTATGGCCGGCACGACGAGGTCGACCGGATCAACCCCAAGCGCCAGGTTCCGGTGCTGATCGACGGCCCGCTGGAGCTGTTCGATTCGACGGTGATCGCCGAGTACTTCGAAGATCTCGTCCCCAGCCGGCCGCTGTGGCCGGTCACCATCCGCGACCGGGCTCGGGCCCGGCTGCTGGAGATGAAGATCGACGAGATCTGGTTCCCCAAGATCCTGCGGCTGCGCGACCTGCGCTGGACCCCGAACGACGCCGAGAGCGCCGAGTGCAGGGCGGTGGTGCGGGCCTTCTATGAAGGGCTGGAGGAGACCCTGGGGGACCGCGACTTCCTGGTGGCGTCCTTCTCCAACGCCGACATCGCCGCCTATCTGGCCCAACTCTTCGCCGCCATGCTGGGAGAGCCGATGGGGCCTGAGTTCAAGGCGCTCAACGCCTGGCGCAAACGGGTCGAGGCGCGGCCGAGCGTGACCAAGGTCTGCGGCGACATGCTGGACTACCTGGCGGCCGCGCAGTTCCCGGTCCCGCAGTTCGCGGCGTGACCGAACTTTGCCTGGGGCTGACATCGTGTTATCTTACCGTCGTCTTACGCTGCGAGGTGAGCCATGACCCGAGTGACGACAATCCTATCCACCAAGGGGCAGGTCATCCTGCCCAAGGCTGTCCGCGAGCACCGCGACTGGAAGCCGGGCACGCGGCTCCTGGTGGAGGAAACCGAAGCTGGCGTCTTGCTGAGCCGTGCGCCGCTGTTCGAGGCGACCGAGACCAGGGAGGTCTTCGGCATGCTGAAAGGCGTGGGGCTCGCCCGGTCGGTCGAGGAGATGGACGCCGCCGTGGCGGCCGAGGCGGCGCGCCGTGCTGGCGATTGACACCAATGTCGTCGTTCGTTTCCTGACGGGCGATGATGCGGATCAAGCCGAGCGCGCTCGCGGCCTGATCGAGAGCCAGGACGTGCTGGCCAGTTCGACGGTGCTGATGGAAGCCGAGTGGGTGCTCCGGAGCGCCTATGCTCTCGACCGGACCGAGGTGATCCAGGCGCTCACCGCGTTCGCCGGTCTACCGCACGTGTTCGTGCAGGAACCCGAGCGGGTGGCGAGGGCGCTGCACTGGGCCAGGAAAGGCATGGACTTCGCCGACGCCCTGCACCTTGCCGGGGCCGGCGACTGCGAGGCTTTCGTCACCTTCGATCGCCGGTTCGTCAAGGCGGCGGACGGCCTGGAGGGGCCTCCCGTTCGGGAACCATGAGGCGCTAAACCTTGTCCTTGGGGATGTTGGGCCGCGCCGCCTAATCCGCCGGCGGCAGGTGTTCGGCGATGCGTTGAAGCAGGGCCGCGGCGCCGATGGGCTTGGAGACGAAGTCGTCCATGCCGGCCTCCCGGCACTCGCTGACCTCGTCGGGAGACCCCGCGGTGACGGCGATGATGGGGATGGCCGAGACGGGGCCGGGCAGGGCGCGGATGGCGCGGGTCGCCTCAAGACCATCCATCCGGGGCATGTGAACGTCCATGAGCACCAGGTCGAAGCGGCCGGTTCTCACCGCGGCGACGGCGGCGACGCCGTCCTCGGCGAATTCGTAGCGCAGGCCCGCGCCCTCCAGGACGATCCCCGCCACGCGGCGGTTGAGGGGGTGGTCCTCGGCCACGAGAATCAGCGGGTCGCCGGACGGTGGCGCCTCCCCGGGCTCGCGGAGGGCGGCAGCCGGCGGTGGCGGGGCCAGCGCGTCGGTGACCTCGAAGGGGATCTCGCACACGATGCGGGCGCCGCCCTCAGGCGCGTTTTCCGCCCAGATGCGCCCGCCCATCAGGGTGACCAGCTCGCGGCAGATGGTCAGGCCCAGGCCCGTGCCCCCGTGCTTGCGCGTCGTGCCGGCGTCGGCCTGGATGAAGGGGTCGAACAGACGCTCGCGCTGGTCCTCCTCGATGCCGGGGCCGCTGTCGGTCACCTCGAAGCGCAGGTTCGAGCCGCGCCCGATCCGCCGGGCCGCCAGGGCGACTTGGCCGCGATCGGTGAACTTGATGGCGTTGTTGACCAGGTTCGAGAGCACCTGGCGGAGCCGTCCGGCGTCGCCGAGCAGGGTGGCGGGCAGGCGGCTGACGCTGACCTTCAGGGCGATCCCCTTGGCCTCGGCGGCGAAGCGCCAGACGTCGCCCACGGCGGCCACCGCCTCGGCCGGCGAGAACGGGGCGGGATCCAGCAGCAGGGCGCCGGCCTCCACCTTGGCCAGGTCCAGCACCTCGTTGAGAATCGACAGCAGGCCCTGGCCTGAGGAGCGGATGATGGTGACCAGCTCCAGGTCGTCGTCCGGGAGGGCGCGGCGTGAGAGGGCTTCGGCCACGGCCAGGATGCCGTTGAGGGGGGTGCGCAGCTCGTGGCTCATGGTGGCGACGAATCGCGACTTGGCCTGGTTGGCCACCTCGGCGGTCCGGCGCGCGGCCTCGGTCTCCAGGGCCAGCCCCTCCAGGGCCGCTTTCTGGGCTTCGAGGCCGGCGCTGAGGGTCTCCAGCTCGGAGACCGTGCCCCGCAATTCGGCGTTGGCGGCCCTCAGAGCCTCGTCCACCTGCAGGCGCTTGGTGATGTCGCGGCAGGCGCCGATGAACCTGCGCTCGCCGCCGATCACCGCCTCGCCGATGGAGAGCTCGATGGGAACGATGTGGCCAAGGCGGTGGCGGAGGGGCAGGGCGCGCGGGCCGACGTTGAGAATCCCGCTGACCCCGCTCTCCAGGTAGCGCTCGATCTGGCCCTGGTGGCTGCTGTGATAGGGCTCGTCCATCAGCACCTGGATCGGCCGGCCCACCAGTTCGTCCTCGGTCCAGCCGGTCAGGCGGCTGGCGGCTTCATTGGCGGCTTCGATGACCCCGTCGGTGCGGATCACAATCATCGCGTCGGCCGCGTGGGCGAGGATCGCCCTTAGCCGATCCTCCAGGGCCCGCAGCTTGGCGATCCCCGCCTCCCGCGCGGTGACATCGTTGACGCTCAGAACCAGCCCACGCTGCTCGCCATCGACGCGGCGGGGCAGAAAGGAGATACGCAGAACCCGGTCCGCGCCGGACGGGGCTGCAAGCTTTCGCATGCCCGCCTGACCGGCCAGGGCCGCCTCCACCAAAGGGGCGATCAATGCGGCGTCGGCGACGTTGAAGAGATCGATCAGCCGGGCGCCGGTCTTGCCGGGCCACTGCGCATCGGCCCCCTCGCGGGTGACACCGGCGGCGGAGACCAGATGCAGGTGCTCGTCGAAGTCCAGGACGAGGAGGGAAAAGCGATGCTGGAAGAAGGTTGTCGCCGGGCCATGGGCGAGGGCGTCGCGGACCCGCGCCTGTGCGGCCCCGGTCGCAGCATTCGGGTCAGGCATCGGGCTCCTCGAATCACGCGGCAATCCCTGAGCTTCAAGCCCGGCCCGGGGGTCGGGAATCCTACCCATGGCCTGGCCAACCGGGTGGAACGCCAGGACAAATGTGCGCCAGATCAAGGCGGCGCGGCCCCGCAGGGCTGAATGGCTAGCCGTTCGGCCAGATGACGAGGCGGCGCTAGACCCCTACTTGCCGCTGGGCCTGCGCGACCCCGCCGGGGATTCTTGGAGATATCCGCAGCCATGCGCGCCGTGATCGTCAGCAGTCAGCCGCTTTGCCGCGACGCCCTGGCCGCGGTCGTGCGCGATGATCTGGGCGCCGCCGAGGTGGTGACAGCCGCCGACCTGGCGCAGGTCGGGCGCGAGCTGGAGCCGGACCTCTTGCTGCTGGATTTGCCGTCTGAGGCCCAGGCCGGCCGCTGGATCGCGCGCGGGGCGCAGATCGCGGCGGCCCGCCACGTCCTGGTGGTTCCGCAGCGAGACCTGGCGCTTGCGCGCCTGGCCCATGCCCAGGGCTACAAGGCGCTGTTGCCCAAGAGTTCGGAACGGCCGCTGATGGCCGCGGCGCTGCGCCTCGTGCTGGCCGGGGGCGAGTACTTCCCGTGCTTTGAGGAACTGGTGGCCGGGTCCACGCCAGACCCGGAGCCTGGTTCCGCCCGACTGTCGAACCGTCAGCGGGAGGTGCTGGCCGAGCTGGGGCAGGGACTGACCAACAAGGAGATCGCCAAGCAGCTCGGCATCTCGATCGCCACGGTGAAGCTGCATGTGCAGGCCATCCTGGCGGCGACCGGCGCCCGCAACCGCACCGAGGCGGTGAGCCGGCTCAGGCAGGCGGACTAGGCCTCAGCTCTCATCATTGGGGATGTTGAGCAGGTTGCCGCAGGCCTTGCAGTGGACAGCGTCCAGGTCGTGGCGCATCAGGCCGCAGTCGGGGCAGGAGAACCGCACCTTGTGCGGCCGCAGCAGGGCCTGGGCCAAGCGCACGAAGAGGGTGAAGCCCGACAGCATGATCAGGATGGAGAGCAGCTTGCCCGACGGACCGGGCAGGGTGACGTCGCCAAACCCCGTGGTGGTGACCGTGCTGACGGTGAAGTAGAGGGCGTCCACATAGCCATGAATGTTCGGGTGGTTTCGCGCGTAGAAGGCGTAGACGAAGCCGGTGACGATGAAGAGATAGGTCACCAGGGTGGCCAGCGCCTTGCTGGTCTCCTCCCAGCGCGTGTTGTCGTAGCGACGGGCCACGGTCTCCCAGAAGAAGTCGCTGTGGAACAGGGTCCATAGCCGCAGGACCCGCAAGAAGGCGAAGTTGGCCAGCCAGAGCGGGAACAGCAGGGTTATCAGCACCGCGATATCGATCCAGAAGGTGGGGCGACGGAACCAGCGGGCGAGATGGGGGGCGGCCAGCGTGCGCGCCCCGACGTCGATGGCGACGATCACCGCGATCACATAGTCGAGGATCAGGAAGACCGGTCGATCACGCACCATCGGTGTGATGATGAAGAAGCCGATCAGGACGAAGTCCAGGGCGATGACGCCGAGCCGGAAGCGGATCGCCCCCGGGCTCTCCCCATAGAACAGGTGGCGCAGCCAGACGCGTAGGCGCTGGAGCCGCGAATCGCGGTCGTGGGGGATCACCGGGGCGGGGTTCTTCGGAGCCATGCGCCATCAAACGCGTGAAACCGCCTGTGTCATGCGATTCTGTCGGGGAGTTTCCTCCCCTGTCGCGCAGCGGACGGGGGAGGAAGAAGCGCCTTCGCATCCAGTTCGCGTTTCCCGGCGTTCCGCCTTGCATGAAATCACGCTGGCCATCTGAACTGTGGATCGTGCGGCATGGGGAGAGCGCGGGAAATGTGGCCCGCGACCTGGCCCACGCCTCGGGACTGGGACGAATCGACATCGCCGAGCGCGATGTGGACGTGCCGCTGAGCGAACTGGGCGAGGAACAGGCGCGCGCCCTGGGCCGATGGTTCGCCGACCAACCCGTCGAGGAGCGCCCCGAGGTGGTGCTGACCTCGCCCTATCTGCGCGCCATCCATACCGCCGAACTCATCGGTGAGGCGGGCGGCCTGGCCGACCGCTCTCCCACCCGCTGCATCGACGAACGGCTGCGGGAGCGGGAGTTCGGAATCCTGGACCGGCTGACGACCCTGGGGGTCAAGGACCTGCACCCCGAGCAGGCGGAAATGCGCGCCTCGCTCGGCAAGTTCTATCACCGGCCGCCGGGGGGCGAGAGCTGGTGCGACGTGATCCTGCGGCTGCGCAGCATGCTGGACACGCTGAGCCTGCACCACGCCGAGCGCCGGGTGCTGATCGTCGGTCACCAGGTGGTGGTGCTGTGTCTGCGCTACCTGCTGGAAGGCCTGAACGAGCAGCAGATCCTGGAGATCGACGCCGAGGGTGACGTGGCCAATTGCGGAGTCACCCAGTACCGCTTCGAACCCGGCGAAGGCCATGACGGGGCCTTGAGGCTGGAGCGCTACAACTTCACCGCCCCCCTGGAACGGGCCGGCGCGCCGGTGACCTCCGCGCCCGACGTCCCCGTGGCGGCGCGATGAGCGCGCCGGCCGGGATCGACATCCCCCTGCTGCGGAGCCTGCCCCTGCCAAGCCTGGCGGGCGACAGCGACAAGGACGCCCGGGGCCGGATGCTGGTGGTGGCCGGCGGGGCCGAGGTCCCGGGCGCCGCCGTCCTGACCGGGGTGGCGTCCCTGCGGGTGGGGGCCGGCAAGCTGCAGATGGCGGCGACGGCGGCCTACGCCATGCCGCTGGCCTTCGCGGTTCCGGAATCGCGGGTGATCACCGTGGCGGGCCTGCCCAATGGCGACATGGCGGCCTCGGCGGCCGACGAACTGGCGCCGGTGCTGAGGCGGACCGACGCGGTGGTGGTGGGGCCCGGTATGATGGACGAACTGTGCGCCGGAGAACTGGCGTCGCGGCTGATGGCGGCGGCTAGCGGGTGCGGCTTCGTGCTGGACGCTGCGGCCATGACCGGGGTGGGATCGGTCTCGGCGGCGGCGCGGTCGCTGGGCGGCCGGTTGATCGTGACCCCCCATGCCGGAGAGATGGCCGCCCTGACCGGCAAGTCGAAGGACGCGGTGCAGGCCGACCCGCTGGGTGTCGCCCGCGACCTCGCCGCCTCGCTGCAGGCGGTGGTGGTGATGAAGGGCTCCGACAGTTTCGTGGTCTCGCCCGACGGGCGGGCGTGGATCCACCGCGACGGGGTGGCGGGTCTGGGCACCTCCGGATCGGGAGATGTGCTGGCCGGCGTCATTGCAGGCCTGCTGGCGCGCGGCGCCGCGCCGACGACCGCGGCGATCTGGGGGGTGTTCCTGCACGGCCGGGCAGGGGCGCGGCTGACCGAGCGGGTCGGGCCGCTGGGATTCCTGGCCCGCGAACTGCCGGCGGAAATCCCGCGGGCGCTGGCGGAGGCGGACGCGGTGAGTCGTCAACCAACCCCCAGGCGCGCCACGGACTGACAGCTCAGCTCCCTGGCCGCCTTGCGCCGCGGACAATCGCCACCACGCCGAGGCCCAGCAGCAGGACCCCGCCGACCATCAGGCTCCGCCGCCGCGGACTGGCCCAGCTGTCGGATATCCAGGCCAGGGTCTTGGCCAGGGCGATCGGCGCCAGGTCGGCGGCGTCCCGTAGGTTCTGTCCCAGGTCGGAGATGTCGTGAGTCAGATCATTGGCGAGATCGCCGAGGGCGGATTGAACCTCGGTGAATTCGTTCGTCGGGGGCGCGACGGTCTTCTTCATCGCTCTCTCCTCAGCGGGCCGTGAAGCCGCCATCGATGACCAGCTCCGAGCCGGTGACGAACCTGGCCTCGTCGGACGCAAGATAGACCACGCCCCACGCGATGTCGTCCGGCTCCCCCAGATGACCCAGGGGGTGCAGGGCGGCCGTGGCCTGGCGTCCCGCCTCCAGGTCGCCTTGGCCGCTGAGATGCTTCTCCACCATCGGGGTCCAGATGAAGCCGGGGTGGACGGAGTTCACCCGGATCCTGTCGGCCGCATAGGTCAGGGCGTCGGTCTTGGTCATCAGCCGCACCGCGCCCTTCGAGGCGTGGTAGGGCGGCACGTCGGGTCCGCCCACGAGCCCGTAGATGGAGGACAGGTTGATGATGCTGCCCGCGCCGGCGCGGCGCAGATGCGGGATCACATGTTTCGTGCCGAAGAACACGCCCTTGACGTTGATGGCCTGGACCCAGTCCCACTCGGCCTCGGTGACTTCGTGGGTCGGCTTGTTCACCCCGGCCACGCCGGCGTTGTTCACCAGGATGTCGATATGGCCGTAGGCCTCGGCCACTTCGTCGATGACGCGGGTCATCTCGGCCTCGCGGGAGACGTCGCAGCGCCAGTAGCGCGCCTCCCGTCCAAGGCTGGAGATTTCGGCGGCCAGCTTCTCGCCCGGCTCGTCGAGGACGTCGAGACAGGCGACGGCGGCGCCCTCCTCGGCCATGCGGCGGGCCATGGCCGCGCCCAGCCCGAGCGCCGCGCCGGTGACGATCGCGACCTTGCCTTGCAGACGGTTCATGGGCGGTGTTCCTCGATGCAGCTGTCGCGGGCGATCCTGGATCGAGGCGGGCTGGGGGGCGTTGCGCTGGATCAACTTCACCGTAGCAGGGCTTCGGCGCCGGGATGCTGCGCGGTCTGCGCCCCGTCCGCAGGATGGCGGCCATGAGCGCTCCGATCACCGCCGGCCGGCTGGCCTACCGGCGCAGACCCGCCGGGCCGGAGTTTCTGCTGGTTCATCCGGGAGGGCCGTTCTGGGCGCGTAAGGATCAGGCCGCATGGTCCATCCCCAAGGGCTTGGTGGAGCCCGGCGAGGGTATCGCCGCGGCCGCCGTGCGGGAGGTGGCCGAGGAGCTGGGCCAGCCCATCGAAGGACCGGCCCTGGCCCTGACCCCTTGCCGGCTGCCCGGCGGCAAGCTGCTGCACGCCTGGCTGGTGGAGGCCGACCTGGCGCTGGACGACCTGCGCAGCAACAGCTTCGAGCTGGAATGGCCGAGGGGCTCTGGGCGGCTGCAGCGCTTCCCGGAGGTGGACAAGGCGGCCTATTTCGACGCCGCCACTGCGCTCTGGAAGATCCACCGGGGACAGCAGCCGGTGCTGCGCGAGGCGATCGCGCGCCTGGGAGGTCCAGGCCCCGGTGGTCCCTAGGGTGTTCCCAGCGCCACCAGCTGGGCCGGAGCCTCGGGCGGCGGAACCTCGAGGTCTTCGGTCGGGATGACCTCCGGCGCCGCCGGCTGGGGCGCCTCGCGCCGGGGCATGGCGCCCGCACAGCCGTCGCGCTCGCCCAGGCCCTTGAGATAGGCGCGCCGTACGGCGCCTGCCAGGGCCGCCTCCTGGGTCTTGCGGGCGTGGGCCTCGGCGCCGGTGAGGGTGCGCACGACGCCACGATAGGGGATCCAGCTCACCGCCAGGCGACGCACCGCGCCGACCGCGGCGCGGCCGGCCATCTTGCGTTTGGTCGTCTTGGGAGCGTCGACATCGAGGTCGGGGCCGAGGGCTAAGTCGAGGGCGGCGATCTCGCTGGCCATGGCCGCGCAGCTTGCGGCGTCCTGGGCGTAGGGGTCATCGGCCGCCTTGCGCAGGCTGTCGGGGATCTCGGACGGGTTGATGTTGAAATCGGCCAGGGGCTGGCCCACCGCCGACATGAAGCCGTTGCGCTGGGGGGGAGCCGCGGCCTGGGCGGCCTCGGTGCGGACGTCCTGGGCGTGCGCACAGGGCGCGAACACGCCGAGGCAGGTGATGATGGCCGCGCCCGCGAGCCAATGTCTTGGGGCGCTCAGTGGATGTTCCATCTGCGCTTCCTCCGGGTACGCACTCTAAGCCGACAGGCTTTCCCGAGGATTTAAACGCGCGAAGAAACCCTTGGCTTCGTCAGGCGATGCGCCGCCCGTCCAGGGTCGCGAGCCGCAGGCGGGGGGTTTCCTCGTTGGCGGGGCCCATGCCGCGGATGTCGCGGACGGCGAAGGGCTGGGCCGGCAGGCCGCGCAGGCGCGAGACCATGCCCAGCGGCTGGTAGAGGCCCAGGAAGCGGTCCGGCGTGCCGCTGGCGCCGGCCAGGGGGGCGAACAGCACCTCCATCGCCAGGCTCGGCCCCTCGGTCAGCACCTCGACGGTGGCCACGATGGGCTCGGGGCGCCGCCGGGCGGTTTCGAGCGCGGTGTGCAGGTTGAAGCGGTCGCGCTCGCGCACGAGGGACAGGCCGTTCTGCTGGCGGAGGTCGCGCTGGTGCAGTTCGGCGACGAAGCCGCCGGCCAGGCGCACCGGATAGACCCCCGACCGCGTGCGTCCAAGGATGAAGACCTGGGCGATAATCTCGGAAAAATCAGCCGGACTAATTGAGCTGCGCAGGGGCAAACGGCCGTCACCACCGCGCGTTCGCCAATAGTCTATCAACCGTTCTGTATTTGAATGGAACACCGACATCGAAATGCAGCCCTGTCCACGGCCGGAATCGACCGCATGGGGCTTGCAGAAAGATGCGGACCAGTCGCCGGCCGTCCCCAATCGGGACGTTTCGGCTGAGCAGGCAGGGCGCGCGGCGATGTGCGGCGCGGTTCTTGCATGCTTAACGGTGGCCTTGCGAGGAGGGGCCGTCCCATGACGATGCGTTCGACCCTGTTGGGCCTTGTGCTTGGATTTGGACTTCTGTTCCTGGGCAGCGCCGCCCCGGACGAGGCGCTGGCCCAGTGCTGCGCCCCGCCGCCGGTGTGCTGCACCCCGCCCCCTCCGCCGCCCTGTTGCGTGGCGCCTCCGACGCCGCCCTGCTGCACGCCGCCGCCGGCCCCTCCGCCGCCGACCCCGCCCTGCTGTGACAACGGCAACCGCACCAGCGTGCACGTCAATGTCTCCAGCGTGAACGTGGCCATCGCCAACGCGTCGTCGAGCGCCGGCTCGGGCGCCGGTTCCGGAGCGGGCGCGGGCGCGGGCTCGGTGACCTATTACGGCGGCGGTGGCGGCGGGGGCGGTTACTCGCCCCCCATGTCCACCGGCATGATCCAGGGCCTCTATGTCGACGCCGGCAAGCGGTTCAAGAAGACCGCCTATGAGGCGACCCGCACCCGCATGCGCCGCGTGGTGATCCAGGCCTTCTGCATCGACGACCGTGAAGTTCCCCATCCCGCGTCCCAGGTGACCCCGGACCGCGACATCGACGACGCCTATGACGGCGAGCTCTACCGCTGCCTGGCCGGCACCTACCTGTCGGCCACCATCGCCGAGTATGACGGCAAGGTGGATTTCTCCGGCGGCAAGGCCCTGGTCTGCCGCAAGGGCGACGCCCTCGTGCACATGCCTGGCGGCAAGGTCGAGTGCCGCCCGCAGCGCCCCGGCCGCGACTGCAACGAGCGCTCGCTGCTGCGCCGCTTCGGCGCCGGCATCAAGGTGCTGACCATGGTGATGACCGAGACCTACACCGCCTATCGCGAGGAAGAGGAGCGCGTCAGCGGCTCCACCACCGTGACCACGGCCATGAGCCTGGATGGCGGCGTCGGCGGGATCGTCTACTAGAAACCGATCTGACAGGCTGAAACAGCGAAGGGGCCTGCGGCGACGCGGGCCCCTTCTGCGTTGTTCAATTCCTCCCCCACCGGGGGAGGGGGACCGCGAAGCGGTGGAGGGGGTTAGGGCTTTGGCCGCGGCACGGGCCAAGCCCCCTCCGTCTCGACCGCCTACTTCGCCGGCTTGATCTCCAGCATCCACATGCGGTCGTCGACCAGGACCTCCTGGGCGGCGCGGCGGACGTCGGCGATGGTGACGCGTTCGGTGCCAGGCAGGATGGCGCGGGTGGCTTCCAGGCGGCGGGGGTCGGCCTGGGCGCCGGACAGCTCATTCAGCCAGTAGCCGTTGGTCTCGCGCGCCTTTTCGAACTGGTCGATGCGGGGCTTCTTGGCGCGGTCCAGTTCGTCCTGGCTGATGTCCTTGGCGCGCAGGTCGGCGGCGATCTTACGGACGTCGGCGAAGAAGGCGGGCAGCTTCTCGGGCGGGATCTCCACATTGGCCGAGACGTAGCCCCAGCTGGGCCACACCATGGAGTGATTGTAGCTGACCTGAGGCGAATAGGTGGCCCCCTGGCTCTCGCGCAGCTCCTCGATCAGCCGCAGTTCGAGCACCTCGCCCATAACAGCGGTGTCACGGGCCTTCTGCGGGTTGGCGAAGAAGCCGGTGGTGGGCCAGGCGAGATAGCCGATGGCCTGGTCGGCGCGGCCCTTGTGGGTGCGCTGGACCGGGGTGGCGACGCCGGCCGGGAAGGCGACCTGACGCTTGGCGGGGTCCGCGGCGGGGGCGGGCTGGCGCGGCGGCAGGGCGCCGAAGGTGGCGGCCACCAGCTCGGTGGCCTTCTCCACGGTGATGTCGCCGACGATGACCACCTCGATGGGGCCGCCGGCGATGGCGGGCGAGATCTGATCCTTGAGGTCGGTGAGCTTGGCGTCGGCTATTTCCGAGCGCGTGGGGAAGACCCAGCGCTCGTCGCCCGAGCGCAGCAGGCCGCCGAGATCGCGGCTGAGCACGCCGGAGTCGGTGGATTCGTACTGGTCGTGGAAGGTCTTGCTGGCGCTCTTCAGGCGGGCGAAGGCCTCGGGCCGCCAGCCAGGTTCGGCCACATAGGCCGCCAGGACCTGGAGCTGGATGTCCAGGTCGGCGGAGCGGGTGCCGCCGGTGAGGACGAAGGCGTCGTCCCCGATGCTGAACTGGGCGCCATAGACCCGGCGGGCGAGAACCCGCTCCATGTCCTCGGCGCTGATCTTGGCCAGGCCGCCCTCGACATAGGTGCTGGCCGCCCAGGCGCCGCTCTGACGGTCGCGGGGCATGTCGACCCGGCCGCCGCCGACGTTCACGCGCACCAGGACCTCGTCGTCCTTGAAGTGGGTCGGCTTGACGGTGAGGCGGACGCCGTTCTCGAAGGTGATGAAGGTGGTGTCGAGGTCGGCGGCGTCCGTGGTGCTCGCAACCTTGCCGGGGGCGCCGAAGGTCTCATAGGGCCAGGCGACCGCGATGGCGCCGGTGGGCGGGGTGACCTCCAGCTTGCGGGAGGCCTCGAGCGCCGCCAGCAGAGCCGGTTCGCCGCCCTGGATTTCCCTTGGCGAGGTCATGAAGATCAGCGGGCCGGCGCCGTCGAAGGCGGCCTTGAGGGCGGCCGAGACCTGCTCGGCCTTCAGGCCCTTCACGGCGGCCTCGAAGAAGGCCGCGTCCTGGACGGGGTTGGTGACCACCTCGTTGTCGGACAGGGAGCCTGTGATCTCGTTGGCCAGCTGGCCGGGGGTGCGGGTGGCGGCGCCGGCGGCGTCGGCCTTGACGTTGGCGCGCACCTCCTCGATCTCGCGGTCCAGCTCGTCCTGGCGTACGCCATAGCGGATGGCGCGGCGCTGTTCCTGCTCGGCGGCGGTGAGCGCGTCCTTCCAGCGGCTGGCCTCGGCGTTGACCGTGACCATGGTCAGCTCGGCGGCGTCGTATTCGTCACGCGTGAAGGCGCCGGCCCCCAGGAAGGGCGGATCTGCCGCCCGGGCCAGGGTGGAGAAGCGGCGGTTCAGCACCTGGAAGCCCAGATACTCGATGAGGTCCCGGCGGCGCTTGGCCAGGCTGTCGGGGCTGCTGTCGGGCGCCTGGATCCAGGCGAGCTGCAGGGACAGCGGCGCGCCCGCCTCGATGACC
>JAZKFM010000217.1:0-1467 GCA_040386415.1 Pseudomonadota bacterium
CCTGCCGCCAGCGTTCGCTCTGAGCCAGGATCAAACTCTCAGGTTGAGTTGACTCTGACTTCAATGTGACAGACCCGAGGGTCTGTCTGGCATTGGTCTACATAGTTTCTTGACGAGGTACATAACACCAACGATCCGAAGACCGTGTGGCATATGGTATTGTCTTCAAGAGACCGCAGTTTAGTCAGCGTCGAGATAGTCTGGTTAGGACTATCGCCAGAGCGCCGCCGCCTGCGTTTCTCTTTCCAAATCAACAATGTCAAAGACCGTGACCGGGTTTCCCCTGCCCCACTGTTTAGCGCCGGTGGTCGGCGGAGGCGGCTATCTAGTGGCCGGCCTCTTTCGTGTCAACCGATCCTTTCGGACTTTTTCGCCAGGTCCCGGATGCTCCGGATTTAGGCAAAAACTTCGCTCCGGCCTAACCGAGGGGTTAGCCCCACCAAGTCGGTAGCGATTCGATTGAAGCTGCGGAACATAACGATCTGCAGTCGAAAAGCAAGAGGTTTTTAAGGACCTCTAGGTCTTCGCCGCGGCCGTTGTGGGCCTCAGCGAGGAGCGGCGTGTCTAGTTGCCGTTCCCCTTAGTGTCAACCGGCTCTTTCGAACTCTTTCCACCGATCCGGATGATCCGGGGTCCGATGGAAGGAGACCCTCGTGGCAGGCGCCGGAGCCTAGGCTCCAGATCCCGACCGGGGGTCCGATCGTCTCTCAAACTTCGTTACGAAGAACAATGATTTCAAGTGCTTGGTAGCGCCTGAAGCCGTTGTCCGCCGCCCCGTCGTCCGAGCGAGGGGGGCTTATATGAGCGGGTTCGAAACCGCGCAACCCCCTTCCGACAGTTTGGTGACAAAACCGCGCGCCGCCTTGTGGACAGAGCCTGCCGCTCCTTATGAAGGAAGGGCGCAAACCCAATGCGCACGGGGATGGGAGACGTTTTCAGCCATGCTTTCGCAAAAGGCCCGTTATGGGCTGCGCGCCCTGGTCGAACTGGCTCGCGCCGACGGCGTGCAGATCACGTCCGGCGAATTGGCTCTGCGCGCCGACGCGCCGCGCAAGTTCCTGGAGGCGATTCTGCTGGAGCTGGCGCGCAACCGGGTGGTGGTCAGCAAGCGCGGCAAGTTCGGCGGCTATCTTCTGGCCCGCCCGCCGGCCGAGATCAGCTTCGCCGAGATCATCCGCATCATGGATGGGCCGCTCGCCCTGGCCCCCTGCGTCAGCCGGCTGTCCTTCCGAAAGTGCGACGACTGCCCCGACCTCGCCACCTGCTCTCTGCGCGAAGCGCTCTTAAGGGCGCGAGACGCCACGTCGGATGTCCTGGAGGGCTACAGCTTGGCCGAGGCCGCGGAACAGGCCGTCACCAGTGCCCGCACAGGGGAGCGCGCGGTGTCGCCGGTGACCCCGCGACCGGGTGGCGACACGGTGGCCGTGGCCGCCATCGCCGACGACGGCACGGCGATCTCGCTCATCC
>JAZKFM010000217.1:1477-7684 GCA_040386415.1 Pseudomonadota bacterium
AGGTGTTCAAGCTGGCCTGACCGCAAGTCTTGGACACGGGCTGCGTCACCCTCCAGCGGGATGGCTGTCTTTTCGGCAGGTCTTCTTAGGGACAATCGGAAAGCCTTCAGCCTCGCCATCCCGGAAGTGGCCCACCCGATACCGGGTGAGATCCTTGTTCAGAAGGTGGGCGGCGAAGTCGGGTTCGATTTGGACGACAATGGCGGAAGACGTCTTCCAGAGCTCCCTCACATCGTCGCCATAGTCGTAGTCACACTCGCCGGAGCTGATGATGATCACGCGGCTGAACTCCTGCGATCGAATCCGTGCCTGTTTCCCGGTTCCCAGCTTCAGGTCATAGGGAGTCCGGGGACCGGCGCCTGTCTCCGGGGCCCTCATCAGATGGAGGGTCAGTTCATGCCCTGTCTGATTATAGATTTTGATATCCGGTAGATGGATGCAGCCCGCCAACAGCATGCAGAAGCTGGCGACGCAGAACACCACATGCTTCACGGCCGATCTCCTGCCCATGGGCGGCTTTCGGGGGACATGGGTCCGATCTCATTCCAGTTCGATTTGCCGTGCCACGCCTTGTCACGAGCCAGGGAATAGAGGCCACCAGCGATGTTTGAGGGCAGATAGAAGGGGCCTAGTTGCTCACCTTGCCGGGTGTGCTGCTCCTCATGGTCCGGAAACGAGTGACCGTTCTCCATGATCGGCTGCCCGTTCTCGTGCCAGCGCGTATCGCTTGGATCATTGGGGTCGCCGTTCCACACGGTCGCATTCCCCAAGGTGATTGCACTCACACCTCCAAACGGGTTGTTGGTGAACTGCACCGCATTGCGGCCCAGACCAATGTGCGGGTCCGTCCCCATCACCTTCCCCACGCCATAGCCGAGCAGCCCGTAGCCCAACCCTATCGCCGTATTGGGCGCGTTCCAGACCTTGCCGAGGATGCCCCGCATGGCCTCGCCCTTGGCCGGGTCCTTCCGCCACCGCGCCAGCAGGTTCCTCTTCTCCGGCGAAAGCGTCGGCACAGGCGGTAAGGCCGGCGGCAGCGGCGTCGCCGTGATTCCGGCGGCCTGCGGCTTGCGCCGCCCCAGCACGTGCAGACCCGATGGCATCTCAGACGTCTCCTTGGGGAACGGGAGCGCCCGCGCTCACCAGGCCACGAAAGGTCTCATAAGAAGGCCGAAAAGTCTAGAACAAAATGAGAACATCTGAGGCGTGCGACCGCAACGCGCCGCAGCCCCTCGCGCCCCGCCCTACCCCGCCGCGATATAGGCCTTCAGGCCGTCGGCCTCCGCCTCGACCTCGGAGATCTTGTGCTTCACCAGGTCGCCGATCGAGACGATGCCGATCAGCCGCTCGCCCTCGCAGACCGGCAGGTGCCGCAGCCGCCGGTCGGTCATGCGGCTGAGCAGGGCGTTCACACTCTCATTGGGCTCGGCGAACACCACGTCGCGGGTCATGCAGCTGGAGACCGGCTGGTTGAGGGCCGCGCTCCCCTGCTCGGCCATCACCCGGACCACGTCGCGCTCGGAGACGATGCCCGCCACCCGGTCGCCGTCCATGATGATCATCGCCCCCACACGCCTTGAGTGTAGCAGGGCGCAGATGGCGCTCACCGTCTCACTGGGCGCGGCTGTGAAGACCAGGTCGCCCTTGGCCTTCAGGATCTGCGAAACAAGCATGGCGGCGTCCCTCTATCGTCGTCGAAGAACGAAGGTCGCTCAGGATCGCTGTGAGATCAATCGACTACACCCTGACGTGATAGCCAGCCGAACGGCGTCACCAGCACCAGGCCGGCGGCGTAGCCGAACAGATGGGCCTCCCAGGCCACCGGCATGCCACCGGCGCCGGGGGCGAATCCCACCACGGCGATCAGCAGGTTCACCACAACCCACGCGGCTGTCATGCCCACCACCGCCGGGCTGAGATAGGGTCCGGGAACCCCCTTCCCGGCGATCATCCGCGCCGCCGCCGCCATCAGCCCGGCGACAGCTCCCGAGGCGCCTACCAGCAGATGCGGCTCCCCGGCATGGACCAGGCCATAACCCAGGTTCGCGAGCGCCCCGCAGACAAGATAGAAGAGCAGGAAGGCCAGGGCGCCGGTCACCCTCACCCCGTAGTAGCGCGCGACGGGCGTGCCGAAGGCCAGCGCTCCGGCCCCGTTCATGAGGGCGTGGGCCCAGCCGCCGTGAACGAAGAGCGCGGTGATCAATGTGAATCCCCGCCCATCGCCCAGGCTCGCAGGCGAAAATCCATAGGTCGGCAAGATTTGCTCAGGCGGCAGGAATGACTGCAGCCCGAACCCTCCGATGATCGCCGCGGTCATGGCCACGGATGGCCAGGGTGCGTTGAACATCGGCTCGCGGGGTTGGTCCAAAACGCTCTCCAAACTCGAAACAACAGCGAAACCGGGGGTTTGCCGACAGCTCATTAACCAAATCGCCAGCCTCTGCGCTCTTTAATGCGCGCTGTCCGGTTTTGGCACGCTCTGTGCTCCCGAAAGATCAGACGTTTTCGTCCCGCGCGGAGTTTTTGTATCTTCATGGCCGCTGCTCCCCCCGCCGCGCCGCGTCTTGTCTGGCTCGCCGCGGCCTTCGCCTTGAGCCTGGCCGCCGGTCAGGCCCACGCCCAGGCGATGTCCACCAATTCCGCCGATTTCAACTCGGGCTACGGCCGCGCGGCCGGCTCCGAGAACCATCCCGTGCAGTTTTCCACCCGGGACGCCAACGGCAACCGCATCATCGTCGATGGCCTCATGCTCACGGGCGAGGACCAGTCCAGCTTCTCCAGCGCCTCGGGCGCGGCTGACGCCTATGCCGGTGTCGGGGCCTCGGCCGGCGGAGCGACAGCCATCGGCAACAACCTGACCGTGGTCACCCAGGGCAACTACAACACCGTCATCATCAATTCGACCCAGACCAACACCGGCGCGGTCACCGCCAACGCCAGCGGGGGCGTTGGGAATGGTCAGTAATCACCTCAACCGCGCCGTCGGCCTGCTGAGCGCCGCGGCCCTCGGCCTGGCTGGCTGCGCCACCCCGATCGCCGGGCCCAGCGGCAACTACGCCAGCGCCATCGGCACGGCCCCTGTCACCGCCAACCCGACTCCCTAGTCCGCCGCCCTGGTCTGCATGGCCGGCTACGCCCGCAACGCCAAGCTGGTGGCCCCGCGCATCGCGGTGGGCCGCATCGCCGACTACACCGGCAAGTCGGAGTCCGACGGCTCGGGTCGCAAGATCACCCAGGGCGCGTCCCTGATGGCCATGTCGGCCTTCGCCAAGGCCGGCATGCCCCTGGTGGAGCGCTTCGACACCTCGGTCTCCGAACTGGAACTGAAGTACGCCAACAACAAGCTGATCTCCGACGCCCCCAACCCCGCGCCGGACCAGGCCGCGGAGTACCGCCGCATCCTGGCGGGCCAGGTTCCGGGCTCGGACTTCTATGTCGCCGGCGGCCTGACCGAGCTGAACTTCAACATCCGCTCCTCCGGCGCCGACCTCACCGGTGGCAGCCCGGACGCCAAGGAGCTCAAGGGCTCCTTCCGGGCCCGCATGTTCGTCATGAACATCGGTCTCGACATGCGGCTGATCAACACCCGCACCCTCGAGGTGGTCGACGTGATCTCCTACCAGAAGCAGGTCGTCGGCCGCGAAGTGGGCATCGGCCTCTTCGACTTCCTTGGCGGCAACGTCTTCGACGTCTCGGCCGGGGCCGGGGCCCTGGAACCCATGCAGCTCGCCGTCCGCGCCCTCGTGGAGCGCGCGGTCGTCGAGATGACCGCCAACCTCTACGGCATGCCCGGCCCGCGCGCCTGCCTGGCGTCTGACCCGCTGGGCGACGGCACGGTGGGCATCACCGGCGGCTACGTGCCGGCCTACAACAACCTGGGCACCAACAATGCTGAAACGCGGTCCGATCCTTCTCGCTGGAATGCTCGCCGGGATTCTGCCGTGCGGGGCCGCTACTAGTCAGACCAATACGGTCCTCAACAATCAGATCCAGCTCGGCGACGTCTTCAGCCAGCAGACCCTGAACGTCGAGACTGTCAGCGACTACACCGCGGCCAACACCACGGCGACCGGCAACGCCTATTCGGCCTCCACCGACGGCAGCGACCTGGATATCCGGTCCAACCAGACCTCCAGCGGCGATGTCCTGGCCGACACCAACGTCAATGTCGCCAACAACTCCGGCGCCCAGACCAACCTCACCACCACCGCCGGCGGCAACCTCGGCGACGCCAACGTCTATGGCGGCACGATGAGCGCGGTGTTCAACCAGGCCACCACCGCCTCCACCATCACCGCCCACAGCCACATCGAGGCGCCCAACGCCCAGACCGGCGAGGTGTTCACCAGCACCCAGGCGGTCGGCAACAACCAGAACCTTGGCGTCAGCGTCGGCGCCGCGGGCGTCCGCGTGAATCAGGCCAATGCGGCCGACACCTATTCGGACGGCGGCGGGGTCTACGGCCTGGTCACCGGCGCGGCCGAGATGACCGCCGGCTCCATGGGCAACAATGTCGCCCTCTCCGGCGACGGCGGCTCGGGCGTGCGGGTCATCGTCGACCAGCAGAACACCGCCAGCGTCACCCAGGCCGCCCATTTCACCGCCTATGGCCAGGTGCAGGACGGCAAGACCACCGCCATCGCCGCCGGCAACAACATGAACGCGGTCAACGAAGGCTTCCTGCTCGACGCCACCGTCAACCAGGGCAACCAGGCCTATGTCCGCGCCCAGGCGGTCAGCTCCGCGGCCAACTTCGGCGCCGGCGCGGCGGTGGCCAACGGGGTCGGCAACAACGCCGTCATGGGCGACATCGGCGGCGAGGTGATCGTCGACAACACCCAGTTCAACGAAGGCGGCGGCATCGAGGCGGTGGCCTCCTACACTGGCGGCGAGGGCTATGACGGCCTGGCCTCGGCCACCGCCACCGGAAACGCGGCGGTGGGGTACTCCTGCTCCGACTGCTCGGGACTCCTCACCGTGGGCAACGACCAGACCAACACCGTCGACGTGGGGGCCACCGCCACCGCGACCCTGACCACCGGCCGCTCCATCTCGGGCGTGGCCAACGCCGTGGGCAACACCGCCACCTACTATGTCAGCCGGCCCGGCGAGTAAGGCCGTCCTGCCCCCGTCCCGCCTTGCGCCCGCCACGACCCGCGGCGCATGGTGCCCGACCGTTTGAGCCATCGACCCGGAAAGCCTTGATGATCCGTCCCCTGCGCGGCGCCGCCGCGCTTCTCGCGGCCACCGCCCTCAGCGGCTGCGCCGTTCCCAACATGTCGATGCCCAGGCTTGGGGGGTTCGGTCTCGGACAAGACAAGACGCCCGCCACACCGCTGAAGCTCGCCCCCGGCCAGTGGGTCCAAGCCCGCTCCGACGTGCCCGCCGACCCGGAGGTCCGCTTCGGCGCCCTGCCCAACGGCATGCGCTACGCCCTGCGCCGGCAACAGATCCCCGCCGGACAGGCGGCCCTGCGCCTGCGCTTCGACGCCGGCTCCCTGCAGGAGACCGACGCCCAGGCCGGCCTCGCCCACTTCCTCGAGCACATGGCCTTCAACGGCTCAAAGAATGTGCCCGAAGGCGACATGATCAAGATTCTCGAGCGCCTGGGCCTGGCCTTCGGGGCCGACACCAACGCCTCCACCGATCTCGACGAGACCATCTACAAGCTGGACCTGCCCCGCACCGACGCCGAGACGGTGGACACCTCACTGATGCTGCTGCGCGAGGCGGCCGGCAATCTCACCATCGACCAGGCCGCCGTCGACCGCGAGCGCGGCGTGGTGCTGTCTGAGGAACGCGCCCGGGACAATCCCGCCACCCGCGTCTACCGCGCCCGCAAGGCCTTCCTGCTGAAGGACCAGCTGCCGCCCCGCCGCGACCCCATCGGCAAGGTCGAGGTGCTGCAGACCGCGCCGGCCGGCCTGCTGGCCGACTACTACCAGCGCTACTATCGCCCCGAGCGCGCGGTCCTGGTGGCCGCCGGCGATTTCGACCTCGACGCCATGGAGGCCAAGATCAAGGCCCGCTTCGGCGACTGGACCGCCACCGGGCCTGCCGGCCCCGACCCTATTCTCGGCCCCGTCGCTCCCCGCACCCCGGAGGCCAAGCTGGTCATCGAGGCGGGCGCGCCGCTGTCCCTGCAGCTCGCCTGGATCCAGGCGCCTGACAACAGTCCCGACGGCCTGGCCAGGCGCCGCCGCGACC
>JAZKFM010000218.1:0-4597 GCA_040386415.1 Pseudomonadota bacterium
GCCTGGTCCAGATCGGCCAGGCGATAGTGGCGCGCCAGCAGATGTACGGCGTCGACGTGGGGATGGTTGCGCCTGGCCGAGCGCAGGAACAGTGAAAGGTCCTGATAGCGGTCGGCGATCCCGAAGCGGCCGACATCGATGAGGGTCACCTGCGCCCCGCCGTTCCAGATGAAGTTGGGCAGGCTGGCGTCGCCGTGGGCCAGGACCAGCTCCTCCGTGGCGGGGATCATGGCGGTGAGCTGGTCCCAGGCCTGCTGCGCGGTCAGGCCCATCCGTTCGACGTCGAAGTCGGTCTCGTCCACCACGCCGTCGGCGACGCGGGCGTGGGCCTCCGCCAGCTTGATCGAAAGCCGCAGGTCGAAGGGGCAGTCTGTGACGGGCGCAGTGTGCAAGGCGGCCAGGGTGGCGATGGTGGCCACGAGCGCGGCTTCGGCCTCAGCCTCCCCGACGTGGGAGACCGCGGTTCCCGGCGCGGCCTCCATGACCAGGGCCAGATCATCGTCGACCTGGCCAAACCACAGCACCCCCGGGACCGGCGCCCTTCCGGCCAGCCAGCGCAGGACCTCGGCTTCGCGCTCCAGCGCCGGGGCGTTCCAGGCGTGGGACCGTTGGGTGGCCTTGACGAAGGCGTCGCCGCAGCGGGCCACCAGGTCGCCGGACTGGCCATGGCCGACAAGGTCGATCGCCCCGCCGGCGGTCAGCCCCGCCGCCGCCAGCACCCGCTCGATCCGCTCCCTCAGCCCTTTGTTAAGCGCCACCGCCCTAGTCTCCCCGCCTCTGAACGCCACTGACGGAAGCCATACGCCATGGACGGCGCCCAGCCCGCCCCATTCCGCACCGCCCGCCGGACGACGGAACGCATCCACATCCTGGGGGGCGATATCGACCTGATGCGCCCCGAGGAGGTGATGCATCACATCGGCCGCTTCATCGCCGCGGGGCGCAAGGCGATCATCGCCAACCACAACAGCCACAGCCTTTACTTGCTGAAGACGCGCCCCGAGCTGGCCAGCTTCTTCTCCAAGGCCGACATCGTCGAGATGGACTCCACCCCGGTGATCTTCTTCGCCCGCCTGCTGGGGATGCCCAGCCGCACCTTCCACCGCTGCAGCTATGTCGATTTCCGCCCCCTTTTCTGGAGCATGGTGGCGGCCAAGGGCTACCGTGTCTTCTACATCGGCGGCGCGCCGGGGGTGGTGGAGACCGCGTCGGAACGGCTGATGGCCAAGTATCCGAGCGCGGTGATCGGAGGTCGCGACGGCTTTTTCGACGCCACCCCTGGCTCGCCCGGCAATTCAGAGGCCCTGGCGCAGATCGCGGCCTTCAAGCCCGACATCCTGTTCGTCGGCATGGGCATGCCGCGGCAGGAATTGTGGATCGAGGCCAATCTCGAGGCCCTGCCCGACTGTGTGATCATGCCGGTGGGGGCGGCCTTCGACTATGAGGCTGACGTCCAGGTCGCCCCGCCGCCGTGGATGAGCGACGCCGGCCTGGTCTGGGCCTTCCGCCTGGCCCAGGAGCCGCGGCGGATGTTCGCGCGCTACTGCCTGGAACCCTGGGCCCTGCTGCCCCTGGCCTTCAAGGACATCGCCGCCGCCATCGCCCGGCGCCGCGCGCCGCTGCGGATCACGACCTCGGCCTAGGGGCGGCCCGCCTATGGCCTCACCCGATCCGATGCCCTACCGTCCGCCGGCGCACCGCGCGGGGACATGGCGGAACTGGCGGACGCGCCAGACTTAAAAAGCGAACAGTAATTGATCTGAATACTTATACATCTTCAGATTTGATGCAGAATATCCCCCAGTCAATTCGTCTCATTCCTCTTGAAGGCTTTCGCGCACCTACATGGCGAACCCCTTCGCTCCAGCTGGCACGTTGACCTGTTCGCCGCCCTGATGGCGGAGGTGTTCGAGGGCAAGACCAAGCGGCTGGCGCTCAACTCCCCCCGCGCAGCCTGAAGAGCTTCGTGATGGCGGTGGCCTATGTGGCCTGGCTGTTGGGCAAGCAACCCCGGGCGAAGGCGTTCCTGGTGAGCCATGATGACAAGCTCGCCCGCGCCCACGCCGACAAGGTGCGCCTGCTGCTAGAGGCTGATTGGTATCAGCGGGCCTTCCCGCAGACCCGCCTGCGGTCCGACCACAATCGCGCCGGCGACTTCCAGACGACGCTGGGCGGCCACGTCTTTGCCCGGTCGTTGGAGGCGGGGGTCACCGGCCACGGTGCGGACCTGATCGTTTTCGATGACCCGCATAACGCTGGCGACGTCCAGTCGGCGGCCATGCGGGACCGGGCCTATAGCCTGGTGGTGGAGGAGTACCTGTCGCGCCTGAACAGCCCGGCCACCGGCGCGATCGTCCTGATCATGCGGCGGCTGCATCCGGACGACCTCACGAGCCGTCTGGTCGAGAGCGGCGCGTGCAAGCAGGTGGTCGTGCCGCTAATAAGCGAGATCCTCACCGACCATTATGCTGGAGGGGAGGGCTGGCGACGGCCGGTCGGAAATATCCTTGATCCGGAGCGCTGGGGTGAGACGGGCCTCGCCGATCTGCGCCGCAGCATGCCGACTTTTGTCTGGTCCTCACAGTACCAGCAGTCGCCGGTCAGCCCCACGTCCGGGGTGTTGGAGGAGCGGTTCTTCACCTTGGCGGATGGGCTTCCCGACCTCCGCTACGAGACCTACCTGAGCTTCGACCTGGCCGGGGCCGAGACCACCAGCGGCTCCTACAGCGTCTGCGCCGTCATCCACCGCTATGGTCAGAATTTCTACATCTCGCAGATTTGGCGTGGGCGTCTCGAATTCGAAGCGCTGAAGGATAGGGCCCTCAGCCTCATTCGCCAGCACCCCCAGGCTCGCGTGCTGATCGAGGACGCCGCGTTAGGCCCGGCGCTGATCTCCTCCCTGCGGGCAATGGGAACCCGGCTGGTCGCGATGCCGCGGCCAACGCTCTCCAAGCTGGACCGGGTGCTCTCAGTGTTCGACATCTTCGCCGACGGGCGCGTTCACCTGCCGCGCTATGAGCCCTGGACCCCCGCCTTCCTCGAAGAGGCGGTGCAGTTTCCCACCGGCAGCCACGACGACCAGGTCGACGCGGTCGTCCAATGCCTGCGCTGGCTGAAGGAGGGCAAGAACAGCCCTCCTTCGCCCTTCCGTCTGGGTGGCCCCGCCGCGCGGACCGGCGGGCCCCATCCCCAGCGCGATCCGCGTCAGCGCGCCGGCGCCCACATCATGCCGCGGCCCCGCCCCACGGCCTTTCGGAACCCCCGCTTCCGGTAGGTCGCCTTTGTGCTGAGAGGACTACTGGGTGCGCCATTGTTGAGACAGTCGGCCGGGAAGTGCTTCAGGGGCAGCAACTTCTCGGCCGCTGAATTGAAACTGGAGCATGGCGAACCAGCGCAGCTCTGATGCTCCGAGCCTGGGGCCGGTGATCAGGCGTCGGCGGCTATTCGAGCCCGCCGCCCTCCCGGCCCAACCCTACGAGCCGCTCCTTGATGAACTCGTCCACTTTTGGACAGGGCGAGGCTCGCACGGCTACGCGATACTCAAGGCCGTCCGCAACGGGCACTACTACTTAGAACCATTCCCCCCAGCTCATCGAGGCGCAGATTATTGGCCTATGCGCTTCATACTCTCAGCGAGGCGCCGGCGGACATCGCCCCGGTCATGCCCGCGCGGTGCTGGAGACCTGGCGTCGCGACTACAATGAGGAGCGACCACACTCAAAGCTCGGCTGGATGACGCCTAGAGACTACGCCAGAGCCATATCCGGAGACGCCAGCCGGCACGCTCGAACCCTGACCTCTTCGCGCGCCGGCTTCTTGCAACATCAGCCCACCAAGGCTCAGATCAACCCAGGACTCTCGTTATCTCTGGATGAGAAATGGGGGGCACGTCAGATCTTCCTGCTTTACGCTGTGAAGGTGAGAGCGGTATCGGTGTAGTCCAGCTTCGCATTTGTGGCTGAGATTTGAGGAACGCGCGCAGTATCGCGCTCGATTGTCACCAATCGTCCGGAGTTAGACTTCGAACCCGGCCTCTCGCATCAGCCGCACCATGCGCTTGAGCAGGGTGGCGTTCTGCTTGGCCATGGCGAGGACCATCTCCGGATTTATGGCCTCGTTGGCCCCCACCAGTCCGTGCTCAGTGTCGATCAGGGAGCCGGCGTCGATCAGCTTCTGGATCCGCCGCCGGGCGGTCTCGTAGGAGAGGCCCAGCGACAGGGCCACGGCGTTGCGGCTGATGGGCCGCTTGATCTCGAAGGGCTCCGGCTCGTCGATCCCGCCGTACCGCAGCGACAGGGCCGGGTCGGAGCAGAGGTGGGCCACATTGGCCACCGCCACGGTCGAGAGGATCAGGGCGTCGACGGGATCATGCGTCCCGCCGCGCAGCACCGCGCTGAAGATCGAGATGACATAGTCCATAGAGATCCGGGAGAGCAGCCGGATGTGCTTAGGATCATCCATGGGCGGGGTCCGTCGCGGGAGGATGGAGAACCCCTGACGCGATTCTCCGGCGACGGGGACGCCTGGATTGCAGGGTCGGAGGGAAGACGTGGCGCCGCTTAGGCGCCTCGAACACATGACCTCATCATTACGAAAT
>JAZKFM010000219.1:0-3994 GCA_040386415.1 Pseudomonadota bacterium
AATGATAGCCCGCATCGGACCCGACCTTCCCGCGGAACAGCCAGTAGACCCACACCGTGTAACCCACGATCGCGGGCAGCAGGATGGCCACGCCGACCAGCATCAGGCTCAGCGCATTGTCCGCGTTGGCGGCCTGCCGGAAGCTCATGTCGTAGGGCACGATGTTGGGGAAGAACCCCACCGCCAGCCCGATGTAGCCGGACAGGAACACGAGATATGCGCCGATCAGCGGCGTGACGTGGCGGCCGCGGCGCAGGCCTGAGGCCGCCAGGATCAGGCCCGCCAGTCCCAGCATCGGGATCGGCAGCAGCGGCGCCAGCGTACCCAGATCGACCTCGCCGCCGCCGATGCCCCAGCGCACCGCGATGCGGGGGTGGACGAACAGCGTGGCCAGGCTGACGGCGGCCAGCAGCCCGGCGGTCGCGGCGCCTGAGACCCAGGCCCTCCGTCGGGCGCGCGCCTGCAGGTCGCCTTCGGTGCGCCAGACCAGCCACGTCGCGCCCAGGAGCGTGTAACCGGCCAGCAGGCCTAGCGAGACCAGCAGGCTATATGGCGTCAGCCAGTCGAACGGCCCGCCTGCAAAGGCGCGGTCGCAAAGGGTCACGCCCTGGATGAATCCGCCCAGCACCAGGCCCTGCGCCACGGTGGCGGCGATGGAGCCGCCGGCGAACGCCGCGGTCCAGAAGGCCTTGCCCCGCGCCCTGCCATGGTGGCGAAACTCGAACGCGACCCCGCGCAGGATCAGCGCCAGCAGCATGAGGATGATGGGCAGATAGAAGGCCGGCATCAGGGCGGCATAGGCGAAGGGGAAGGCGGCCAGCAGCCCTCCGCCACCCAACACCAGCCACGTCTCGTTGCCGTCCCAGACCGGGGCGATGGACTCCATCATCACGTCGCGCTCGCGTGGCGAGGCGGCGAAGGGGAAGAGGATGCCGATCCCCAGGTCGAACCCGTCGAGCAGCACATAGAGCAGCACCGCCAGGGCGATGATCCCGGCCCAGACCAGCGGCAGGTCCAGGGTCATGGCGCGCCCTCTGGGTTGGCGGCGGCCAGCGGATTGCCGGGTGGCTCATCGGGCTCAGGCGGCGGCTCGGGCGCCGGGCCGGCCGCGATCAGCCGCAGGATGTAGAGAACGCCGACGCTGAACACGACGGCGTAGATGCTCATGAAGGCCAGCAGCGAGGCCGTGACCTGCCCGGCGCCCACCGGCGATACCGCCTGGGCGGTGCGCAAGATGCCGTAGATGACATAGGGTTGGCGGCCCACCTCGGCGACCACCCAGCCGCTGATCACCGCGACAAAGCCGGCCGGGCCCATGGCGACCGCGAACCGCAGGTAGAGACGGTTCTGCTCCGGCCCCGCCGTGCGCCAGATGAGCCACACGCCCCAGAGGCCCAGCGCGATCATCAGCAGGCCCAGACCGACCATCGCCCGAAACGCCCAGAAGACGATGAAAACCGGCGGCCGGTCCTCCGGCGCGAAGGCCTTGAGCCCCGTCACTTCGGCCCCGGTGGCGCCGGCCGTGATCAGGCTGCCCAGCTTGGGGATCGAAATCTCGAACCGGTTGCCTTCCGACTCACGGTCCGGCCATGCGGCGATGTGGAAGGGCTGTTCGGTGCGGGTTTCCCAGAACGCTTCGATCGCCGCCAGCTTCGCCGGCTGATATCGGCCCACCTCCTTGCCCGACAGGTCGCCGACAAGGAGTTGCAGCGGCGCAACGAGCGCGAACATCCCGATGGCCATTCGGAGCGCGATCTTCGCCTCCGCTTCGACGCCGTGCCGCAGGATCCGCCACGCCGACGCGGCGCCGACCACCAGGGCGGTGGTGAGATAGGCCGCCAGCGCCATATGGATGAACCGCTCCGGAAAGGTGGGCGAGAAGACCACCTGCCACCAGTCGACGGCGCGCAGTGTCCCATCCGCCAGCACCGTGTGGCCGGTCGGGTGCTGCATCCAGCTGTTGGCCGAGATGATCCAGAAGGCCGAGATCAGGGTGCCCACGGCCACCAGGACGGTGGCGGTGAAGTGCAGGCCCGGACCCACCTTCTTCCAGCCAAACAACATCACGCCGAGGAAGGACGCCTCGAGAAAGAAGGCCGTCAGCACTTCGAAGGCCAGCAGCGGCCCGATGACGGGCGCGGCTACGGTCGAGAAGACGCTCCAGTTGGACCCGAGCTGGTAGCTGAGCACGACCCCGGAGACGACGCCCATCCCGAAGGAGATTGCGAATATCCTCACCCAGTAGAGGTAGAGCGTCTTTAAGGCGGTCTTGCCCGTCAGCAGCCACAATCCCTCCAGCACGGCGAGGAAACTGGCCAGGCCGATGGTGAAGCTGGGGAAGATGATGTGGAACGCGATCGTGAACGCGAACTGCAAGCGCGACAAGATCAGCGCGTCGAGGTCCATCCGCGGAACCTACCACACCTGACGCCCCCGCGCTGCGCCGGGCTGACCGATGTGTTGCGAATGACTTGCAAACGCGTTCGCAGATGATAGAGTTCTGTGGATTGGCCAGGAGCGGCTTGGGCGCACATGTACGTCTGCAACTGCAACGGTATCCGGGAGCGCCAGGTGCGTGCGGCCATCGCCGCCGGCGCCCGCCGTCCCGCGCAGGTTTTCAAGGCCTGCGATGCCCGGCCCGAGTGCGCCCGCTGCGTCTGCGACATGCGCAAGCTTCTCGATGAAGAGCGCGAAGGGCTGCGGTTCGCTGCCGAATAGGTCGTTTCTTAGCGACCGCAAATCATTCGCAGATAAAAGCGTCGGATTCTCAGCAACCGCAAATCAGTCGCAGACATTGTCTTTGACAGGGCTCGGCTCTGACAGGCATCTCGAGGCCTGTTGATTTGACGGAGGCTCTACGATGCAAGGCGACAAGGCGATCATCCGACTCTTGAACGCTGTGCTCACCAATGAGCTGACGGCCGTGAACCAATACTTCCTGCATGCTCGCATCTATGAGAACTGGGGTCTGAAGCGGCTCGGCAAGATCACCTATGAAGAGTCGATCAGCGAGATGAAACACGCCGACAAGCTGATCAAGCGCATTCTCTTCCTCGATGGCCTGCCGAACCTGCAGGACCTGCATAAGCTCTCCATCGGCGAGACGGTGTTCGAGGGCCTGGCCGCGGACCTGGGGGTCGAGGTCGGCGGCCGCGTGACGCTCATCGAGGGTATCCGGCTCTGCGAGACCTCCGGCGACTTCGTGACCCGCCAACTGCTGCGCGAAATCCTCACCGATACCGAGGAGCACATCGACTTCCTGGAGACCCAGATCGCGCTCACGCAGAGCCTGGGCCAGCAGAACTACCTGCAGAGCGCCATGGGCGACTTGCCGGATAGCTGATCCCTCACTAGCCCCGGCCGCCGCCCCCGCCTAGGCTCGCGCATCGGGTGCGTTGGGGAGACAGGGGCATGGCGGCGGAGACCGGAACGCCGGCGCGCGGCTCGAACGTGACGGTGGTGGCAGGGGCGTCCGTCGGCACCGTCTTCGAGTGGTACGACTTCTATCTCTACGGCTCGCTCGCCACCTTCATCACGCACCATTTCTTCTCGGGTGTGAACGAGGTCACGGGCTATATCTTCGCCCTGCTGGCGTTCGCGGCGGGGTTCGCCGTGCGGCCGTTCGGGGCCATCGTGTTCGGCCGGCTGGGCGATCTCTGGGGCCGGAAAAACACCTTTCTCGTGACCATGCTGCTGATGGGCTTGTCCACCTTCGTGGTCGGCCTTCTGCCCAGCTATGAGACCATCGGCGTCGCAGCCCCGATCCTGCTGGTCCTGATGCGGCTGCTGCAGGGGCTGGCGCTGGGCGGCGAGTACGGCGGAGCGGCCACCTACGTCGCCGAACACGCGCCGCCGGGCAAGCGCGGCCTCTACACCAGCTGGATCCAGACGACGGCCACGTTCGGCCTGTTCCTCAGCCTGCTGGTGATCCTGCTCGTCCGCACCAACATCGGCGAGGAGGCGTTCCGGGAGTGGGGCTGGCGTATCCCGTTCC
>JAZKFM010000220.1:0-1670 GCA_040386415.1 Pseudomonadota bacterium
CACCTCCCCCGAAACGCGCTGCGCGCTGGGGGAGGAATTAGAGGCCCCTACTTCACCCGCTTCAGCGTGCTCGGCAGGCTGTCGGGCAACGGCTTCATGTCGCCGCCGAGGACCTTCAGGGCCTCATCTTTCCCGACGCGCTTGTAGTGGCGGCGCTCACCCTCCGCCTTGTCCGGGTTCAGTTCGTAGACCGTGGCGTCCTCGTCGGTGGCGTCCCCGCGCAGGGTGCCCCAGACGCCGGTGCTGGTGATGGGCGCGCCGCGTTCGAGATAGGTCTCCACCAGCTTGTATTTCCCGTCGCCGGAATGGGGGGCGTCTCGGGTCAGGGTCAGCTCGGTGCGGAGGCCGGGACAGTCGGCGCAGGGCAGGTCGCCGGCGAAGACCATCGACAGCCCCTCCGGCTCCGGCGCGGCGGCGGCGACGGGCGCAGGGGCCGGCTCAGGGGCCTTGGCGGCCTGAGGCGAACAGGCGGTCATCAACAGCGCCAGGGCCAGGGCCATGTGTTTCATCGTAACCTCCGCAGCAGTCCGCGCCAGCTTGGCCGTCAGGTCCGATCGCGTCCAGGGCTTCGCTTGTGGACGCAAGGCCGCTAAGGAAGGCCAATGGCAGGGGACGCGCGCGTGCAGGGACTGTTCTTCGAAGATCTGAGTGTCGGCCAGTCGGCCGAGACCACCAAGGTCGTCACCGCCAACGATGTGGAGGCCTTCGCCGCCGTCTCCGGCGACACCAACCCCGTCCATCTGGACGAGGACTACGCCAAGACCACCACCTTCCAGACCCGCATCGCCCACGGCATGCTGTCGGGCGCCTATATCTCGGCGGTGATCGGCACCAAGCTGCCGGGACCGGGCGCCATCTATCTCTCGCAGTCCATGCGGTTCCGCCGGCCGGTGAAGCTGGGCGACCCGGTGGTGACGCGGGTGACGGTCCAGGCCCTGGACGACAAGCGCGGCCACGCGACGCTCGCGACCGTCTGCCAGGTGGACGGCAAGACGGTGGTCGACGGCGAGGCGGTGATCATGGTCCCGCGGAAGGGCGCCTGACCTCCATGCGTATCGTCCACGACTGGAAGGGGCTGTCCGACAGCGACCGCGGCGCGGCCGTCGCGCTCGGCAATTTCGACGGCGTCCACCGCGGCCACCAGCAGGTGATCGCGCTCGCCGCCAAGGCCGCGGGCGAGCTCAACGCCCCGCTCGGAGTGATCAGCTTCGAGCCGCACCCCCGCCGCATCTTCCAGCCCGACGCGCCGTCCTTCCGGCTGATGCAGCCTGACCAGCAGGCCCGGGCGCTGGCGGGCCTCGGCGTCGACATCTTCTACGTCCTGCCCTTCACGCCGGAACTAGCCGAGATGACCGACCGCGAGTTCGCCCTCGACGTGCTGCACCAGGGCCTGGGCGTGCGTAACGTGGCGCTGGGTTTCGACATCTCCTTCGGCAGGGGCCGCACCGGCAGTCCCGAGACCATGACCGCCTACGGCCAGGAACTGGGCTTCGGCGTCTCGGTGGCTCAGGCGGTGGGTGAGGGGAACGCCAAGTTCTCCTCCACCGCCGTGCGCGAAGTGCTGCGGGACGGGCATCCTGAGATCGCAGCGTCGATCCTGGGCCGGCCCTTCGCCATCGAGGGCATGGTGGAGCACGGCCGCCAACTGGGCCGCACCCTGGGCTTCCCGA
>JAZKFM010000221.1:0-11122 GCA_040386415.1 Pseudomonadota bacterium
CAGGCGAAGACCTGTGGCGGCGGGGGGGCCGGAGGCGGAGGCGGCGCGGCCTTGCGGATCGGCTCGGGCCCCAGAGGCCGCGTCGGCGGGTTCTTGAGGCTCAGGATCTTGCGGGGGCGAGGTTCGTCGGTCATGGCGCTTTTGGGTCTTGGGCGACAGGCGCCGCCCCCGGAACTAGGCCTCTTGTCCTGGCGGGGCAAGGCGCCCGCGAGCCGTCACGCCACTTGGCGGCCTCCTGGCGATGAATTTTTAACGCTCGGGGCGGAAGATTCGAGGTGATTCCCGTGGAGTTCCGCCATGCTGACCCCCGAATGCTGCCGCGCCGGCCGCGCCCTGCTCGACTGGAGCCTGAAGGACCTGGCCGAGAAGTCCGGTGTCGCCTTCACCACCATCTCGCAGTTCGAAAACGGTCGGCCGGCCCATGGAACCACCCAGAAGCGCCTCACCAAGGCCCTGGAGCAAAACGGCGTGAAGCTGCTGGCCGAGGCCGGCTGGACCGGGGCGGTGCTTCTCCGCCGCGCTTGACGGCTCGACTCCCAGGGACGACATGCTCCCGGCCAAGTTCACGGGGTCTGAGAGTCATATGAAAGCCTGCTTCATCACCGGCGCCGCCAGCGGCATCGGCCTGGCCACCGCCAGGCGTTTCGCCGACGAGGGCTATTTCGTCGGGCTGTCGGATGTGGACGAGGACGCCCTGGCCAAGGCCGCCGAAGGATTCGATCCCGACAAGGTCCTTGCCGTGCGCCTGGACGTTCGAAACGAGGCGGCCTGGGGCCTGGCGCTCGCCCGCTTCGGCAAGGCCAGCGGCGGGCGCCTCGACGTGATGGTCAACAATGCGGGCCTGGCCCGCTACGGCTGGTTCGACACCCAGACCTCGGCCGACTGGGACCTGCAGATCGACGTCAACCTGCGGGGCGTCATCTATGGCAGCTACGCCGCCCTGCCCCTGCTGAAGGCCACCAAGGACTCCGTCCTGGTGAACATCGCCTCCAGCGCCGGCCTGTCGGGCCCGCCGCGCCTGGCCGTCTACGGCGCCACCAAGTTCGCGGTGCGCGGCCTCTCGGAAGCCCTGGACCTGGAATACTCCCGGTTCGGCGTCCGCGTCGTCTGCATCATGCCGGGCTACATCGACACCCCCCTGCTGGACTCCACCGCCAGCGCCGAGGGCCAGGTGTTCCGCAGCGCCATCGAGGAGGCCCAGTCGGTCCCCGGCTCTGTAGAGGACGTGACCAAGGTGATCTGGGACTCGATCTCCAGCCCCCACCTGCACCATGGCGTCGGCGCCCACGCCGAGAGCCAGACGCAGGGCTTGCGCCCCGCCGTCGAGGCCATGCGCGCCTACTGGAAGGGCGTGTTCGCCAAGACCTGATCGGCGCGGGCTTCGATCTCGCCCGGGGGGATGAAGATCAGGTCGTAGCCCAGGCCGCGGTAGGTCTCGGCATGGACCTGCTCGAACCGCAGGGCGTCCTCCTGGCTGATCCGCCGAGCCGCTGTGGGCGTGACGAAGCCCAGGTTCTGGAGGAAGAACACCCGGCGCTCATAGACGCTCTCGGCCTCGATCCGGGCGACCTCGGCCCGCAGGGCCGCCGAGGGCGGAAAGCCCAGGAAGGCGCTCAGCGCCAAGGTGCAGACTGGCGAGCGGTCGAAGAACCCCGACCCGACCCCCGTCTGCCGCTGCTTCTGCAGAGCGATGATCAGGTCGATGAAGCCCGGATCGGTCCAGGGTTCCTCGCGCCCACGCGCCTGTTCCAGGGCGATGACGTCGGTCGCCGCCTCCTCGACCACCGCGTAGCCCCGGCGCTCCAGCAGCCGCAGCAGGGCGGTCTTCCCCGCCCCGGGCGCGCCGGTGAGTATGTATCGCGTCATGACGCGGCCCTCCCCATCGCCCACGCAGGCGCGCGCAAGGCCGCGCCGGCGGAGCTCAGTTATTTGTTTTCATTGGAAAAAGTGGTGCCGCTTAGGTGACTCGAACACCTGACCCCATCATTACGAATGATGTGCTCTACCAGCTGAGCTAAAGCGGCCTGACGCGGCGGGGCGGCGAACCGGCCCGCGCGGGAGCGCCTATTTAGCTGCTCTGGGCGCGCTCGCCAAGCGGCGCCTCGCGTGACTGCGTCTTTGGCTCACCGGCGGGGGCGGCGGCGGCTCGGGCTCGTCGTCGTCATAGCGCCCTTCCTCCACACCATAGGGCGGCGGCGCGGCCTCATGGCCCAGCAGGAACGGGCTGGCGTCGGCATAGGGGACCGGCAGCTCCGGCAGCTCGCTCATGGTCTTCTCGGCCCGCTCGTGGCGCGGGTGGATCAATTCGCCGGTCTCGGCATAGACCGCGGTCAGCCGCGCCCAGTCGGCGGGCTGGTAGGCGAAGGCCTGGCCCTCGGGGTCGAGATCGGTCCAGTCGGGCTCCTGCGGCGCGCCCACGCCCCGCGCCATCCACACCCGGGCCTCGTCCGGCTGGCCGGCCGCGAAGGCGACACGGGCGAACAGGCCGGCGATGCGGATCGTCAGGGGCTCGTCCTCCAGGGCCTTGGCGGCCTCACGGGCGCGGTCCGGGACCCCGTTGATCAGGGCCTGCTCGACGAAGAGGATGCGGCTCTCGCGGGCCGTGGGGTTGAGTTCGGCCAGGCTGTTCAGCCGCTCGGCCCGCTGGCGGGGCGTCTCGTTGGTCTTCAGGTCGCGATAGGCCAGCCACAGAGCCGGGTGGGGCGCGATCTTCCAGGCGGTCTCCAGGACCTGGGCGGCGCGGCCCGTCTTGCCGTCGGCGGCCAGCAGCCGGCCGGCCATCACCACGCCGGGCGCGAAGCCCGGCTGCAGCTTGGCCGCCTCGACGGCGAAGTCGGTGGCCTGGGACCGCGCCTTGGGTTCGGCGGCGGTCTCCAATCGGGCGGCCGAGGCGGCCAGCAGGGCGGCCCGGGCGCGTTCGGCGACGATGGGGGAGACCACCTTGCGGTCCAGCGCGCTCTTCACCAGCTCCAGCGCGCCTTCCCAGTCGCCCGCCTCAAGCCGCGCCTCCAGGACGGCGCGCCAGGCCCAGCGGGCGGTGCGCCCCAGCTGATAGGCCTGCTCGGCGTGACGCAGGGCTGTGGCCTTGTCGCCCTGGGCCAGGGCCTGGGCCATCAGCCCCCGGTGACCGGCCAGACGCATCTCCGGGAAGCCCAGCATGGCGGAATAGGCGGCCTGGACGGCCATGGCGTCGCCGGCCGCCTCGGCCGCCTGGGCGGCCAGGACCCGGACCAGGCCCGGCGCCTCGTCGGCGAGGTCGGCGGCCTTGAGGGCCAGACGCCTGGCCTCGGGGCCGTCCCCGGCGGCGGCGGCCAGGAAGCCGCGGGTCAGGGCCTCATTGGCCTGGCGGCGGCGATCCTCGGCCCGGGCGCGCTCGGCCCGGCGCGGCGCCTCCAGGATCCAGAGCAGCAGCCGCCAGCCGATCATGGTCAGCAGGGCGACGAGCAGGGTGATCAGCACCATGGCCGCGGCGGTCATGTCGGCCCGCCAGCCCAGCCAGATGATGCTGGCGCGGCCGGGCTCACCGGTGATGGCCAGGATGGCGGTGGCCAGCGCCACCACCAGGAACACGGCGATGGCGGTGCGGATCATGCGCCGCTCCGGGCCAGCCGGGCGAGGTCCTCCAGGGCCTGGACGCGGACGGCGGAGATGCGGCGGTCGATGTCGGCCCGGGTCTCGGCGGCGGCGCGCCAGGGGGCCAGGGCCTCGCGGCCGCCGGTCGGCAGGCCCTCCAGCGTGCGCAGGGCGTGGTCGAGGTCGCTCTCGGCCACCTGGCGTTCGGCCCGGGCCAGCAGGGCGTCGACCCCTGAGCCCGGGACATCGCCCACCTGGCGCAGGGTGACGACGCGGGACAGGGCGGCGCCCAGGCGGGCCATCACGCCGGCCTTCTCTCCAGGCGCGCGGGCGGCCGCGGCGGCGCGGGCGGCATAGTCGGGGAAGCTGGCGGCCAGGGCCGCGCGGCTGGGGGCGCCGCGCTCGGCCACCCGGCGCAGGGCGCGCAGCTCGGCGGACGGCGGCGAGACCGCGTCCAGGGCGGCCAGCTCCTCGGCGAAGGGCCGCGAGCTCTGAGCCGCCTCCATCAGGGCGGCGGCGGCGAGGGCGGAGGCGGCGGCCTGCGCGGTGCGCGACTGTTCAACCTCCAGGACATCGAGGCGAGCGGCCAGCTCGGAAAGCGCCGCCCGGTCGTGCGGGGGCGATGACGAAGCCTCGTCAGGCGGGATATCGGAGGGATAGGTCGGCGCGAGCGGCAGGGGCCGTACGGCGGCCAGGTCGGCGCTGACCGCGGGGCGGGGCTTGGCCGGCAGTAGGTCGGGCCCAAACCGCGAAAGGCCATAGCCGGCCAGGAGGCAGGCCAGGCCGAAGACGGCCACCAGCCACACCGTCACCCCCGGCGGCCGCGCGCGGCCATAGGCGGGCGCGGAGGGCTCCAGGGGGTCCGGCGTGACGCTCATGATCTACCGGTCTATCAGATTCAACAGCGCCGCTTCGAGAGGAAAGGGCGCGAAGACCTTGGCCGCCATCTTGGTGCGGGCCAGCGGCTTCATCACCGCCTTGGAGAGGCACAGGGCCCGCAGGCCCGGCATCGGGGTCTCCTTCAGCAAGGCCGCAAGGACCTGGCTGGCCTTGGGGGAGTGCAGCAGGACCGCGTCGATCTCCGGCAGCGCCGCCAGCTCTTCCGCTGTAAGCTCGGCCGGGCCGGTGTCATAGAGGACCAGGCGCCTGGCCTCGATGCCGTGGGCCTCCAGCGCCCCCACCAGATCGCCGGCCGGCTCGGCGGCGCCGGGATGCAGCACGCAGCCCTTCAGGTCGCGCTTGCGGGCGGCGATGCCCTCCGCCAGGGCCTCGACGTCCCCATCGGCCGACAACACGTTCTTGAAGCCCGCCGCACGGACCGCCTGGGCGGTGGCCGCCCCGACCGCGAACACCCGCAGGGACCGTTCCGGGGTGGCCTCGATGAAGGCCCGCACCCCGTTGGCGCTGGTGAAGGCGAGCGCGCAGACCCCACGCAGGTCCACCTCCACCCCCTCGACCGGCTGGACGGCCAGCAGGGGCGCGACGAAAGGCTCATGCCCCAGGGCGCGGACGCGGGCGGCGGTGGCCTCGGCGGCGGGCTGGGCCCGGGTGATCCAGATCTTGCGTGCGCTCATCGTCCGGACACGGTTGAGCCAAGCCTGGCCATAACGCAACCCAGGGGGGTCTTCACGCCTCGTGGAGGGCGAGCAGGTCGCCGCCCTCTTCCAGCACCTGGGCGCCGAGGGAGAGGCCCAGCTCCCGGGCCGCGGCCTCATGGTCGGCGCCCAGCAGGGCCTCGCCCTCGCGGCGGAAGCGATGGACGCCGTCCGGCGACAGGGCCTCGACGATCAGGTGGATGCGGTCGCCCAGGATGCGGGCGTGGGCGCCGATGGCGGTCTTGCAGGAGCCTTCCAGGGCCATCAGGGCGCCGCGCTCGGCGGCCACGGCCACGATGGTGCCGTGGTGGCGCACCGCGTCCAGCCAGGGCAGGTCCACGTCGCCCGACCGGGTCTCGATGGCCAGGGCGCCCTGGCCGGGAGCCGGAGGAACCTCGATGGGGTCGATCAGGCTCTGGGGCAGGTGTCCGAGGCCCAGGCGGTTGAGGCCCGACATGGCCAGCAGGATCGCGTCGGCGTCGCCGGCCTGCAGCTTGGCCAGGCGGGTGTCGACATTACCGCGCAGCATCTGGACGTCCAGGTCACGGCGGCGGTGCAGGGACTGGGCCTGGCGGCGCAGCGAGGCGGTGCCGAGCACCGCACCCTGCGGCAGGTCCTCGAGCCGTTCGGCCTTGAAGGACAGGAAGGCGTCGCGGGGATCCTCGCGCTCGGGAATGGCGGCGATGGTCAGGCCGTCGGGACAGACCGCCGGCATGTCCTTCAGCGAGTGGATGGCGCAGTCTATGCGGCCCTCCAGCATCGCCTCCTCGATCTCCTTGGTGAACAGGCCCTTGCCGCCGATCTCCAGCAGGCGGCGGTCCTGCACCCGGTCGCCGGTGGTGGTGATGATGATCAGCGGGGCGACGCGTTCGGCGTCTTCGGGGGGCGCGCCAAGGGCGGCGGCGATGCGACGCTGCATCATGCCGGCCTGGGCCAGGGAGAGTTTGGAGCCGCGGGCTCCGATCCGGACAGGTTGCGTGGGCACGGCGGGAGGGCTACCTCGGCGGGGACTGAGCCGTTCGCTACAGGACGGAACCCCAAGCCGCAACGCAGATGACCGCCCTAACTCTCCTCGGCCTCGAAACCAGCTGCGACGAAACCGCCGCCTCGGTGCTGCGCCGGTCCGCCGACGGCCGCGTGGAGGTTCTCTCCAGCGTCATCGCCAGCCAGATCGCCGCCCACGCGCCCTATGGCGGGGTGGTGCCGGAGATCGCCGCCCGGGCCCATGTGGAGTCCATCGACGCCATCGCCGCCCAGGCCATGAACGAGGCGGGCGTGACCTATGCCGACCTCTCGGGCGTGGCGGCCACCGCGGGCCCCGGCCTGGTGGGCGGGGTGATGGTGGGGCTGTCCTTCGGCAAGGCGGTGGCCCTGGCGCGGGGCCTGCCCCTGATCGCGGTGAACCACCTGGAGGGCCACGCGGTCTCGGCGCGGCTGGCCGCCGACATCCCCTATCCCTTCCTGTTGTTGCTGGTCTCTGGCGGGCACTGCCAGATGCTGGCCGTCGAGGGGGTGGGCGCCTGCCGGCGGCTGGGCTCCACCATCGACGACGCCGCCGGCGAGGCCTTCGACAAGATCGCCAAGAGCCTGGGCCTGCCCTATCCCGGCGGCCCGGCCCTGGAAAAGCTGGCGGAGGGCGGCGATCCCACCGCCTTCACCCTGCCCCGCGCCCTGCTGGGACGTGACGGCTGCGACTTCTCCTTCTCCGGCCTGAAGACCGCCGCCGCGCGCCTGGCCGAGACCGTCACCACCGAAACCCAGCGCAAGAACCTGGCCGCCTGCGTCCAGACCGCCATCGCCCGCCAGCTGTCGGACCGCACCGACCGCGCCATGGCCGCCTACGCCATCGCCCAGGGAAACCGCGAGCTGCGCTTCGTGGTGGCCGGCGGTGTGGCGGCGAACGGCGCTGTGCGGGCCAAGCTGATGGAGACCGCCACGGCCAGGGGCTTTTCCTTCGACGCCCCGCCGCTCGCCTATTGCACCGACAACGCCGCCATGATCGCGCTGGCCGGCGCCGAGCGCCTGGCCCTGGGCATGACCGATCCCCTGGACGCGCCCGCCCGGCCGCGTTGGCCCCTGGACGCCGCTGCGGCGTTGTCCAATCCTACCCACGCATTCGGACGCAAGGGCGCCAAGGCATGAGCATGACGACAGCGGGCGTGATCGGCGGCGGCGCCTGGGGCACCGCTCTGGCCCTGGTCTGCGCCCGCGCCGGCCTGCAGACTACCCTCTGGGCCCGCGAGCCCGAGGTGGTCGACGCCATCCGGACGAAGAACGAGAACAGCCTCTTCTTGCCGGGCGTCGCGTTTGACAGCCCCGTCACCGCCACCGGCGACATGGCCGACCTGGCCGCCTGCGACCTGATCCTCAACGTCACCCCGGCCCAGCACCTGCGGGCCAGCCTCGCGGCCTTCGCGCCCCACGCGCGGACCGGCGTGCCGATCCTGCTCTGCGCCAAGGGGGTGGAGCAGGGGTCGCTGAAGCTGATGACCGAGGTGCTGGCCGAGACCCTGCCGGACGCCTGCCCCGCCGTGCTGTCGGGACCGAGCTTCGCCGGCGAGGTGGCCCGCGGCCTGCCCACCGCCGTCACCCTGGCCTGTCCCGACGAGGACCTGGGCCGCGACCTGGCCGAGGCCATCGCCAGCCCGCTGTTCCGGCCCTACCTGGCCACCGACATGATCGGCGCCGAGATCGGCGGCTCGGTGAAGAACGTGCTGGCCATCGCCTGCGGCGTCGTCGAGGGCCGTGGCCTGGGGCGCAGCGCCCATGCGGCCCTGATCACCCGGGGCTTCGCCGAGCTGACCCGCCTGGCCGAGGCGCTGGGGGGCGAGGCGGAGACCGTGGCCGGTCTCTGCGGCCTGGGCGACCTGGTGCTCACCTGCTCCAGCGCCCAGTCGCGCAACAACCGGGTCGGCCTGGCCCTGGGCCAGGGCATGACCCTCCAGGAGGCCCTGGCCAGCCTGGGCGGGGCCGTGGCCGAGGGCGTGGCCTCCGCGCCCGCCGTGCGCGGCCTGGCCGCCAAGCACGGGGTCGAGATCCCCATCTGCGACGCCGTGGCCGCCATCCTGGCGGGCGAGGCCGACATCGACACCGCCATCGCCGGCCTGCTCTCGCGACCCATCAAGACCGAATTCTGAAGGAACCGCCCATGGCCCTCTTCGTGCTGATCTGCCTCGACAAGCCCAATGCCCTCGACCTGCGCATGGCCACCCGGCCGGCGCACCTGGCCTATGCCGGGACCTTCAGCAATGTGGTCAAGCTGGGCGGCCCGATCCTGGACGACAAGGGCGACATGGCCGGCTCTCTGATCGTCATGGAGGGGGAGACCCAGGAGGTGGCGCAGGCCTTCAACCGCGACGATCCCTATACCCTGGCCGGCCTGTTCCAGAGCGTGCAGATCCTGCCCTTCCGCGCGACCATCGGGACCCTGTGATCCGCGACGAGCCCGACAATCCGGCCAGGCCCCCGGCGGGAGAGCGCCTCTGCGCGCTCGCCGACCTGGCCGATCCCGGCGCGAAGGGCTTCCGATTCCGCAACGAGCGCGCCCTGTTCGCGGGCTTCCTGGTGCGCCAGGGCGACAGCGTGGCCGGCTATGTCGATTCCTGCCCGCACAACGGCTGGCCCTTGGCGGTCATGGATGACCGATACCTGACGCGGGAGGGAGACCGGATCATCTGCGCCGCGCACGGGGCCATGTTCCGGCCCGCCGACGGGCTCTGCGTGGCGGGGCCCTGCGCCGACGAGCACCTGCGCCCCTGGCCGGTGAGCGTGGTGGACGGCGACGTCGTCACGGCCTGACTCTTCCTTAACCCGCAAGGGCTAAGCCTCTCGCCCAGAGATTTGAGAGGAGCCTGTCATGGCTGACGCCCTTCGCGCCCTGGCGACCATGAACCACCGGTTCGCCCCGCAGTTCGCCAAGACCATGCTGGCCACGCCGCGCGCCGATGACGACGCCGCGGCCTTCGCCGTCCACTGCAAGGCCATGAACTTCGAGTTCACCGAGGGCTGGGCCGACCAGAACATCCCCTTCGTCTCGCCCCTGCTGCGCGACTTCGCCGCCCAGCGCGGATCGCTCCGCTACATGGAGATCGGCGCCTATGAGGGGCGCAACCTGGCCTTCATGGACTGGCTGCTGCCGTCCAAGCTGGACGTCACCGTGATCGACCCCTGGTTCGACGAGGACCTGAACCCGGAAGAGAAGTACCACGCTGTCGAACCGCGCTTCCAACGCAACACCGCCAAGCTCGGCTTCTCCAAGCTGACTACCCACAAGGGGTTCTCCACCTACGAGCTGCCCAGGATGCTCGAGCGCGGCGAGACCTACGACCTGATCTATATCGACGGGTCGCACACGGCCTGGGCCGTGGGGGTGGACCTAGCCTACTGCGCCGCCCTGCTGAACGTCGGCGGCATGATGGTCCTGGACGACTACTGGCACCATGAGAGCGAGATCGGCGGCCCGGGGGTCAAGCAGGCGGTGGACGCCTTCCACGGAGTCTTCCGGCGCTACTTCGACATCACGGCCGTCTACCGCCAAGTGGCCCTGACCAAAATCCTAGAAATCCCGCGCTGATTACTGCCGAGCTCTGCTGAGAGCTTGTTCTGACGCCGGGCCCGGGACTCCGGGCGCGGGGATGGCTGCTTGGCGGCCGAACCCGTCATAGTTAATGCAAAATAAAAGATTCCTGGTAGCGCGGCCCCCAATTCGGGTTTATGGCGTTCGTCTTGCAATTGCTGCAGTGCACTGTCCCAGGAGAGAACACCGCCGTGTTGGAACGTATGCGTCACCTTCTGCAGGCCGCCAAAAGCCGTCTGCCCCGACGCGATGCGATCCATCTCGTGGGTGTTGAGTTGGCCCTGGTGGCCGCCATGACCGCCGGCATCGCTGTCGCCGCGGCGCCCGATGGGCGCAATGAACGCCTGGCCCGCCTGACGGGAGGCGAGGTTTCTCCCCAGGCCTTCGCCCGGCTCAAGGCCGGCATGGACCCGGCGATGCTGACCCTGGCCAGCCGCCTCGAACCCCGCATGGGCGGTCTGATGACGCCGGCGGGCGACATGATCAACCCCGACCCCGCCCTGCCCGAAGGCGCGGCTGTGGACGCCGCCGTCATCCGGCTGCAGGATCTCGATCCTGACCAGGCCCGCGCCTGGAACCTGGCCAACCCGACCTCGGCCCTGCCCAACCCGGCGGCCCGGCCCTTCAAGCTGAAGACCGGCGGCATGCTGGACGAAGCCCGCGCCATCGATTGCCTGACCGCGGCCATCTATTACGAAGCCGCGTGGGAAAGCGTCGAAGGCCAGCGCGCCGTGGCCCAGGTCGTGCTGAACCGTATGCGCCACCCGGCCTATCCCAAGACGGTCTGCGGCGTGGTGTTCCAGGGCTCCAACCGCACCACCGGCTGCCAGTTCAGCTTCACCTGCGACGGGGCGATGAACCGTCAGCCGCAGGAAGCCGGCTGGCTGCGCGCCCGCAGCGTCGCCTCGGCCGCCCTGAACGGCTACGTGATGAAGAAGGTCGGCACCGCCACCCACTATCACGCCAACTATGTCGCCGCGTACTGGAGCCCGAGCCTGGTCAAGGTCGGCACCATCGGCGCCCACATCTTCTATCGCTGGACCGGCGGCTCGGGCCTGCCCCCCGCCTTCTCCGGCAAGTATCTCGGCACCGAGGCCGAAGGCATGCAGATCGCCGCCCTCGACAAGTACGCCACCACGCCGAAGATCGAGGCCTCCCTGGCCCACGACAACGTGCAGGAAGCCCTGCCGGTGGAGGAGGCCGTCCTGACCAAGGCCCCCAAGGGCGCTGACGGCAGGACCCCGGCCAGCCAGAGCAATTCCGAGACGGTCAAGCAGGAGCCCCTGGTCACCGTGGCCGACGCCGCCAAGGACGCCGGCGCCCTGCTGAAGGCCGAAGACCTCGACTGGACCGGCCAGCCCAAGAAGAAGGGCCCGCC
>JAZKFM010000222.1:0-2947 GCA_040386415.1 Pseudomonadota bacterium
GAGCCCAAGGAGCGCCGCAATCCCCAGGTCGCCGACGACTATGGCCGTTGGTTCACCGCCCGGCTGAAGGGGCTGGAGCCGCGCCTGGCGGCGAACGGCGGCTGGTATTGCGCCGGCCGGTTCACCGGGGCCGACATCTCGGTGGGCTACGCGCTCCTGCTGGCGCAGACCCTGGGTCTGGACGCCAGGTTCTCCCCCCGCCGTGGCCGACTACTGGGCGGGGCTGCAAACGCGCGACGGGTTCGTGCGGGCGAAGGCGGCGCAAGCCTCGGACGCCGCGCCGAGTTGGCAGACCTGACCCTTCCTCCCCTTTAGCGAAGCGTAAGGCGGAGGGGGACCGCTCGAAGCGTGGTGGAGGGGGCGAGCCCCGTCCACGGCGCCCGGTCTCGCCCCCTCCACCGCCTATCGGCGGTCCCCCTCCCCCGTAAACGGGGGAGGAAAATCAGCCCACTCAGCCAGCACATCAGCGTCGCTCTCGGCCTGAGCGGCCCGCAGCGCGTCGAACGCCTCGGCGCTCAACAGCCGCGAGAGCGCCCAGACCGCTGCGCCGCGCACCAGGGGCGACGGATCGGCCAGCAGCCCCTCGGCCACCTCAACCAGCCCCGCGTCCCCCGAATTCCCCACCGCGTAGAGCACGTTCCTCACGAACCGCTCGCGGCCGATCCGCTTCACCGGGCTCTTGGAGAACAGCGCCCGGAAGTCCGCGTCGTCCAGCCCCGCCAGGTCCCGCAGGGCGGGCGCCTTCAGCGCGTCACGCGCATGCAGCCGCTGTTCGCGGGCCGTGGCGGCGAACTTGTTCCAGGGACAGACCGCCAGGCAGTCGTCGCAGCCATAGATGCGGTTGCCCAGGGCGGCGCGGAATTCCCGGGGGATCGGCCCCTTCAGCTCGATGGTGAGGTAGGAGATGCAGCGCCGGGCATCCAGCTGGAACGGGGCCGGGAAGGCCTTGGTCGGGCAGATGTCCAGGCAGGCCTGGCAGGACCCGCAGTGCTCCGCCTCCGGCGCATCGGGGGCCAGTTCCAGCTCGGTCAGGATGGACCCCAGGAACAGCCAGGACCCGAACTCGCGGCTCACCAGGTTGGTGTGCTTGCCCTGCCAGCCGAGGCCGGCCCGGGCCGCCAGCGGTTTCTCCATCAGCGGCGCGGTGTCGACGAACACCTTCAGCTCGCCGCCGAACTTCGACGCGAGCCACGAGGCCAGCTGCTTCAGCCGCCCCTTGATCAGCTCATGATAGTCGTCGCCCTGGGCATAGGCCGAGATCACCCCGCGGCCGCGGTGCGCCAGGGCCTCCAGCGGATTGGCGTCCGGGCCGTAATTGACCCCCAGCATGATCGCGCTGCGGGCCCCGGCCCACATGGCGTTGGGGTGCGCCCGGCGCTCGGCGGTGGTGGCCATCCAGTCCATCTCGCCGTGGCGGCCGTGATCTATGAAGTCGTGCAGCCGGCCGCCCGCCGCCCAGGCCTCGTCGACGCGCGCGAAGCGGCAGGCGTCGAAGCCCAGCTCGGCGGCCTTCTCGCGGATCAGGTCAGAAGTCGAGGTCGTCATAATGCGACGCCGGCGCGAGGCCGGGCCAGCGGTCGGCCAGCAGCGGCCGGAAGGCCGGCCTCGATTTCAGCTTCATGTACCAGGTCTTGACGGCTTGGAAGTCCGCCCAGGGCACGTCGCCGAAATAGTCGATCACCGAGAGATGCGCCGCGGCCGCGAAATCGGCCAGGGACAGCCGCGTCCCGGCCAGCCAGTCGCGGTCGGCCAGCAGGCTGTCGATATAGAGCATGTGGCCGCGCAGCGCCTCGCGACCCTGGCGCAGGGAGGCCAGGTCCGGCGCCCCCAGGCCTAGCAGCCGCTTCTCCATCTTCTCGTGCAGGAGGAAACCGCCGACCTCGTAGTCGAACTTGCGGTCGAACCACTGCAGCAGCCTGCGCGCCTCGGCCCGTTCGCCGGGCTCGCGGCCCAGCAGGGCGGGTTCGGGATAGGTTTCTTCCAGGTGGTCCAGGATCGCCCGGCTCTCGCAGAGCACCAGGGCCCCTTCCGTCAGCACCGGGGTCAGGCCCGAGGCGTTCAGGCTCACCAGCTCCTTGGGCCGCTCCCAGTAGCGCACCGGGTTCTCGACGAACGCCAGGCGCTTTTCGCCCAGGGCCAGACGCACCTGGCGCGAGGCGGGGTCGAGGGGGAAGTGGTGCAGGGTGCGGTCGGGGGTCATGGGAACGCAGCGGCCTAACATGGCCTGCGTTAAGGGCGCGTTTACTGCGACTGCTCGGCGAAGGCGCCGCCGTGCGGCTCGGCGCGGCCGCGCGGGTCGGCGTGGATCAGGATGTCGGCCTGGGGAAATTCCGCCAGGATGCGGGTCTCGGCCTCGACGATCAGGCGATGGGCGGCCTCCAGGGTCAGGGCCGGATCGATGTCCACGTGCATCTGCATGTGGATGAACGGCCCCGAGGCCCGGGTGCGAAGCTGGTGGACGTCGCTGAGGCGCGGGTCCTGGCTGATCAGCTCGACGATGCGGGCGCGGTCGGCGTCGGGCAGTTCATGGTCCATCAGCTGGCCCGAGGCCTCGCGGAACACCCCGATGGCGGCCCACAGCAGCAGGGCCGCGACGATCAGGCCGGCGACGGCGTCGAGGCTGTTGAAGCCCAGCCAGGCCGCCGCCCCGATGCCGAGCAGCGCGATCAGGTTGGAGGCCACGTCGGTGAGATAGTGGGCCCGGTCGCCCGAGACCGCCACGGAGTTGGTCTGTTTCAGCACCCGGCCCTGGGCCAGGATCAGCATCACGGTCAGCACGGTGGAGACCGCCATCACCGCCACCGCCCAGCCCTCGTTGGCCACCGGGGTGGGGTTCAGGATGTGGACGATGGCCTCCTGCCCGATCAGGGCGGCCGAGGCGAACACCAGGCCCGCCTGCACCAGGCTGGCGAAGGCCTCAGCCTTGCCGTGCCCGAAGCGGTGCTCG
>JAZKFM010000222.1:2957-5378 GCA_040386415.1 Pseudomonadota bacterium
GGCGCCTGGGCGTAGCGGACCGCGTAGAAGGTCGCCAGGCTGGCGATGAGGTCCAGGCCGGAGTCCGCCGCCGACGCCAGCAGGGCCACCGAGCCGGAGATCAGCCAGACCCCGCCCTTGATCACCACCAGCACCCCGGCCGTCGCCACCGACAGCAGGGTGATCCGCCGGGTCAAGGCGGCGGCGGCTTTCGGGTCGAGGCCGGAGGGGGCGTGCATGGCTCCTATCTAGTGCGCCCGCGCACGCCGCCCCAGCGCTAACGACTCTCAGGTCTTCAGGCGGCCGCGCGAGGGGTCGGTCCGACATAGACCGACTGCGGCCGGATCAGGCGGCCCCCCGCAAGCTGCTCCCGCGCATGAGCGATCCAGCCGGCGGTGCGTCCCATGGCGAACACGCAGGTGAAGGCCTGCGGCGGGAAGGCCAGGGCCTCCAGCAACAGCGCAGTGTAGAACTCCACATTGGTGTCCAGGCTGCGGTCGGGCTTGTGGGCCTTGAGGATCTCCAGCACCGCCCGCTCCACGGCCTCCGCGAACTCCAGCCGGCCGCTGCGGGTCCCCATCCGCCGGATGGCGACCTTCAGGGCGTCGGCGCGGGGGTCGCGCACCCGGTAGACCCGGTGGCCAAAGCCCATCAGCCGGTCGCCGCGGGCCAGAGCCGCCTCGATCCAGGGCCGGGCGTTCTCCGCGGTCCCGATCCCGTCCAGCATATCGATGATCGGTCCCGGCGCGCCGCCGTGCAGGGGGCCCTGCAGGGCGCTGTTCCCGGCCAGCACCGCCGATCCCCGGCCCGCCCGGGTCGAGGCCACCACCCGGGCGGCGAAGGTCGAGGCGTTCAGCCCATGGTCGCTCACCGTCACCAGATAGGTGTCCAGGGCCTCGGCCTGCGCTTGACTGGGCGCCTTGCCCAGCATGCGCAGGATGTCGGCGGCGTGCCCCAGCGAGGTGTCCGGCGCGATCGGCGCCTCGCCCGCCTGGCCCCGCACCACCGCGGCGGTGAACACCGCCGGGGCGGCCAGCAGGCGCAGGGCGACCGCAAGGTCGTCCCCGTCCGACAGCCGGGCGGTGAGCGCGCGCATGGCCTCGATGGGGCTGAGGGACAGAATCCCGGTGTCCATCGCCGAGACCTCCGCGAACACCTCGGCGCGGGCCGCGGCCAGGGGGCCGGCCAGGTCGGCGGGCAGGTGGTCGAAGAACCCGTCCCACAGCAGGCGGGTGACCTCCTCGAAGCTGGCCCGCCCGGCCAGGTCGTCCAGTGACCGGCCGCGGATGATCAGGCGGCCCGCCGCCCCGTCCACGTCGGACATCACGGTGTGAGCGGCGATGACGTCTTCCAGTCCGTCCGACATGGGAGGACCTCCTTTTTTCCAAACTTGCTAAGGGCGATATTTGCCGCCAAGCTGGATGCGTCAATCTTGATCAACATAATCAACATAAGATGCCGCAGACCAAGCCCAGCGACTGGATCGGCGCCGACGAGGCCCGCGAACGGCTGGGCGTGCGGCCCCAGACCCTCTACGCCTATGTCAGCCGCGGCCGGGTCCAGACCCGCATCGATCCGGGGGACCCGCGCCGCAGCCTCTATCGCGCCGCCGACATCGCCGCCCTGGTTCAACGCAAGACCCGCAGCCGCAAGGCCTCGGAGGTGGCGGCCGGGGCCATCGCCTGGGGCGAGCCGGTGCTGGTCTCGGCCATCACCACCATTTCCCAGGGCCGGCTGTTCTATCGCGGTCGCGACGCCGTGGAGCTGGCGGAGACCGAGACCCTGGAATCCGTGGCCCGCCTGCTGCGCGGCGGCCACGGCGCGGCCCTGAAGCGCACCGACCGGCCCCGGCCGCCGGAGGGGGCGGACATGACGGCGCGGGCCTTCCTGGCGCTGGGAGCGCGGGCGGGCGTAGATGCGCCTGCGCTCGGACGTCACCCCCTGGCCCTGGCCGTCGAGGCCGCCACCCTGCTGGACGTGCTCACCGACGCCATCGCCGGCGAGGTGGGGGGCGGGGCGATCCACAACCGCCTGGCCTTCGCCTGGGGCCTGGGTCCTGGCGGTCCGGGGGCGGACCTGGTGCGCCGCGTGCTGGTGCTGCTGGCCGACCACGAGCTCAACCCCTCGGCCTTCGCCGCCCGGGTGGCCGCCTCGACGGGGGCGTCCCTGGCCGCCGCCGCCCTGGCCGGTCTGGCCACCCTTTCAGGCCCGCGTCACGGCGGGGCGCCAGCTGCGATCCGGGGCTTTTCGGCCGAGGCCGCCCAGGGCGGTGCGCGCAATGTCATCGCCGCCCGCCTGGCCGAGGATCGCCTGCTGCCGGGCTTCGGCCACCAGCTCTATCCCGACCACGATCCCCGCGCCGCCGCCCTGCTGGACCGCTTCAAGCTGACCCCGGAGATGGCCAGCCTGCGATCGGCGGCGGAGGACATCACCGGCCTGGCG
>JAZKFM010000223.1:0-5321 GCA_040386415.1 Pseudomonadota bacterium
GTCCACCACGCGGTGGACCGTGCCGGTGCTGCTCCCGAAGGTCGCGCAGACCTCACGCAGCATCGTCGAAACGTCGATCGGTTCGGAAGAGGCGGACCGCTCCGTCAACCGCCTGTTGAGGTTGGACAGGGCACGGGCGCGGGACTCGACGGCGGCGAAGGCCAGTTGAAGGTCGCGGATTTCCCCGGGGTGCCTGCGGAATTCCTCGAGCGACAGATGGATGTAGCTGGTCAGCAGCGCGAACTGATTGGCGGTCCGGTGGTTGACCTCGGCCAGCAGCGGGCAGTGGGCGGCGCACAGGGGAAACTGGGTCGTCGGCTGTGTGGGCGCGGCAAGGTCCTGCAAGGGCATGATGTCATTCCGGAGAGGGGGATGCTCGCGGACGCGGTACTGTGGAGGGGCCCGCCGCGGGCGTAAGGGCGGGCCATCGCCTTGTTTCTAACCAAGGCCAAGCTATCCGCGCGTTGACCTGGATCAAAACCTCAGGATGTGAAGGTCCGCGGTCCCGGGATCGGGGGACAGGTGCGCCCGCCGCCAGGAGCGGCTAGAAGGCGGCGATGTTGCGGATTTCGGAACTCAAGCTGCCCCTCGACCATGAGCCGGGCGCCCTGCCGGCGGCGATCGCCGCGCGGCTCGGCGTGGCCGCGGGCGAGATCCTGCGCTGGTCGGTGTGGAAGCGGGCCCACGACGCGCGCAAGAAGGCCACGATCCTCAAGGTCTATATCGTCGACGTCGAGCTGAGGGACGAGGCCGCCGTGGCGGCGCGGCTGGCGGGCGACCCACACCTGCGGCCGACCCCGGACACCTCCTACCGTCTCGTGGCGAAGGCGCCTGCGGGCGCGGCGCGGCCGGTGGTGATCGGCGCGGGGCCCTGCGGCCTGTTCGCCGGGCTGATCCTGGCGGAGATGGGTTTCCGCCCCATAATCCTGGATCGCGGCAAGGCCGTCCGTGAGCGGACGAAAGACACCTGGGGCCTGTGGCGGCGCGGCGAGCTGGACCCCGAGTCCAACGTCCAGTTCGGCGAGGGCGGGGCCGGGACCTTCTCCGACGGCAAGCTCTACAGCCAGGTCAAGGACGCGCGCTTCCTGGGCCGCAAGGTGCTGACCGAGTTCGTGGAGGCCGGGGCGCCGCCGGAAATCCTCACCGAGGCGCACCCGCACATCGGCACCTTCCGCCTGGTGACCATGGTGGAGGCCATGCGCGCCAAGATCGAGGCCCTTGGCGGGGAGTACCGGTTCGGCCACCAGGTCACCGATGTGGAGATCGAGCCGGGCCCCGGCGGCGCGCGGCGCCTGCGGGGCCTGCACCTGAAGGGCGGCGAGTTCGTCGCCGCCGAGCATGTGGTGCTGGCGGTCGGCCACTCGTCCCGCGACACCTTCGCCATGCTGCACGACCGCGGCGTCCACATCGAGGCCAAGCCGTTCTCCATCGGCTTCCGCATCGAGCATCCGCAGTCCTGGATCGACAAGGCCCTGTTCGGGCCCTGCGCCGGGCACCCGGACCTTGGGGCGGCGTCCTATTCCCTGTCGCATCACTGCAAGAACGGCCGCACGGTCTACAGCTTCTGCATGTGCCCGGGGGGGACGGTGGTGGCGGCCACCTCCGAGCCCGGCCGCGTGGTCACCAACGGCATGAGCCAGTATTCGCGCAACGAGCGGAACGCCAATTCCGGCTTCGTGGTGGGGATCGATCCCATGGACTATGGCAGCGACCATCCCCTGGCCGGCATCGCCCTGCAGGGGGCCCTGGAAAGCGCGGCCTTCACGGCCGGCGGCGGCGGCTATCACGCCCCGGGGCAGACGGTGGGAGACTTCCTGGCGGGGCGGGCCTCGACCTCGCTGGGCGAGGTGGTCCCCTCCTACAAGCCCGGCGTGCGGCCCACCGATCTGGCGGAGCTGATGCCCGACTATGTGGTGGAGGCGATGCGCGAGGCCCTGCCGGTCTTCGGCCGCAAGATTCCGCGCTATGACGATCCGCAGGCCGTGCTGACCGGGGTGGAGACCCGCACCTCCTCGCCGATCCGCATCACCCGGGGCGCGGACTTTCAGAGCCTGAACCTGGCGGGGCTGTTCCCGGCGGGCGAGGGGGCGGGCTATGCCGGCGGCATCCTCTCGGCGGCCATCGACGGCATCAAGGTGGCCGAGGCGGTGGCGCGGGCGATGGTGGGGGAGGCGGTGGCCTAGCCACGCCCCGCTCATCCCGGCCAAGGCCGGGTCCCAGCTTCATCCAGAGTTGTCAGCGGTGATCCACGTTCGTGTGGTTCGTGTGGTTCGTGGACAATCTGATCGGTCTTGGCGGTGTCACGGCTGGAAGGCTTGGAACCACGAACCACACGAACCACACGAACGGCGGGTCCTGACCGGAGGCCAGAGGTGGATCTGGGTCGCGGCCTTCGCCCGGGAGGCGCGGGTTTGGAACTAACCCAGCAGGAAGTCGCCTTGCGGCGGGGCCACAGGGCTCGTCGACACCACCACGTCCGTATGGTCCGGCGGCGCCGGAGGAGGCAGGACGCCGCCTGGGAGATGGGCCAGCAGGCCCGCGACGCCCGTCCCGGCCACCGTCAGGAAGCCGTCGCCCTGGTTGTCGCCATCGACGTCGACCTCGACGCGGAAGCCGGGGAGGGGCGGCGGCAGGTGGCCGGTGAAGTTGAAGCCGCGCAGGCCGCTCAGCACGTCGTCCTGGACCGTGGCGCTGATCACATTGACGGTCTGACCATCGGCGCCCGCCAGCCGGTCGCCGGCGGTGAAGTCGAGGATGACGCCGAAATCGTGCTGCTGCGGGGTCTCGGGCGCCTGGGCGATCTCCAGAACGAAGGTGTCGTCCCCCGCCCCGCCGATGGCCACGACCTGGGCGCCCAGGTGGATCTGGTCGTTCCCGTCGCCGCCGTCCAGCAGGTCGGCCTGGCCCGGGCCCGCGCCGCCGCCTGACAGGGTGTCGTCCCCCGCGCCGCCCACCAGATAGTCGGTCCCGACGCCGCCGTTTAGGCTGTCGTCGCCGGCGCCGCCCACGAGCACGTTGACGCCGTCGCCGCCCTGAAGGGGGATGGCCTGGGCCTGGGCCACCAGGACGAGCGTCTCCGCCGGTGGTCCGTCCGCGCCGGTGAGCACCGGCCTGATCTCATCCGTAGGCGCCTGGGCCTTGGGGGCTTCCTCGGCGGCGGTCATGGTCGCGCTGTCGCCAGGGGCCGTGTCGTCGGCCGGGGCGGCCAGGCGTTCGAAGCGCTGATGCTCCTCGGCGGCGGCCGGGGCGGCGAGGACGGCGGCGGTGGCGAAGGCGGCCAGGGCCCCGGCGCCGGTGTCATGGGATGCGGACTCGGGTGTCTCGTGCGCCTGGGCGGTCATGTCGAAGAAGGCGGCGGCCACCACCAGGGCGATGACGCTCTGGGCCTGGCGGGCGGCCATGGGCACCACCACCTCGCCCTGACCGTCGCGCCAGTCGGCGCCCAGCAGGCGGTCGACGGCGGTCCAGAGGGTGTCGTCCTCCTCCACCACGTCGGCGGCGGCGTCATGGATGACGAACTGGCCGTTGATGCGGGCGACGTGGACCAGGACCTCGTCGAACTCGTCGGTGATCACGCACCAGGGGTCGCCCGCGTCGGTGGCGCCATAGACCACGCGGACGTGGATGCCGTCCGCCGCCAGCCGGTCGGCGAGCTCCGACAGCCGCGCGCGCTCACCGGCGGACCAGCCGCCGGTTTCGGCGCGGGGCGTGAACGGGACGACGTTGCTCATCGGGGCGGGGCGGTCCTTCAGGTCCCGAAGGCGCGCTGCGCGTCGGGGAAGATCTGGGCGGCGTCCCCGAACAGCAGCCGGTTCAGCTCAGGCTCGTAATAGGCGAGCAGGGTGCGGGCGAAATGGGCGGGATCAAGGCCGACCGCAAGGGCCCAGGCCCCCTGCATCTCGATGGGAACCCGGCCAAGGCCGCTCTCCACCTGCGAGACGAAGGTGTAGTAGCGCATGCCCACCCGCTCGGCCAGTTCGGCCTGGGTCAGGCCCGCGGCCTCGCGCCCGGCCTTCAGCCAGCGTCCCGCCGCCTGCCGCAGGCTCTTGGTGGCGGCGGCGCGGATGGGATCAACCGCAGCTCTGGGCATCGAAATTCAACTCCTGGACTACGCCATCTTGCGGCCACAATCAGACCGATATACAGTTCTTACGAAACATATTCTTACACGACGCATAACGCCTCGTCGCCGACCATAGACATCGACCGCCCCTTCGTCCTCATCTTTCGGATATCCCATGTCGCTTCGTCACCTCCTGCTCGCCGCGGCCTCCCCCCTGTGCCTGGTCGCGGCGCCCGCCTGGGCCGAGACGGCGATCTCCACGGCGGTGACCACGCCGGTGGCGACGGCCACCGCGGCCAGCGGGGCGCGGGACGACGTGAAGGTCACCTCGGCGGGGTCCATCAAGGTCACCAGCGGCGCGGCCCTGACCCTGAACAGCAACAACAATGTCACCCACGAGGGGGCGATCTCGATCTCCGACGCCAGCAACGCCACCGGCCTGGCGATCGTCGGCGGGAACACCGGGGTGGTGAAGCTGTCGGGCTCCATCGCCGTCGACGAGACCACCGAGAGCAAGGACACCGACACCGACGGCGACAATGACGGGCCGTTCGCCGTCGGCTCCAACCGGGTGGGCGTGCGGGTCACCGGGCCCGCCACCTTCCATGGATCCATCACCCAGACCGCGGGGACGATCACCGTGGAGGGTAACGATTCAGCCGGCGTCGCGCTGGAGAGCGCCATCGACGGGTCCCTGCAGACCGCGGGGATCATCTCGGTGATTGGCGACCGTTCCTATGGGCTGCACGCCCTGGGCACGGTCGGTGGCGACGTGGTGGTGACCGGGAGCGTCACCGCCCTAGGCAAGGACTCCGTGGGCGTGGCCCTGGACGACAATGTCGGCGGCAAGCTCTCCATCAATTCGGCCATCGGCGCCTCGGGCTTCCGCTCGACCACGCGGGGAACCGACGCGGTGGTGGCCAAGCTGGACGCCGACGATCTGCTGATCGGCGGGCCGGCGGTGCGGGTGCGCGGCGACCTGTTCGGCGGAATGCTGATCGGGACTTCGGGCTCGGCCAGCGCCTATGGCTCGGCGCCCGGGGTGCTGATCGGCTCGGATACGCGCAATGTCCGCCTCGGCGTTCTGGGGACCGGGGCTGACGCCTTCGGCTTCATGAACAAGGGCACGGTCCAGGGCGCAGGCGTCTATGACGGCGTCTCGGCCGTGGGCTTGAAATTCGGCGGCCTGGGACGGACGGTGACCGTGGACGGCGGCATCTGGAACTCCGGGTCGATCCTGGCCACCGGAGCCAAGGCC
>JAZKFM010000224.1:0-2805 GCA_040386415.1 Pseudomonadota bacterium
AGGTGGCGGTGGCCGGCCTGAAGTGGGGCCGCAAGATCGCCGCCCAGCCGGCGCTCGCCCCCTATATCGACCACGAGATGCTGCCGGGTCCGGACTTCAGCAATGACGAGGCCCTATTGGGCTATGCTCGGATGGCCGGATCGACCATCTATCACCCGGTGGGCACCTGCCAGATGGGCTCTGGCCCCATGGCGGTGGTGGACGCCCAGCTGCGGGTGCGCGGCGTCGAGGGCCTGCGGGTGGTGGACGCCTCGGTGATGCCGCGCCTGGTGTCGGGCAACACCAATGCGCCCACCATCATGATCGCCGAGAAGGCCGCCGACATGGTGCTGGGCAAGGCGGCCGCGTCGAATTAGCGCTGGGCCGGCCGCTAATCGTTAATCCGTTCGACTTGCACCGGCGGCGCATCGGATACTGAGGAGCGATTCGGGCAGGCGGGATTATGCGACGGCTCACATTGGCGCTGCTTTCCGGCGCCTACCTCTGTGTTGCACTGATCTTCGCCCTCCTCCTGTGGCGTAACGGGGGAGGCTGGGCGGCGGGCCTGTCCATGCTCGCGGCCGGATTCGCCCTTTGCTACACCTTCCACGGGCTGATCATGCACAGCCTGGAAAACGCCGCCCTGCGCCGCGAGCTCGAGAACATCCGCGAGGCCCAGCGCATCCTCATCGACCAGATGGAGCGCATGGACGCCCGCGTGGTCGAGGTGGTCGACACCGTCACCGATGACGCCGCCCGCCGCTCCGAGGAGCTGACCGGCGAGGTCCACATGCTGGAGGATCTGGTCCAGCGGATGGGCCAGCGGCTGGAGGAGCGCATGGTGCAGGCGCCCCCCATCAGCGCCCGCCACACCCCGCAGCACCGCCAGTCGGCCGCGCTGCTGGAGACCATCCGCGAGGCGCTGGCCGAGAACCGCGTCGACCTCTACCTGCAGCCGGTGGTCGGCCTGCCTCAGCGCCGGACGGTGTTCTACGAAAGCTTCTCGCGCCTGCGCGACGAGACCGGCCGGGTGATGATGCCCGCCGAATACCTGGCCGTGGCCGAGCCCGAGGGCCTGGTCACCTCCATCGACAACCTGCTGCTGTTCCGCTGCGTGCAGATCGTCCGCCGCCTGGCCAAGACCGACAAGAAGATCGGCATCTTCTGCAACATCTCCACCTCCAGCCTGGCCGACGAGAGCTTCTTCCCGCAGTTCCTCGACCTGCTGGCCGCCAACCGCGACCTGGCCGGCGCCCTGATCTTCGAACTGGGCCAGGCCGCCTTCGACGCGCGCGGCGCGACGGAGGCCCGCAACATGGGCAAGCTGGCCGACCTCGGCTTCCGCTTCAGCCTGGACAAGGTCGTGGACCTCGATCTCGACTTCCAGGACCTGGCGCGCTCGGACGTGAAGTTCCTGAAGATCGGCGCCCAGTTCCTGCTGAACCAGCTGGTGGAGACCGACGAGGGCCTGGTGCTGAAGTCGATGCCCGACCTCGCCGCCCAGGACTTCTCGACCCTGACCCGCCGCTACGGTGTGGAGATCATCGCCGAGAAGGTCGAGGAGGAGCGGCAGATCGTCGACATCCTCGAACTCGACATCGCCTATGGCCAGGGCCACCTGTTCGGCGAGCCGCGCCCGATCAAGGACGCCGTGCTGGCCGAGACCGATCCCCCCGCCGAGTTTCTGCGCACCAACATGCGCCGCCGCGCCGGCGGGCGGCACTAGCCCCCAATTCCTCCCCCAGGCCGCAGGCCGTTGCGGGGGAGGTGGATCGCGGGCAAGCCCGCGAGACGGAGGGGGTTTGGCCCTTGCCGTTTGCACCGGCCCAGCCCCTCCACCGCTTCGCGGTCCCCCTCCCCCGGAGGGGGAGGAATTGGAGCGCATTGACCCGCCGGCCTCGGGCCTTTACCGCCCGACCCCATGACCGCACTGATCTCCGGACTCTCCGACCTCGCCGACCGCTACGACGTGATCCTCTCCGACGTCTGGGGGGTGATCCACAATGGCCGCGAGAGCTTCCCCGCCGCCTGCGGGGCGCTCGCCCGGTGGGGCGAAGAAAAGCCGGTGGTGCTGATCTCCAACTCGCCGCGCCCCTCGCACTCGGTGATCCCGCAGCTGGATGAGCTCGGTGTGCAGCGCGCGGTCTGGCAGGCCTTCGTCACTTCCGGCGACGCCACCCGGGTTCTGCTGAGCGAACTCGCCCCCGGTCCCGCCTGGCGGGTCGGCCCCGAGCGCGACGCCCCGCTCTATGAGGGCCTGGGGCTGGACTATGCCGACTATGACAAGGCGGCCTTCATCTCGGTGACCGGGCCCTATGACGACGAGGTCGAGGGTCCCGGCGACTACCAGGACCGCTTCGAGGCCTGCGCCGCGCGCGGCCTGGTGATGACCTGCGCCAATCCCGATATCGTCGTGCAGCGGGGCGACCGGCTGATCTATTGCGGCGGGGCGCTCGCCCAACTCTACGCCCAGCTGGGCGGCAAGGTGCTGATGGCGGGCAAGCCCTATGCGCCGATCTACGACCTGTGTCTGGTGGAGGCGCAGCGTCTGCTGGGTCGGCCGGTGGACCGCGCCCGCGTGCTCTGCATCGGCGACGGCCTGCCCACCGACGTCAAGGGCGCCAACGACCAGGGCCTGGACGTGCTGTTCGTGGCCAGCGGCATCCACGGGGCCGAGACCATCGGGCCCGACGGGCTGAACGCCAAGGCGGTGGAGGATCTGCTGGCCGCCGACGGCCTGACGGCGACCTACGCCATCGCCGACCTGGTCTGGTAGCGTTCAATACCTCCCCCTTCGGGGGAGGGGGACCGCGAAGCGGTGGAGGG
>JAZKFM010000225.1:0-2787 GCA_040386415.1 Pseudomonadota bacterium
CGCGGGCGGCGTCCTTGAGGTTGCCGACGCCCTTTGGAAGCTTGCCGGCGGCGCGTTCGCCGACGCCCTCGGCCTCCAGGCGTTCGTTGCCGGTCAGCTTGCCGGCGGCTTCCTTGATCGAGCCGGAGGCGTCCTTGGCGGCGCCCTTGGCGATGTCCTTGTGCATGGCGATCTCCTGACGGATTGCGGCGGGGCGGGGGAGCGCCCGTCGTCCTCTCTACGCATGGGCCCGGGAAATTGTTCCCGTCAGGCGTTGCGCGTTCGGTCCATGAGGCTGTCGAAGGCCGCCCGCGCCGCGACCCGGGCGCCGGTATCGTCCAGCAGGCGCCGCAGTTCATTGTGGCCCAGGATGAAGCTCTTCATCTGGAAGACCGCGCTTTGGGCCTCGGCGTCGGTCATGGGGGGCTCTCTAAGGGCCTTCATCTCGCCGGCCAGGCTCTGACGCCAGGCGCGGACGCGATGCTGCAGCAGGTCACGCATGGGGCCGGGCTGGTCATCCAGCTCGGTGCTGGCGGCCATGATCAGGCATCCCCCGGCGGCGTTCTCCACCTCAGTCCAGTCCAGCCAGCGCTCGAAGACGCACTCCAGGCGGGGCAGGCCGGGCGGCAAGCCGGCGGCCGGGCCCCATACGAAGGCGACGAAGCGGTCGAACCCAGAGTCGAGTGCCGCCAGCTCCATGGCTTCCTTGGACTCGAAATGCTTGAAGAGGCCGCTCTTGGACAGGCCCACGGCCTCGGCCACGTCCCCCAGACTGATCGCGCCGAACCCCTTGATCGCGGCCTGACGGCCGGTCTCCTCGATGATCCGCGCCCGGGTGGCTTCGCCCTTCCTCAAGAACAGACCTCCCATGGCCAAGCCTTGCTTGACAAAAAGTGACCGATCGTGCCTTTTTGGCTTCAGTGACCGATCGTGCCCTTTTAGCCGCATGGAGCTTCCAATGCAAACCAAGGTTCTCTCAGCCGCCGTCCTGGCGGTCTCTCTCATGTGCGCGCAAGGCGCCGCCGCCGCCGAGGGCTCTCGCGCCCAGGCCAGGCTGGCGACCCCGGTGTCGTCACCCACCACCACCGTGGTGAGCGGTGTCGAATGGAAGTGCGACGGCGACGCCTGTCTCGGCGCCTCGAAATACGCCCCGGGCCTCGACAGCTTCATGAAGCAGTGCCGCAAGGTGCGCGCGGCCCTGGGTCCGCTGACCGCCTATTCCAGCCGCGGGAACAGGATGAGCGACACCGATGTCGCCAACTGCAACGCGGGCCCCCGCTAGGATCGTCGCCCATGGCGCGCCGGCGCAGGAGACTGTGAGGGCGCGCCGTTTCTCGAGTTCCACCGCGCCGACGTTGCGCAAGACGCCCCCGACCGCTATCTCCGCACCCGAATTCCCCTCTTTCGAAGAGCGAGCGCGGACGCCCCATGGCGCAGCAGTACATTTATCAGATGCAGGGCCTGACCAAGGCCTTCCCCGGCGGCAAGAAGGTGTTCGAGAACATCTGGCTGTCGTTCTATTCCGACGCCAAGATCGGCGTGGTCGGGGTCAACGGCTCGGGCAAGTCCACCCTGCTGAAGATCATCGCCGGGGTGGACAAGGAGTTCAACGGCGAGGCCAAGGCCGCCGACGGCGTCAAGATGGGCTACCTGGAGCAGGAGCCCCACCTCGACGAGCAGCTCAACGTCTGGGGCAACATCATCTCGTGGTGCGAAGAGAAGAAGATCTTCGACCGCTACAACGAGGTCGCCGCCAAGCTGGGCGAGGACTACACCGACGAACTCATGGAGGAGATGACCGCCCTCCAGGAGAAGATCGACGCCGCCGACATCTGGGACATCGATTCCAAGATCGAGATGGCCGCCGACGCCCTGCGCTGCCCGCCCAACGACTGGTCGGTGGACAACCTGTCGGGCGGTGAGAAGCGCCGTATCGCGCTCGCCCGCCTGCTGCTCAGCAAGCCCGATATGCTGCTGCTGGACGAGCCCACCAACCACCTGGACGCCGAGTCCGTGGCATGGCTGCAGCACCACCTGGAAGCTTTCCCGGGCTGCGTCATCCTGGTGACCCACGACCGCTACTTCCTGGACCAGGTGACCAAGTGGACCCTGGAACTCGACCGCGGCAAGGGCCTGCCCTACGAGGGCAACTATTCCGGCTGGCTGGAGCAGAAGACCAAGCGCATCGTCCAGGAGCAGTCGGAGTCCGAGGCTCGCCAGCGCGCCATGACCCGCGAACTGGAATGGGTGCGCTCAGGCGCCAAGGCCCGCCAGGCCAAGTCCAAGGCCCGTCTGGCCGCCTATGACGAGATGGTCCGCGAGCAGGAGACCTCGCGCCTGGCCCAGACCACCGCCACCATCCAGATCCCGCCCGGCCCGCGCCTGGGCAATGTGGTGCTCGAGGTCGAGAACCTGGAGAAGGCCTATGGCGACAAGGTGCTGTTCAAGGACCTGACCTTCAAGCTGCCGCCCAACGGCATCGTCGGCGTGATCGGGCCCAACGGGGCCGGCAAGTCGACCCTGTTCAAGCTTATCACCGGCCAGGAAACTCCGGACGCCGGGACCTTCCGGGTCGGCGAGACCGTGAAGCTGGCCTATGTGGACCAGAGCCGCGACGCGCTGGATCCTACCAAGACCGTCTGGCAGGAGATCTCCGGCGGCCTCGACGTGCTGGCCGTGGGCAAGCGGGAGATCAACACCCGTTCCTATGTCGGCTCGTTCAACTTCCGTGGCGGCGACCAGCAGAAGAAGGTCGGCCAGCTCTCGGGCGGGGAACGCAACCGCGTCCACCTGGCCAAGACCCTGACC
>JAZKFM010000226.1:0-5143 GCA_040386415.1 Pseudomonadota bacterium
GGCGGTGCGCGAGGGCCGCCCGGTGATCGCCTTCCACCGCGCCCGCCGCGCGTGGCGCCGGGCCTTTTCCGGCCGCCTGCGCTACAGCCTCGACGGTGCGACACGCGGCAAGGCGGAAGCCTTGACCTTCATGTGCCCCATCGCCTCCCGGGCTCTGAATGATGACGACCAGTTCCTCGAGGCCGCCGCGCTCGATCCCACCGGCGTGGCCGAGGCGCTGCGGATCGGGCTGCAGAGCGTGATCGGCGATTGGCGAAATGACCCGGCTGTCGAGGCCGTGGCTTGCCGGCAGGCTCGGGTCTGGGCTTCGAGCGGCATACCGGCCGTGCTGGACGGGGAGCCGGCGCGCCTGAAGGCCGGGGTCGAGGTGAGCTGGAAGAGCGCGGTCACGCGCGTGCTGGCGCCGCCCAAGCAAGATCACGCCGAGGCCGGCGGAGGCGCCACCAAAAAGACGGCCAAGGCGGCGAGCTGATGCGCATCGCTCACCTGTCCGACATCCACTTCGGCGGCGAGAACGTCGAGGCGGTGGCCGCGGCGACGCAGTGTCTCGCCGCCGACCCCCTCGATCTGGTGGTGGTCTCCGGCGACCTGACCCGCTTTGGGGAGAAGGAGGAGTTCGCCTCGGCCGCAGCGTGGCTGAAGCAGCTTCCCGAACCCCGGCTGGTGACGCCGGGCAATCACGACGCCCCGTACCTCGCCTGGTATGATCGCCTGTTCGCCCCCTTCGCCCGCTATGAGCGCGCCATCGGCCCCGCCCGCTTCCAGACCCATCTGGCGCCGGGCCTGGCGGTGTACGGCGTCAACACGGCGCGCGGGGTGCAGCCCCGCGCCAACTGGTCGAAGGGGCAAATCTCAGACAATCAGGTGCAGGAAGCCGTGGCCTGGTTCGCCGCGGCGCCGGCTGACACCCTGAAGATCGTCGTCTGCCATCATCCGCTCACCGAGATGATCGGCGGGCCCATGACCGGCAAGGTCTGGAACGGGGAGGCCGCCGCCAAGGCCTTCGCCGAGGCCGGGGTCGATCTGGTGCTGAGCGGCCACATCCACGCCCCCTTCACCTGGCCCTACGGCTATGGGGACGGCAAGACCTATGCGGCGGGGTGCGGGACCCTCTCGATCCGCGAGCGCGGGGTTCCGCCGGGCTTCAACATCGTCGAGACCGACGGCGTCGAGATCCGGGTCACCGCCAAGGCCTGGACCGGAAGCAAGTACGAGTCGGAACGCACCTGGTCGCTGACCCGGCGCTGATCGGTGCAAAGAAAAGCGCGCCCCCGACCAGGTCGGAGGCGCGCTTTCTGACGTTCGTCCGAGTGTGTCTAGACGCTTCGCCCGCGGACGAGGTGCATGACGAGGCTGACCACGAACAGCACCAGGAAGACGAAGAACAGAATCTTGGCGACACCCATCGCGGCGCCCGCGATCGAGGTGAAGCCGAGGAGGCCGGCGATCAAGGCGACCACCAGGAAGGTCAGGGCCCAGCTCAGCATGGGGAAGCTCCGGTTGGTTGGCGTACCTAATTCGAACGTGCGTCCAGCGCAGCCGTTCCCGCGGCCGCCCCGGTCGGCGCCGGATGGGTCCAGGTCTGGCCTTCCCCCCGCGCCGCCGCGTACTGACGCTCGGCGAAGCTCCAGTTGGGCAGGGCGTCGAACCAGGCGTTCAGGAACCCCTCCCGATCGTTCTTGTGGTCCAGATAGTAGGCGTGCTCCCACACATCACAGACCATCAGCGGCGTAAGGCCCCGGTGGATCAGCAGGTCCTCGGCGTCATGGGTGGACAGCACCTTCAGGGTCTCGCCCTCGGCGGCCAGCCAGACCCAGCCTGAGCCGAAGTGACCGTTCCCCTCCTTGACGAAGGCGGTCTTGAGGGCCTCAAGCCCGCCGAAGTCGCGGGCGATCGCCTGGTTCAGGGCGCCATGGGGCGCCTGGCGCCGTGCGCTCATCGCGGCCCAGAAGAAGGTGTGGTTCCAGGCCTGGGCGGCGTTATTGAAGAGCTTGGCGGCCGCCTCGTCGCCGGCGGCGTCGCGGACGACCTCCTCGAGGCTGTCGGGCGTGCGGCCGGCCTCGGCCAGCAGCTCGTTGAGGGTGTCGATGTACTTCTTGTGATGCTTGCCGTGATGCACGTCCATCGTGGCGCGCGAGATCACCGGCTCGAGGGCGGCGTGGTCATAGGGCAGGGGGGGCAGTTCGAACATGGCGGGGTTCCGGGTGGGGGGCGAGAAACGCCCGTCCCTTCCGAAACCCCTGAACCGCCGTCGGGTTCGCTACTTTTTCTTCGCCTTGTCGGCGGAGCGCGTCGCCATGGCGGTGGCGAGCACCGTGGCCACGATCTTCGGATTCCGCAGCGCCACGAGGCTGGCGCCGATGATGGCGCTGGCCGCGACGATGGGCTTCTCCTTGGCGAGATCGATCAGCCGGGTGAGGGTGTCTCGCTCCTCGGCCTGTTTTCCAAGCCTGGGAGGATTGACCTTGATCAGCAGCGCCATCGCGCACAGCGCCATCAACACCGCGGCCGCGCCGGCGACGCAGGCTGCGCCCCAGGCTGGCCCCACCTGCGGCAGGACGGCCGCATAGAGCGCAAAGGCCAGGGCCACGACGACAACGACCGCCGCCGCGCCGAGCGCGGAGACGGCCGAAACGTAGAGAACGGCTTTCTTGAAGATCAACGGTTGCGGCCGCTGGCGAGCAGCAGGCCTACCAGGAGACCAACGCCGAGCGCGGTGCCGGCGGCCATCAGGGGTTTCTCGCGGACGCGCTCGACGACGTAGCGCTGGGCTTCGTCGATATGCTCGCCGGCGTTGTCGGCATAGGTGCGGCTTTGGGCGCGAACCTGCTCCATGCCTTCGGCGACGACCTTCTCAAAGCGCTTCGCGGCTTCGGCGAAGCTGCGTTCAGCCTGGCTGGCCAGTTGGGTCGCGGCCTCGGCCACGGAATGGGCGGCGGCCTTGGCTTCCTCGGCGGTCCGTTCGACGGCGTTCGCGGGCATTGAAGAATCTCCAGAAAATTAGGGGCAGCCCCCGCAAGGCCTTGCGGGCGTGGGGAAGCACAGCCAGAACGCCGCCATCTTAGGCCGGTTCCGGCTGCGGCGCAAAGCTGTCGCGCCTGATGGAATTGTGTTCGGCATTGGGATCCTCAACCCACGGTTCCTGTCGCATCGGCGCAAACAGCGATCTATGATCTTCTCATGAGTGAGAAGGCCACCGGCCTGAACCTGGACCGCAAGCGCCTCGACCTCGCGCTCCAGGCCGCGCGTCTGGGCGAGTTCGAGTGGGACATCGTCCGCGGCGTTTTCATCATCAGCGAGCGTATGGCCGCCATCACCGGTCTGCCGTCCGGCGAAATCGCGGTGGACGGCGCTGAGGACATTCAGGAATTCGTCCATCCCGACGACAGGGAAGCCCTGAGCCTCCGGATTCAGCAGAGCCTGCGCGCCGAAGGCCGCTACGAGGCGGAGTATCGCCTGCGGCCGGGTCCGAACGGCGAGATCACCTGGTTGCGGGCGGCCGGGATCCAGGTTCTCAACGACGCCGGCGAGATGACCTCCATCTGCGGCGTCATCCAGAACATCACCGACAGCCGGGTCGAAGACGACCAGCGCCGCACCCTGATGGCCGAGGTGGACCATAGGGTGAAGAACGTGCTCGCCGCGGTCCAGTCCCTGGCCTACCAGACCGCCAAGCGCACCACCTCGCTCGAGAGCTTCCTCTCCAACTTCTCGGGCCGGCTGAAGTCCATGGGCTCGGCCAACGAACTTCTGACCGCCGCCCGCTGGCGCGGCGCGGCCATCGCCCACCTGGCGGCCGCCGAACTGGGGGGTATCGCGCCTGGCCAGACCCGTTGGGAGGGGCCCGAGCTCTTCCTGACGCCGCGCGCCGCCAACGCCCTGTCCCTGGCCCTGCACGAACTCGCCACCAATGCCGTGAAGTTCGGGGCGCTTTCCACCGACACCGGCCGGGTCGATGTCCGCTGGACGGAGCGGCCGGAGGGCGGTTTCGAACTGACCTGGAACGAGAGCGGCGGGCCCCCGGTGGGCGTCCCCGGACACAAGGGCTTCGGCTCCACCCTGCTGGCCCAGGTCACGGGGCGCGAACTGAACGGCGAGGTGGTCCCTGAATTCCGCGCCGCCGGCGTGCGGGTGCGGGTCACCGCCGGGGCCCAGACCCTGGTGGACCGCCCCGAAAACGTGCCCGAGGCTCCCGTGGTCCGGGTGTTCGAGACCACGCCCAGGACCGACCGGCCCACGGACCTTCGCGGATCGCGGGTGCTGATCGTCGAGGACGCCGTGCTGCTGGCCCTGGAACTGGAGACCGGCCTGTCCGACGCCGGCGCAGAGGTGGTGGGGCCGGCCTATGAGCTGGCGGAGGCCATGGCCCTGCTGGACGGCCATATCGACGCCGCCGTGCTGGACGCCAACCTCAACGGCCTTTCGGTGCATCCCGTGGCCGAGGCCCTGGCGGCCCGCGGCATCCCCTTCGTCTTCGCCACCGGCTATGGCGACACCGGCGCGCCGCTCGGTTTCGACGCCCCGATCATCCGCAAGCCCTACGACGTGACCCAGGTCGCCGCCGCCGTCTCGGCCCTGCTCGACGTGGCCGCCTAAACGTCTTCGCCGTTCAGGAACCTGATCATGGTCGCCGTCGCCGTGCGGTCCTGGATCATGAACAGGTGGCCGCCCTCGAAGAACCGCAGCACCGACCCCCTGATGCGGCTGGCCAGGTTCGCCTGGGTCGCCGGCAGGGCGATGCCGTCATAGCGGCCCGCGGCGATCAGGGTCGGCGCCTCGATCTGGTCCAGCCGGTCCCAGGTGTCATGGTGGGCGCGGGCCTCGAGCTGTCGCCGCGCGCCCATCTCATGGCCCGGTTCCTCGCCATAGGGATCGGCCGAACTCATGGCGATGATCTGATTGTACGTGTCAGGGTTGGCTTCCGCCCAGGCGGCGTCGCGGCGGGTGTCGGAGATCGGCGTCAGGTGTCTGGCGCGGGCCTCGCCCTTCAGGTGATCGATCTCGTGGAAGGGCAAGGAGGCCCCGCCCGCCCCGCCCGGCGAGGTGCAGGCCAGGACCAGACGGTCCACCCGGCCCGGATGCCGCAGGACCAGCTCCTGAGCCACCATCCCGCCGAAGGAGACCCCGACGACGAGGAAGAGGA
>JAZKFM010000227.1:0-3256 GCA_040386415.1 Pseudomonadota bacterium
ATGCCATGAGTTACCGTGGGTCGAGATGTGTGAGTACGGGCCGCGCGTTGTGGCGCGGCGTGTGCGGTGGGGCGTTCAGCCCGCAGTGCAGCCGGTACTCATATCTCGGGGTCTTCCCTTTGGTGGGGGGCAAGGTGGCTGAGAGAACGGGGGTTGGCAATTCCTTTTCCCTTCCTGGTCGGAGACCGGTCGGATGGGGGCTGGCTTTCGAATTTGCGGGGGGAGGATTTGTTCTCTTCCCTCGCTTGCGGGGGAAGTGGGCCGACAGCCGTTTGGCTGGAGGGTCGATGGGGGTGCGAGACTGAAGCGCACGGGGTTTGAGATTCTTGCCCCCATCGTCACGCGTCTCGCTGCGCGAGCCTTGTGACACTTCCCCCACCTGCGTGGGGGAAGGGGCGCTTGACTCCCTGACATGCGTCAGATAATTCTTACACATGAAAGAGAGCCTACCCACTTCGGGAGACGAACTCCTCGCCCAGCTGGCGGCCCTGGCCAATCCGCATCGGTTGCGCATCGTCGCGGCCCTGCACCAGGGCGGGCGACAATATGTCAGCCAGCTGGCCCGGGAGATCGGCATCAGCCGGCCCCTGCTGCACCTGCACCTGGCAAAGCTGGAGGAGGCGGGCCTTGTCGCCAGCCGGCTCGAGCTGTCGGCTGACGGCAAGGCGCTGAACTATTTCGAGGCGTCCGACTTCGCCTTGAGCCTCACACCGGCGGCCATCGCCATCGCGGCGGCCAGCCTGACCCCCAAATCCGAGACCTGAGAGAACCCTATGGAAACCCCCGTCTATTTCGCCAGCCTTGGCCTGATCTTCGCCACCGTCCTCGGCGTCTTCGCCATGCGCTACATGGCCAGCGTCACCCAGGCCCGCGCCCGGCTGGCCGAGGACAACGCCTATCGGCTGATCGCCGAGAAGGCGGTGGCGACCCAGGCCGAGACCGCCACGGCGCTCGACTCCATGTCCGCCACCCTGCTGGACGTCCGCACCCGGCTGGCCGCGGTGGAGAAGATGCTGAAGGACGTCGGCTGATGGGGGAGCTGCTTGTCTCCATCTTCCTGGGCGGCTGGCTGTCGCTGGACGCGGCCTGGGTGCGCGAGGTCGTGGCCCTGGCGCGCGCGGCGGCGGCGTGCTGAGGCGCAGCGTCTAGCCCGGCGGGCGGGCCGGCGCCTTGTGCAGAATGGCCCAGCCCAGGAGCGCCGAGAGCAGCGATCCGGCCAGGACGCCCAGCTTGGTGGCCTCCTGCAGGGCCGGGTCGTTGAAGGCCAGCAGGCCGATGAACAGGCTCATGGTGAAGCCGATGCCGCACAGCACCGACACGCCATAGACCTGGCGCCAGGTGGCGTGGGCCGGCCGCTCGGCCCAGCCCAGGCGGACCAGCAGCCAGACCGAGCCGAAGACGCCGATCTGCTTGCCCAGGAACAGGCCCGCCGCCACGCCGAGCGGCACCGGCGCCAGCAGGGCCCCGAAGCTGAGGCCTGCAAACGAGATCCCCGCATTGGCGAAGCCGAAGATCGGCACCACCGCGAAGGCCACCCAGGGCTGGATGGCGTGTTCCAGCCGGTGCAGGGGCGACAGGACGTCGTCCGGCGCCCCCGGTGACCGGCGCAGGGGGATGGTCAGCGCCAGCGCCACCCCGGCCAGGGTGGCGTGGACCCCCGACTGCAGGGTCAGCCACCACAGCACCGCGCCCACCACCAGGTAGGGGGCGAGCATCGTGACCTTCATGCGGTTGAGCGCGATCAGGGCCGCCAGGGCCACGCCGGCGCCGGCCAGGGCCCAGACCGCCAGGTCGGAGGTGTAGAAGAAGGCGATGATCAGCACCGCGCCCAGGTCGTCGATGATCGCCAGGGCGGTGAGGAAGACCTTCAGCGAAACTGGAACCCGCGAGCCCAGCAAGGAAAGGATGCCGAGCGCGAAGGCGATGTCGGTGGCCGCCGGGATCGCCCAGCCGTGCATGGTGGTGGGGTCGCCCCCCTGGAAGGCCAGATAGACCAGGGCCGGGACCAGCATGCCGCCCGCCGCCGCGACGCCCGGCAGGATGCGCCGGGGCCAGGTGGAGAGCTCGCCGTCCACCACCTCGCGCTTGATCTCCAGCCCCACCAGCAGGAAGAACACGGCCATCAGGCCGTCATTGATCCAGTGCAGCACGTCGAGGCCCGCGATCGGGGCGTGTAGGGCGGCGAAATAGGCCTCGGCCAGCGGCGAATTGGCCACCACCAGGGCCAGGGCCGCCACGCCCATCAGCACCAGCCCGCCCGCCGATCCGCTCTCGAAGAAGGCGCGCAGGACGGAGGGGGGACGGCGTGTCGGTGTCATTTGGGATTCGCGATGTGGATGTCGCGGTCTGAATAGCAGGCTGGGCGGGGGTGTGCCTCCGCAACCGGCCTTGGCCCGCTGAACACCTCGTGAGCGGGGCGAGGCGCCGAGTCCGACCCTGCTACTTCCCCAAGACCCGCATCGCCAGGATCTCGCGGGTGCGGCGGGTGATGCCGTAGAGCATGCCGGGCTGGCTCTCGTCCCAATCGACGGCCTGGCCCTCGGCGTCCATGCCGATGGTGGCGGTGTGGTCCAGGATCCCGCCGCCGGCGGGCAGAGCCATGACATAGAGCTCGGGGTGGTCGTGGCCGCTGAGATAGAGGCGGCCATCGGGGCCCCAGCCGCCGCCGGAGACGCTCATCGGGGCGACGCGGGACAGGACCGTGGCGGGGAGGGCCCAGGCCTCAAGCCTGCGCCACTGGTCGTCGAACTTTACCAGGGTGGTGAACCGGTGGTCGCGCGGGGCTTCGCTGCCGCTGACATCGTAGTTGGCGAACATCACCCACCAGGCGCCGTCCTTGCGGTCGACCCAGGTGATCGAGCCGGTGCCCAGGCCCAGCGAGACGCTCCTGCGGTGCGCCAGCGTCACGGGATCGAAGAACTCGACCGTGCTCACGTGCGGGCTGCTGGGATAATTCGAGCTGGCGCAGACGAGATCGCGGGCGATCACCGCGCAGGAATTGATGTGCGGAAAGCGCGCCCGGTCGCCCGTCCAGCGGGCGCGTTCCTGCCCGGTGGCCTTGTCGAAGCGGATCAGCTCGAAATTGCGCACCGTGTAGACGTCGTTTGGACCCACGGCCGCGCCCTGGGAGGCGTTGCCGCCGTAACGGCGCCTTGTCTGGGCCTTGAGGTCCGCCTTGATCGCGGAGGGCGCCGCGACCGGAGCGGGGGCAGGGGCCGCCTGCATCAGCAGAGCGGCGATCAGGGCAGAGATCATG
>JAZKFM010000228.1:0-6286 GCA_040386415.1 Pseudomonadota bacterium
CGCCGGCCATGATGAAGCCGTAGGCGTGGATCGGGTAGGCCGGGTTCGGGCAGAGGATCACGTCGCCCGGGGCGGTGAGCGCCTGGGCCAGGTTGGCGAAACCTTCCTTCGACCCCAGGGTGGCGATCACCTCGGTGTCGGGGTTCAGGGTCACGCCGAAGCGCTTCTTGTAGTAGCCGGCCATGGCGCGGCGCAGGCCGACGATACCCTTTGAGGCGGAGTAGCGCCCCGCCTTGGGGGCTCGGGCGGTCTCGATCAGCTTGTCGACGATATGCTTGGGCGTCGGCATGTCGGGATTGCCCATGCCGAAGTCGATGATGTCCACACCCTGGCCACGGAGGCGGGCCTTGATGCGGTTCACCTCCTCGAAGACGTAGGGCGGAAGGCGTCGGATACGGTGGAATTCTGGGGTCATTTTGAGCTCGGGCCGCGGGCCTCGCGGCGGTAGGGAGCTGAGGTCGCGCGAGGCGGGTCCCGTTGCGGGGCATCGCCAGGCAGGTTCAAGGTCGTCAGCCTCCGCGGGCCTATCGTGGCGGCGGAGGCGGTGTAGCTCGCGCCCGCTGGGCCTTGGCGAAGGCTTCGGTGGCCGCAGTGGTGGATTCGGGGCCGGAGATTTCGGGGCCCGCAATATCGCGCGCACGGCCGGCGAAGGCCTCGGTGCCCGTCAGGGTCCAGGTTCCAGGCGCGGTCTCGCGGACCAGGTCGACACCCGCCACCTCAAGCTCGGTCGCCGCGCGGCCGAAGGCCGGCAGGGGGCGCACATCGGCGGGAACCGGGGGAATGTCGGCGAAGGTTGGATAGGCGCGGCTAGCCCGGGCCTTGGCGGCGACCTCGGCGGCGATCGGCGAGGCGGGGTCGACAGTCGCGGTCACGAAGGGGTTGGAGACCGCGCATCCGCCCAGCATCGCGGCGGCGCAAGCGCAGACAAGCAGGCTCGTCCGCAAAGGTTCCAAGCGACTCATCACGAAAAGTCTAGGCGACGCGTTCATCTTGGCGCTGGTCTTATGCCATGATTGCTTCGGGCGAAAGAGCGCGAGCGCCAAGCCTGCAAGACAAACCTGGGAGAAGACGGTCATGAGCAAACAGCCGACCAAGACCAAGGCCGCAAAGGCCAAGGCGTCGGACAAGGCCAAGACCGGCTCCGGCAAGGCCAAGACCAAGGCCGCCCAGGCCGCCGAACCCAAGGCCAAGCCGCCCAAGGCCGCCCCCGAGGCGCCCCGTGTCGAGCCGCCGAAGGCCGAATCTCCCCGCGTCCAGCCCAGCCCCGCGGCCGCCGCGGCCTTCGGCGCCACCATCGACTTCCCTCAGGCCCAGCTCAATCCCGAGCAGCGCGAGATGATGGAGAAGCTGTCGGCGAACCTGGCCCGCGCGGCCCTCACCGCCCAGGGCGCCATCGCCGAGGCCGCCCTGCGTCAGGCCGAGCGCCCCGCCGCCCTGCAGCCCGACCCCTTCCACGTGGCCCCTGCCCTCACCGACGTCATGGGCCGGTTGGCCTCCCAGCCCGACCGCCTGGTCCGGGCCCAGGCCGACCTGTTCCAACGCTATCTGGAGCTCTGGCAGTCCGCGGCGCGCCGCGCCTCGGGCGAGACCGTCGAGCCCACCGTCGCCCCCGCCAAGGGCGACAAGCGGTTCATGGACCCGGAATGGAGCGACAACCCCGTCTTCGACGTGATCAAGCAGTCCTACCTGGTCACCTCCAACTGGCTGAACGCCCTAGTCTCCGAGGTCGACGGCGTCGATCCCATGGCCAAGCGCCGGGTCGAGTTCTTCATGAAGATGCTCACCGACGCCTTCTCGCCCTCCAACTTCCTGGTCTCCAACCCCGCCGCTCTGCGGGAGGCCATGTCGACCCAAGGCCAAAGCCTGCTGCAGGGCATGGAGAACTTCGCCGCCGACCTGACCCGCGGCGGCGGCACCCTGGCCATCAGCCAGACCGACTACGACATGTTCAAGATCGGCGAGAACGTCGCCACCGCCCCGGGCAAGGTGGTGTTCCAGAACGAGGTGCTGCAACTGCTGCAGTTCACCCCCACCACGGAGACCGTGTTCGAGATCCCGCTGGTGATCTTCCCGCCCTGGATCAACAAGTTCTACATCCTCGACCTTCGCCCCGAGAACTCGATGATCCGCTGGCTCACCGACCAGGGCATCACCGTCTTCGTCGCCTCCTGGGTCAATCCCGACGTCGAGATGGCCGCCAAGACCTTCGAAGACTACATGCAGCAGGGCATCTATGAGGGCACCGCGGCGGCCATGAAACAGGCCGGCGTCGATCAGGTGAATACCGTCGGCTACTGCATCGGCGGCACCCTGCTCTCCTCCACCCTGGCCCACATGGCGGCCAAGGGAGACAAGCGAATCGCCTCGGCCACCTTCTTCGCCGCCCAGCAGGACTTCGCCGAGGCCGGCGACCTGCTGCTGTTCACCAACGAGGACTGGCTGGGGGACCTGGAAAAGCAGATGGACGCCGCCGGCGGCGTGCTGTCGGGCCAGGCCATGGCCGAGACCTTCAACTCCCTGCGGGCCAACGACCTGATCTGGTCGTTCTTCGTGAACAACTACCTGATGGGCAAGGAGCCCAAGCCCTTCGACCTGCTGTTCTGGAACTCCGACCAGACCCGCATGCCCAAGGCCCTGCACCTGTTCTACCTGCGCAAGTTCTACGGCGAGAACGCCTTGGCCAAGGGCGAGCTGGTGATGGACAACATCAAGCTCGACCTCTCAAAGGTGAAGACCCCGGTCTACGTGCAATCCTCGAAGGAAGACCACATCGCCCCGGCCCGCTCGGTCTATCGCGGCGCCAAGCTGTTCGGCGGGCCGGTGACCTTCACCCTGGCGGGCTCGGGCCACATCGCCGGCGTGATCAACGCTCCGGTCGCCAACAAGTACCAGCACTGGACCAACAGCGACCTTCCCGGGTCGGTCGAACAGTGGATGGAGCAGGCCAAGGAAACCCCCGGCTCCTGGTGGCCGCACTGGGCGGAGTGGCTGAAGGCCAAGTCCGGCGGCCAGGTCCCGGCCCGCGACCCCGCCAAGGGGCCCTTCAAGCCGCTCGAAGACGCACCCGGGTCCTACGTGAAGGTGAAGTCCTAGGTGGCCAAGTCCATCGCCGAGCTTCAGCGCGCGATGGCCCAGGCGATGGACCACGAGGAGTACGAACTGGCCGCGAAGCTGCGCGACCAGATCGCGGCCCTGACCCCCGGCTCGGCGATCCGGGTCCAGCGGCCGGGCCAGATGGGGCTGGGCACCGACACCCAGGCCGTGCGCGCGCCCAAGGGCTGGAAACCGCCCCCCAAGCCTGACCTGATGACCCGCAACACCAAGCCCCGAGGCGGGCGGAAGTAGTCCCTCCCCCGCTAGTCCGGCCAGTTCCGCCAGCCGGCGAGCAGGTTGAACCCATCCTTGTCGATCTCGATCCAGCAGCCCCCGCCGGGGTGTTGGGGCTTTTCGGCTGCGCCGATGGCGACGCCCTGCAGGTGGGCCATCAGCAGTTCGCCCACCCCGCCGTGGGCCACCACCACGACATCGCCCCGGGTCGGCTCGTCGCGGGCCAGGCGCTGCATGGCGGTGACGATGCGGTCCTGGGCATGGCGGGCGGTTTCCCAGCCGCGCACACTCTCGTCGGGCTTGCCGAAGAACTCGGCAACCACCTCCCAGAACTCGGGCGGGGCGATGTAGCCGGTGGCCGAACGGTCGTTCTCGCCGAGCTCCGGGTCGATCCGGTGCGGAACGCCGAGCCGCGCGGCGATGATAGCGCCGCCATCCAGGGCCTTCTGCTCATCGCTGGACCAGACCGCCGTGACACTCTCGCCGACCAGGGCTTCGGCGAATAGGCCCGCGCGGCGGCGGCCCTCCTCCGACAACGGCCAATGGGGTACGGGAACGGCAGGGTCGATGACCACCTGCGGGTGGGTGAGGAAATAGATGCGGGGCATGGCGACTCGTCGGAACGGGCCGGCAGACTAGCCCGCCGTCAGCCTGGCATAAACTTCAGCGCGACGCCGTTGTTGCAATAGCGCAGGCCCGTCGGGCGTGGGCCGTCGTTGAAGACGTGGCCCTGGTGCCCCAGGCACTGGGCGCAGTTGTACTCGGTGCGCAGCATGCCGAGGGAATAGTCCGGCTTCTTGATCAGGGCGCCGCCGAGGGAGGTGAAGAAGGAGGGCCAGCCGGTGCCGCTCTCGAACTTCGCCGTGCTCTTGAACAGCGGCCAGTTGCAGCCGGCGCAGACGTACGTCCCCTTGCGGTGCTCCTTCAGCAGGGGGCTGGTCCCAGGCCGCTCGGTGCCCTCGTGACGCAGCACCCGGTAGCTGTCGGTTGGCAGGCGCGCCTTCCACTGGGCGTCGGTGAGCTTCTTCCACTTCGGATCGGGCGCGGTCGCGGCCAGGGCTGAGCCGGCGGGCGCGAGCGCCAGGGCGACGGCGGAGGTGGTGAGGAAGCGGCGGCGGTCCAGGGTCTGGGTCATGTCAGGTCATACGTGCAGCAGCGTCCGAAGGTTTCACCCGGCCCGCCTAGAGGCCCGCCGCCTCGTCGAGGCCCAGCATTAGGTTCATGTTCTGCACGCAGGCGCCCGAGGCGCCCTTGCCCAGATTGTCCAGCAGGGCCACCAGCCGCGCCTGACCCTCGGCCTCGTTGCCGAACACGAACAGCTTCATGCGGTTGGTGCCGTTCAGGCCCTCGGGGTCCAGGGTCTTGACCGCCTGAGCCTCCGCAAGGCTGACGACCTCGACGAACTGCTGGCCCTGGTAGCGTTCGGCCAGCGCAGCCTGGATCGCCGCCAGGGTGGGCTTCTTCGGCAAGGACCAGAGATGCAGCGGGATCTCGACGATCATGCCCTGGTGATAGCGGCCGACGGCCGGGGTGAAGATCGGCTTGTGGGTCAGGCCGCCGCGATCGGCGATCTCCGGCACATGCTTGTGGGAGAGAGCCGTCGCATAGATCCGGTAGGGGGCGGTGGTGTAGTCGGGCGCGCTCTCGTCCTCGAACTCGGCGATCATCTGGCGTCCGCCGCCGGAATAGCCGGAGACCGCATTGATGGTCACCGGCTGCTCGGCCGGCAGCAGGCCGGCGTCCACGAGGGGCCGGATCAGGGCGATGGAGCCGGTCGAGTAGCAGCCGGGGTTCGACACGCGCTTAGAGGCGGCGATGGCCTCCCGCTGGCCGAGGATGGCCTCGGGGAAGCCGAAGGCCCAGTCGGGCGCCACCCGGTGGGCGGTGGAGGGATCGACGATCTTCACCGCCGGATTGGTGATCAGGCCGACGGCCTCCCTGGCCGCGTCGTCGGGCAGGCACAGGATCACCACGTCCGCGCCGTTCAGCAGCTCGGCGCGTGCGGCCGGGTCCTTGCGCTTGTCGGGATTGATAGAGAGCAGTTGCAGGTCGGCGCGGCTCTCAAGCCGCTCGCGGATCTGCAGGCCCGTGGTGCCAGCCTCGCCGTCGATGAATACCGTGTGGGTCATGTCGCAGATCCAAGCAAAACCAAGTTCCAGATAGCAGAAGGGGCGCCCCGGTTTCCCGAAGCGCCCCTTTGCAAAACGCGAGTGAACGCGCGCGGGTTTAGCGCTTCGAGAACTGGAAGCTGCGTCGCGCCTTCGCCTTGCCGTACTTCTTCCGCTCGACCACGCGGCTGTCGCGGGTGAGGAAGCCGTGCGGCTTCAGCACCGGGCGCAGGCCCGGCTCATAATAGGTCAGGGCCTTGGACAGACCGTGACGGATCGCGCCGGCCTGGCCCGAGAGGCCCGAACCCACGACCGAGACGACGACGTCGAACTGACCTTCACGGTCGGTGACCTGGAAGGGCTGGGCGAGCATCATGCGCAGCACCGGACGGGCGAAATAGATTTCCTGATCGCGACCGTTGATCGTGATCTTGCCCTTGCCCGGCTTGATCCAGACCTTGGCGATCGCGTTCTTGCGCTTGCCGGTGGCGTAGGCGCGGCCGAACTTGTCGATCTTCTGCACGGCCGGCTCGGCGGCCGGTTGCGAGGAGAGGCTTTGCAGGGCCTCGAAGCCTTGGGACTCGGACATGCTTAGGCGCTCCGCACGTTCTTGGCGTTCATCTCTTTGAACGCGATGGTCTCGGGGGTCTGCGCTTCGTGCGGATGCTCAGGCGAATTGTAGAGCCGCAGATGGGTCAGTTGGGCGCGCGCCAGGGGGCTTTCCTTGGGCAGCATGCGCTCCACGGCCTTTTCCAGGACGCGTTCCGGGAACTTGCCGTCCAGCACCTGGCCGGCGCTGCGCTGCTTGATGCCGCCGGGGTGACCGGTGTGGCGATAGTAGATCTTGTCGG
>JAZKFM010000229.1:0-5580 GCA_040386415.1 Pseudomonadota bacterium
CCGCTGAGCCCAAGCGCCGGATAAAGCCCCGAATAGCAAACATCAGAGTTGCAAACGATGCGGCGGTTCTCAGTCCCGAATTTCTTGTCCTTGGTGTACCGGAGGCCCACCGTGAGTTTCAGGGTGTCATTGATGTCCCAATCGACCTGCCCAAAAAGCGCTCTGCTCTGCGTCGTGAGGGCGTAGGTGCCGGTCGACCAGAACTGGTCCGGATTTGGCGCTGCGCCGAGCAATGGCGTTCTCAGGTTGCTGGGGCCGACAAGGAAGAAGTCGGCGGTGCTTCCGGTGCCGGTGTATTTTTCCTGATAGTCGAACGCTCCCACGATCCACTGAACAGGTCCGTCCGTCGTCGAGGAGATATTGATCTCGTTGCTATACCACTTCGGGTACTCAAAGTAGTGATAGCCGTTGTTGGCATTGACGGTCAGCGGCCCGCAGTTGACCGTCGAGAGGCCGGCGGCGAACAAGGCGCCGACATTTCCGCAAAGAGACCCGGGCGAGAGCGGGATTTGGTAGGACCGGACGTTGGTGGCGTCTGTGTCGCCGTAAAGATCGTATTTGTACTCCTGAATGCCGCCCACATATTTGATGTCGAAACTCGGCGCATGGTAGACGAACTGCGTCGTGAATGAGTTCACATCGCTTAAGCGTACGCGTTGAATGATATTTGTGTTGAACTTGTGAGAGTCGGCCAGAGCTGGATTTGTCGTGGTAGTTCCGCCGTTAAACTGCACAAGGCTGCCAGGTACGATCCCGTTACTGTAGCCGAAGGCCGAATTGTAAACGATCGGGAAGTTGGGATCGAGGAGGCCTGTCTCGTATTGCCCGTTGAGATAGCCTGAGCGTGCTCCGGGTCCGCCCCGGTTGTGCCAGGACAGGGTCTTGTAGGAGGCCCAGAGTTCAGCGTTCTCACCGAGGTCAGCTTCCAACTGGAGTTGGTATTGATACTCGTCACGTTTGGTGCCTTCTGAAGGGAGGCCGTTGACGTTCTCGTAGTAGCCTTCCCGCTGGTCGAGCTTGTATCCTGAAACTCGATACCTCAGGCCGTCCGCAATTGGACCCGAAATCGCAGCCTGGAAGTTTGTAAACTCATAATTCTCAGCAATCCCCCGCACCTCCGCGTAGAAGTCCTCAGTCGGCCGCACGGAGATGACGTTGACGGTGCCGCCGATCGCGTTGCGGCCATAGAGCGTGCCCTGAGGGCCCCGCAAAATCTCGACCCGATCCACATCCAAAGGCGGGCCGCCAGCCAGCACTGTCGAGGTTGTGAACAGGCCGTCAATGTAGATCGACACAGCGCCGTCGACCGAGTGGACGTTGGTGAGGCGGCCTATGCCTCGCATGCTCGCGCGGTCGTTTGATGATTGGTAGACAAAGCCAGGGGTGAAATTGGTCAGGTCCTGCACCGTGCTGATGCCGACCTTGTCGCGCTGCTGACTGGTGAAGGCCGAGATCGCGATGGGGACGTCCTGCAAGCTTTGTTCGCGCTTTTCAGCGGTGACCACCAGCTCTTCAATGGTCGTTGTGGCTTGGGCGAACGCTGGCGAGGCCATTGCTGTAAAGGCGGCCACGGATGCGCCAGCAACCAGCAGGCTCCGCAGGTGCAGAGTTTTGGACATTCAATTATCCTCCCATGACAGCCGGACTTTCTATGCCGGTCCGGTCTGTCAGCATGCGCCACGCAAAGATCTTGGCCTGGAACCCGCGGCGGCTGTTCCGGCAGAGGTGACGGTCACGCCGCGACCAAGAGTCTGTCAACGCACAGCGATAGGTGAACTACGTTCACTCAGTCGTTTTTTGACGACAATGTGGCGCAAATACCAACGGTCTTTGAACCTTCCGTAGCGGCATGGAGGCCTGATTTCTCAAGGGATGGGCGAACTTTTGATCGCCCGTACGATGAACCGGTCCCAAGCGGCGGCGCCGGGGAGAGCCGTGCGGCGCGGCCCACGGTCGCGCCGGCCTTTCGATTTGGCCGGCTCTGACGCATATGGAGCCGATGAGCCAACCCACCCGCGCCCTCGTACTGTTTTCCGGCGGTCAGGACTCCAGCGTCTGCCTCGCCTGGGCCCTGGAGCGCCACGATCACGTCGAGACCGTGGGCTTCGACTACGGCCAGCGCCACGCCGTGGAGATGGCCCAGCGCCAGGTGGTGCGCGCCGGGTTCCTGCAGCGGTTCCCTCGGTGGGCCGGCAAGCTGGGGGACGACCACGTCATCGACCTGACCGGCTTCGGCGCTGTGGGTGAGACGGCCATGACCACCGAGCGCGCCTTCGAGGTGACGGAGAAGGGCCTGCCCAACACCTTCGTGCCCGGGCGCAACCTGGTGTTCCTGACCTATGCGGCCGCGCTCGCCGATCGCCGCGAGGCCCGCTTCCTGGTGGGCGGCATGTGCGAAACCGACTTCTCGGGCTATCCCGACTGCCGCCGCGACACCCTGGACGCCCTGCAGACGGCGCTGAACATGGGCATGGCCCAGGACTTCGTCATCGAGACCCCGCTGATGAAGCTGACCAAGGCGGAGACCTGGGCGCTCTCCAAGACCCTCGGTGGCGAGGCTCTGGTGGAGCTGATCGTCGCCGACAGCCACACCTGCTACCGCGGCGAACGCGGTGCGTTGCACGCCTGGGGCCACGGCTGCGGCGACTGCCCGGCCTGCGACCTGCGGGTGCGGGGCTGGAATGAATGGGTGGCGGCCGGCCGGCCGGACCTCGTCTCGTGACCTATTCGGTCAAGGAGATCTTCCTGACCCTGCAGGGGGAGGGAGGGCAGGCGGGCCGCCCCGCCGTCTTCTGCCGCTTCGCCGGCTGCAACCTGTGGTCCGGTCGCGAGCAGGATCGCGCCAACGCCGTCTGCACCTTCTGCGACACCGACTTCGTGGGCATGGACGGGGAGGGCGGCGGACGCTTCGCGACCCCCTCGGCCCTGGCCGATGCGGTCGCGGCCAAGTGGACGGGCGGACCCGACAACCGCCTGGTGGTCTGCACCGGCGGCGAGCCCCTGCTGCAACTGGACCCGCCCCTGATCGAGGCCCTGCACGCGCGGGGCTTCACCATCGCGCTGGAGACCAACGGCACCCTGGCCGCGCCCAGCGGCGTCGACTGGATCTGCGTCAGCCCCAAGGCCCATGCGCCGGTGGTGCAGCGCACGGGACAGGAATTGAAGCTGGTCTTCCCGCAGGCCAATGTCGATCCGGCCACCTTCGAGACGTGGGATTTCGAACGCTTTCTCCTCCAACCCATGGACGGCCCGGCCCGGCTGGAAAACACCCAGGCGGCGATCGCCTATTGCCTCGCCCACCCCCAGTGGCGTTTAAGCGTCCAAACCCACAAATATCTCGGCATTCCCTAGGCCGCGACCGCGCCTGGCGACGCCAAAGAAGCTGATGACCACTCCGATTTTCGAGATCACCAAGGCCGCGACCTTCGACGCGGCGCACTACTTTGAAGATGGGCCCGAGCACCGGCCCTATTCGCGACTGCACGGCCATTCCTTCAAGGTTGAGGCCACCGTGCGCGGCAAGCCGCAGGAGCCCGTGGGCTGGGTCGCCGACCTGGCCGACCTCGACAGCGCCCTGCGCGCTGTCGCCGCCGAACTGGACCATGGCCTGCTCAACGAGAAGCCGGGCCTGGAACGCCCGACCCTGGAACATCTCTGCCTCTATTTCGCCGAACGCCTGAAGGCCCCGTTCCCCGGCCTGTGCCGCATCGTGGTCTCGCGCCCCACCATCAGCGAGAGCTGCGCGCTGAACCTCTAGGGCGCGACCGCGGGTTGACGACACCCGCCACGTCGCCTCTATCCCCAAGGTCAAGCTTCCGGGGGGAACGAAAATGCGCATGATGTTCGGGACGGCGTGCGCCGTCGGCTTAAGTCTCGGCCTGGCGGGTCAGGCTCTGGCTGCGGAGGACACGTCGGTCGATGAGCTGATCGTCACGGGCACCCGGGTCACCGGCCTGCGGGTCAGCGACAGCGCCGCCCCAATCCAGGTCGTGGGCCAGGCGGCTCTTGAGCGCACCGTTTCCACCGATCTCGTGAATACGCTGGCCCTCATGGCGCCCTCCTTCACCGCCCAGGCCGTCGGCGGCGACACGGCCAACGAGACCCTGTCGGCCCGCCTGCGAGGCCTGTCCCCCAACCACGCCCTGGTGCTGATCAACGGCAAGCGCCGGCACGGCACCTCCAACCTGGCCGTCCTGTCGAGCGCCTATCAGGGCGGGGCCGCCGCCGACCTCAACTTCATTCCGCCCGCCGCCATCGCCCGCATCGAGATCCTGCAGGACGGCGCCGCGGCTCAGTACGGCTCCGACGCCATCGCCGGGGTCATCAACATCATCCTCAAGCAGGACGCTGACGGCGGCTCGGTCGACCTGCTGGCCGGCCAGTACTACGAGGGTGACGGCGACACCGGCGAAGTCTCCTTCAACGCCGGCTTCGCGCCGGCCGACGGCGTTTTCGTCAATGTGAGCGCTCTCTCGCGCTATCACAGCTACTCCAACCGTGGCGGCGCCGACCAGCGGGTGGAGCAGGCCATCGCCTCGGGCGCCCATCCGGAGTGGCGCAACCTGCCGGGCTACCCCTATCTCAACAAGATTTTCGGCGACGCCCGCTACCAGCTGAACCTGGTCACCGTGAACGCCGGCGCCGACCTGGGTGGTGAGACCCGCGCCTATGCGACGGCCACCTATGGCCGCAAGTACGGCGGCGGCTGGGCCAACTTCCGCCTGCCTACGCGGTTGCCGGCCCTCTATCCCCTGGGCTTTGATCCCATCGACACCACCAAGGAGGAAGACCTCGCGTTCACCGGCGGAGTCGCCGGCGTGGCGGCCGGCTGGACCTGGGACCTCTCCACCACCTGGGGCCGGGACGATATCGGGGTGAACGTCACCAACTCGGCCAATATCGACCTCTACAACGACACCGGCTCCACCCCCTCGGCCTTCCACGCCGGCGACTTCATCGCCACCCAGTGGACCACCACCCTGGACGTCACCCGACCCTTCGAACTGATGGCCCGCCCGGCCACCTTCGCCGCGGGCCTGGAGCGTCGCGAGGAGATCTACGAGATCAAGGCCGGCGACCCGGCCTCGCGCTACAAGGCGGGCTCCCAGTCCTATCCCGGCTTCGCTCTGACCGACGCGGGCAGACACGCCAGAGACAACTGGGCCCTCTATGCCGACCTGGCCTTCGCGCCCCTGCCTGACACCACGCTGGATATCGCCGTCCGCCACGAGAAATTCAGCGACTTCGGCGACACTACGGTGGGCAAGCTCACCGGCCGCTGGGATATCACGCCCGCCTTCGCCATCCGCGGCACGGCCAGCACCGGTTTCCGCGCCCCCACCCTGGCCGAGAGCTACTATTCCGCCACCAACGTCCAGCCCAACTCCGCCTTCGTCCAGCTGCCGCCCAATGCGCCGGCCGCCGCCCTGATCGGCATCGACAAGCTCAGTCCCGAGAAGTCGGTGAACTTCAGCGCCGGGTTCCTGGCCCGCCCGGGCGCCGGTGTCACCATCACCCTCGACGCCTACCAGATCGAGGTGGAGGACCGCGTCGTCGGCTCAGGCACCCTCTACGGCTTCT
>JAZKFM010000229.1:5590-16788 GCA_040386415.1 Pseudomonadota bacterium
CGACCTCGCCATCGCCGCCAACGGCAATGTGCTGGAGCCCGTGCCCTTCAGCGGCATCAACGTCTTCTCCAACGGCGTCGACACCCGCACCCGCGGCGCCGACCTGGTGGTGACGTGGTCCAACAGCCTGGGCGCGCCCGGCCGTATCGATTGGACCCTGGCCGCCAACTACAATGAAACCAAGGTCACCGGGGTCCGCGCCGCCCCGGCCCAGCTGGCCGCCTCGGGGCAGAGCCTGTTCGACAAGGTGGCGCTGTCCACCCTGGCGACCGCGTCGCCCAAGACCAAGCTGGTGGCTGGAGCGCTGTGGCAGGCGGGCCGTTGGAGTGTGGACCTTCGCGAGACCTGGTACGGCCAGACCTCCCGCTACTCCGATCCCGGCGACGGGCGCTACTACCTCGACAAGGCCGGCGCCAAGCTGATCACCGACTTGGCGGTGGGCTACAGGGTCACCGATCAGGTGACGCTGACCCTGGGCGCCAACAACCTCTTCGATGTCCATCCCGACCGGGTGAACGCCGCTGGCCTCGCCGCAAGCGCCGCGGCCGGCAACCCGGCCGTGGAGGTCTATCCCGCCTTCTCGCCGTTCGGCATCAATGGCGGCTTCTACTACGCGAAAGTCGGCTACCGCTTCTGATCCCGCTTCGGGGTCGCCAGACCAAGCCCCTTGACACTGACCCGTGGTCATTAGTTAATGACTGTCGGTCATCAGGAAGGGCCCCATGAGCAGACCTCCGCGGCGGCGGCTTCATCCCGAGGCTCGGAAACTCGAGATCGTCGAGGCCGCCGAGCGTCTGCTCCAGGCCAATGGCGGCCGGGCGCGGGTCGAGGACGTGGTCCGCGAGGCCGGCGTCGCGAAGGGCACCTTCTTCCTCTACTTCCCCACCTGGGATGACCTGCTGGAGACGATCCGCCAGCGGCTGGTCTCCCAGTTCGACGCCAACTACCCCCTGCCCACCGAGGTCAAGGGCCCCGTGGATTGGCCAGCGCTGGTGGAATCCCAGGCTTTGGCCTTCATCGAGTTCACCCTCTCCCGGCGCGGCGTGGGTGAGGCGGTCTTCCATTCTGACTTCGCCGAGCGCCGGCCCCTGGCCGATCACGCCATCCATCGGCTCGCCGCCGTGATCCGCGCGGGTCAGGAGGCCGAAGCCTTCGGGCCTGTCGATCCCGATTCCACAGGGCGCCTGCTCTACGCCGTGATCCACGAGGCGGCCGACGCCGTCGCCGGGGGCGGCGACCGCGCGGCCATCCAGGCCGCCTTGCAACACGTGCTTCGGCGCACCCTCGCGCCATGACCTCAGTCTTCGTGCCAACCCCAGGGAGGACCCCATGAGTGAGAGCGTCGTGAACGTGCGGTACATGGTCGGTGACGTGCAGGAGGCCGCCGACTGGTATGTCGGCCTCATGGGCTTCAGCCGGCTTCCCAACGCTTCGCCGGCCTTCGCCGCCGTCGAGCGTGGTCCGCTGCGCCTGCTGCTCAGCGGCAAGGCCAGCTCCGCCGGTCGGCCCATGCCCGACGGCCGCCAGCCCGAGCCGGGCGGATGGACGCGCTTCCAGATCATCGTCGAGGACCTGGCCGCCGAGGTCGAGCGCCTGCGGGGCGAGGGCGTCACGTTCCGCAATGACATCGTCACCGGCCCCGGGGGATCTCAGATCCTGGCCGAGGATCCCTCGGGCAATCTTGTGGAGCTGTTCCAGCCGGGGGTGTGGGGCTGAGCCCCAGGCCCGGATCGGCCAGGAAGGGCCTTCGCCAGGTCTAGCGCCGCCGGCGGTCGTCGCGCTCTTCGTCCTCGTCGTCCCGGCTGTCGCCGGGGATGATCGCGCGGCCCGCCATGCCCACGCCCTTGGCTGTCATGCCGACGGCGCCGGCGGTGACGCCCACGGCGGTCCCCACCACGGCGCCGGCGGCCATGGCGATGCACCCGGCCTGGGAGAGGCCGAGCGCGGCGAGAAGGGCGGCGGTGGCGGCGGTGCGGACAATGGTCATGCTGGGTCCCCGGATGGTCCGTCAGGGTTAACCTGCAATTGATACCAAATGGTGGCGAGGGCGGCGCCAGCCGGTCAGAAGGTCTCTAGAGCCTGAGCGCCCGGGGCGCAGGCCCGTCGGCGGCGCGGCGGCGCGGACCATCGTACTTCGGGTCCACCTTGCGGCGGCGGTCGGGGCCGAAATAGTCGTCGGTCCGCACATAGGGGCGCGGGTGGTCGATGATCTTCTGCAGCCGGTCCAGCACGCCGCGCGCGGTGAGCGGCTTGGCCAGGAACTCGTTGACCCCCACGTCGCGGGCCTCGCTGATCCGGCGCATGGTGGAGTGGCCGGTGATCATGATGACCGGCGCCATCTGGTTGGGGCTGTCGGGGGAATTGCGCAGCAGCCGCACGAAGTCGATGCCGTCCAGGGGCTCCATGGCCAGGTCGGTCATGACGATATCGATGGGATGGGCGCGCATCTGCTGCAGCGCCTCGGCCCCGTCGCCGGCCTCATAGATGTTCTGCAGGCCCACGGCGCGCAGCACTTCGGACAACAGCACCCGCATGTGGTGGTTGTCGTCCACGATCAGGATCTTGAGGACTTCAAGCCGCACGGGGTTGGTGTTCGCCCTACAATCTAACCTAGAAAACTGGCGTTGCGTCGATGGGGGGGTCGTGATCGACGGCGCGGAAGGCGCTCAGATACCGGCGTCGAACGCGTTCGGTCAACGGGCAATAATCCCTGACAGAACAAAACAATTCGGAGCGTGAGAGGGCGCGCAGCACCCTGCAGTGACGCTAAGCGTCAGCGGTCTGCTACTTTGCCGGGTAAGTGGGCTCCGCCACCCGTTTGGGCCCGGTGCCGCAGGAAGGCGTCGGCCAGGACGCAGGCGGTCATCGCCTCCACCACCGGGACCGCGCGCAGGCCGACGCAGGGGTCGTGGCGGCCCTTCGTGCGCAGGTCGATGTCCTCGCCAGCCTCGTTGATGGACTGGCGCAGGGAGAGGATGGAGGAGGTGGGCTTGAACGCCACGCGCGCCACCACCGATTGTCCTGTGGAGATGCCCCCCAGGATGCCGCCGGCGCTGTTGGACAGGAAGAGCGGCCCCTCATTGCCCATGCGCATCTCGTCGGCGTTCTCCTCGCCGGAGAAGGCGGCCGAGGCGAAGCCCGCGCCGACCTCCACGCCCTTGGCGGCGTTGATCGACATCAGGGCCCCGGCCAGTTCGGCGTCCAGCTTGCCATAGATCGGCGCGCCCCAGCCGGCGGGCACGCCCGTGGCCTCCACCTCGACAATGGCGCCGGTGGAGGAGCCCGACTTGCGCACGGTCTCCAGGTGTTCTTCCCAGACCGACACCATCGCGGGGTCGGGACACCAGAAGGGGTTCTCGGTCGTCTGGTCCCAGTCGAAGCGCGAGCGGTCGATGGCGTGCGGCCCGATCTGCACCACGGCGCCGCGGATGGTCACGCCATCGAGGATCTTGCGGGCCACGGCGCCGGCGGCGACTCGGGCGGCGGTCTCACGGGCCGAGGCCCGTCCGCCGCCGCGATAGTCCCGCACCCCGTACTTGGCGAAATAGGCGTAGTCGGCATGACCGGGGCGGAAGGCCTGGGCGATCTCGGAATAGTCCCGGCTGCGCTGGTCGACATTCTCGATGATCATCGAGATCGGCGTTCCGGTGGTGACCTGGCCGTCGGTCCGCTCGTCGGCGAACACGCCCGACAGGATCTTCACCGCATCCGGCTCCTGCCGCTGAGTGACGAACTTGCCCTGGCCGGGACGCCGCTTGTCCAGCCAGACCTGAACTTCTTCGGCGGTCAGCTTGATGTTGGGCGGGCAGCCGTCGACGACGCAGCCCAGGGCCGGACCATGGCTCTCGCCCCAGGTGGTCACGCGGAACAGATGGCCGAAGCTGTTGTGCGACATGCCGGCGCTTCTAACTGCGCGCCGGGACTATGGCTAGGCCGCCCAGGCGGCGGCGAAGCGGCGGAGTTGGGCGCGGGCGGCGGAATCCCCGGTGGCGCTGTCGGCGGCCAGGCGCAGGAACAGGTGGCCCTGGCGGTGGCGGCCCCGTGTCGGCAGGCCCTGGCCCACCAGGCGGATCAGACCCCGCTCTCCCGCCTTCTTGGTCAGCCAGACGATGCGCCGGCCCAGCGGCGTCTCCACCCCGATGCGGCCGCCCTCGGCCAGCAGGCGCGGCTCGATCTTCACGGTGATCCAGAGGTCGTCGCCCCGCACCAGCATCTCCCCGTCGCCGCGGATGGCGACCTCCAGCTCGGCCTCGCCCACGCGGACGGTGTCGCCGGCCCGCATGCCGGCCGGCAGGTCGATCTTCACCCGGCGGCCGTCGGGCAGGCGGTGCTCCACCTTGCCGCCGGTCATGGCGATCAGGGGCGGGACCGAAAGGGTCGGCGAGCTGACCATGGGGCGGCTGACCGTGGCCGGCGGCTGGCTGACCCGGTCGCGGGGGACCGGGGCGGTCTGCAGGATGTGATAGGCCTCCACCACCTGCCGGAAGCGTTCGGCGTCGCCGCCCTTGCGGTCCGGGTGTGCGCGCTTGGCGGCCTCGCGGAAGGCGCGGCGCAGTTCGGCGGGGCCGGCGAGGGGGCCTGCGCCCAGCACCTCGCGCGCCTGCTTCGCGTTCATCGTCGTGGGGGTCGCACCGGCCATCGGCGACAGTTTTAGGAAGACACGGTCAATGGGGGGTTAAGCCCTGACGCCGGAAACCCGCTGCGCTATATGCGGAGCCATGACCGACAAGCCCGCCATCCCCGCCTCGCCGACCGAGGACGACTACGTCCGCAGCGTCACGGAGGCCGCGCCGCTTCCGCTGTTGTCGGAGGAGGACCCGATCGCGCTCTTCAACACCTGGCTGACGGAGGCCCTGGGCAAGGAGCTCAACGACGCCAACGCCATGGCGCTCGCCACCGCCGACGCCGACGGCCTTCCCGACGTGCGCATGGTGCTGCTGAAGGACGCCGACGAGCGCGGGTTCGTCTTCTATTCCAACGAACAGAGCGCCAAGGGCCAGGAGATCGCCGCCAATCCTCAGGCCGCCCTGCTGTTCCACTGGAAGTCCTTGCGCCGCCAGGTCCGTGTGCGGGGCCCCGTCTCCCACGTCTCCGAGGCCGAGGCTGACGCCTATTGGGCGACCCGCGCCAAGCCCGCCCAGATCGGCGGCTGGGCCTCCCAGCAGTCGCAGGCTCTGCCCGACCGCCTGGCCCTGGAAAAGCGCATCGCCGAGTACGGGCTGAAGTTCGGCCTCGGCAAGGTGCCGCGCCCGCCGCATTGGCGCGGCTTCCGCATCACCCCGCACAGCCTCGAGTTCTGGCGCGACCGTCCCTTCCGCCTGCACGAGCGCCTGGTCTTCGTCCGCGAGGGCTCGGGCTGGACCACCCAGCGGCTCTATCCTTGACCGATCCGCAGGAAGCCGAGGTCGCCGCCTGGTTCGAGGCCAAGGCCGACCGCGCCATCGAGACCGCCTGCGCCCGGGTCTATCTGGCCGGTGACCAGGCCTTCAAGGTCAAGCGCCGGGTGGAGCTGGGCTATCTCGACTATTCCACCCTGGACCTGCGCCACTGGGCGCTGGAGCGTGAGCTGAGCTTCAACCGCGCGGCGGCCTCGGACATCTATCGCGCGGTCCGCAGGGTGACGCGGGCGGCGGACGGCGGCCTGGAGCTGGACGGCGGCGGCGAGACCGTCGAGTTCGCCCTGGAGATGCGCCGCTTCGACGAGCATGCGGTCCTGGCCGCCCAGCCCTGGGCGGTGGACGGGGCGCTGGCCGACGCGCTGGGCCGCACCGTGGCCGGCTTCCATGCCGAGGCGCCCGTCCGTCCCAATGGCGGCGGCGGCAAGGCGCTGAAATACACCATCGATTCCAACGCCCAACTGCTGCGGGGCCTGGCCGCCCGCCTGGGCGCGGAGCGCGTCGAGCAGGCGGCTGCCGCCACGGACGCCGAGTACCACCGCCTGGAGCCCCTGCTGGACGCCCGCCGCGCCGCCGGCTTCGGCCGCCACTGCCACGGCGACCTGCACCTCGGGAACATCCTGCTGGAGGATGGCCGCCCCATCCTGTTCGACTGCATCGAGTTCAACGACGTGCTGTCGGAGATCGACGTCCAGTACGACCTGGCCTTCCTGCTGATGGACCTGCAGTTCCGCCGGCGCTCCGACGCCGCCGTCCGCGTCCTGTCTGCCTATTTGGACCAGGCCGCCCGGGGCTGGGGCGATGACCTGCGGGCCGGCATGGCCGCCCTGCCGCTGATGCTGTCGGTCCGGGCCGCCGTCCGCGCCCATGTCTGCGCCTATAGCGGCGACGATGCGGGCGCCGTCGCCTATCTCGACGCCGCCATCGCCCATCTGACACCGGCGGCGCCCAGCCTGGCGGCGGTGGGCGGGCTCTCCGGCACCGGCAAGTCCACCTTCGCCCGCCTGATCGCGCCGGGCCTGGGCGCCTCGCCCGGCGCGGTGGTTCTGCGCACCGATGAGATCCGCAAGCGCCTGCTGGGGGTGGCCCCGGACGCCAGGCTCTCCAGCGCCGTCTATTCTCCGGCCTTCTACCAGGACGTCTACGACACGATGTTCGCCGATGCCCGCGCCCTGCTGGCCGCCGGACGCGCCGTCGTCCTGGACGCCACCTTCATAGCGCCGGACCTGCGCACCCGCGCCGAGGCGCTAGCCGCCGAGCTGGGTGTCGCTTTCCACGGCGTCTGGCTTGAGGCCGCGCCCGAGATTCTGGCCCAGCGCATCGACGGCCGCACTGGCGACGCCTCGGACGCCACCCAGGCGACGCTGCAGATGCAACTCGACCGCGACATCGGCGAGGTGACCTGGACCCACGTCGATGCGTCAGGCCCCGCCGAGGACTCCGCCGAGGCCTGGTCGGTCCGCTACGCTCGCGCCTGAGCGCCGGGGCGCGGGCCTGACCCTTTGGGAGGTCGTCGTACCGCCTCGGGCTTCACGATCCGTTAGCCACGGCGCCTCAGGGTCCGATCTGGCAGTTCGGAGATCGGTGTTATGAGCGCGAAGCTACAGACCACGGAAGTGTTGGAGGCAAGCGTGTCCAACATGGTGGGAGTCCTGGCCTGGGAGATCGAACTGGCCGGCGCCCGCTGCATGAAGCTCGACGTCCTGATCGGCGAACTGATGACCATCCTGCCTCCGGAACACCGCGAGAAGCTGGTGGAGGGGATGCACACGGTTGATCTGCTGGGCCAGCAGCTCACCAGTCTCTCGACCTTCGCCCGTCACCTCAGCGCGGGAATCCCTGAGGAGGTGACAGCCTCGGTGGAGGACGCGCTCGGGGGGCTGACCTTGGGCGCCCTGGCTGACCGCATGTTCAGCGCCCTGGGGGGCGAGGAGAAGGGCATCAATGACGGCGACGAGGCGGGCGACCTTGACCTGTTCTGACCCCTCCGTCCCGCCAAAAAGAGGCGCGCACCTATGAACCTCGAGAGCCAGGGCCGCAGGATCCTGATCTGCGACGTCGACCGCACCGTGCTGGAACTGCTGCAGATCCGCTTCGATCTCGCCGGCAGCCATGCCTTTGTCGCCCGCACCGGAGCCTCGGCCCTGGAGACCGTGAAGACCGCGCGTCCGGCCGCCATGCTCCTGGAGCTGAACCTGCCGGAGATGGACGGCTTCGACGTGTTGCGCGCGCTCAACCCGCGGGGCGAGGGGATCCACTTTCCGGTGCTGGTGATGGGCAAGAAACTGTCCGCCGAGGACATCCAGCGGGCGGTGAAGCTCGGCGCCCGCGATTGCTTGACCAAGCCCTTCAGCGGCGCCGATGTGCTGGAGCGCGTGGCCCGCCAGTTCCGCCGGCACACCCCGCCCGCCCCGCCGCCCGCCGCCCCGTCCCTCCGCACCGCGATGGTCTAGCGCCTGCGAGGACTGGCCTCGCAGGACAAGCTCCGCTTCCCTTCGCGGTGAAGCTGCGCCCATTCTACGCGTCGTGAACATCCTCTTCATCACCCTCGACCAGTTCCGCGGCGACGCCCTGGCCTGCGCCGGCCATCCGATCGTAAAGACGCCGCACCTCGACAGGTTGGCCCGCCAAGGCGTGCGATTCGCCCGCCACTACAGCCAGGCGGCTCCCTGCAGTCCGGGCCGGGCGAGCCTCTACACCGGGACCTACCAGCTCAATCATCGGGTGGTGGCGAACGGCACGCCCCTGGACCGGCGGTGGGACAATGTGGCCAAGGCCGCGCGCAGGGCCGGCTACACGCCCACCCTGTTCGGCTACACCGACCAGGCGGTGGACCCCCGAGACGCCAGCGGCCCCGACGACCCGCGCTTCAAGTCCTGGGAGGGGGTCCTGCCGGGCTTCGAGGTGGGCCTGAACTTCGTCACCCACGATCCCGGAGTGTGGATCCATTGGCTGCGCGGCCTGGGGTATCAGGTCCCAGACGACTATGAGGGCGCGGTAGGCGGCGAGCCCTCCCGGCCCGCCGAGCACAGCCTGTCAGGCTATCACACTGACGTCCTACTGGACTGGATCGCGGCCCAGGAAGGGCCCTGGTTTGCTCACCTGTCCCAGCTTCGCCCGCACCCGCCCTATGGCGCGGCGGGGCGTTTCGCGACGATGTACGATCCCGCCGAGATGGCGCCGCCGATCGCGCCCGCCGAGCACCGCCACCGCCTGCACGACGGCCTGCGCCGCGCCATCGGCGCGCCCGACAACCCGATCGAGATGGCGCAGCTCCAGGCCCAGTACTTCGGCATGGTCAGCGAGGTGGATCACCAGCTCGGGCGCCTGTGGGCGGCGCTGGAGGCGTCCGGCCAGTGGGAGGACACCTTCATCGTCGTCACCGCCGATCACGGCGAGCAACTGGGCGACCACGGCCTGATCCAGAAGGCTGGGTTCTTCGAGGCGAGCTACCACATCCTGAACATCGTCCGGGACCCGCGCCGGCCCGGCGCCCACGGCGCGGTGGTGGAGCGTTTCACCGAGAACGTCGATGTCCTGCCCACCCTCTGCGAGGCCATGGGCCTGCCGGTCCCCGACCAGTGCGATGGCCTGCCGCTGACGCCCTTCCTTGCGGGGGAGGACCCGCCGCACTGGCGCGCGGCCGCCCACTGGGAGTTCGACTGGCGCGGCTCCAACATCGCCAAGGGCGTCCAGGCCTGGCCGTGGGACCGGCGGCTGGAGCAGCAGAACCTGGCGGTGCTGCGCTCTGAGGCGGCCGCCTATGTCCAGTTCGGCGACGGCGCCTGGCTGTGTTTCGACCTCGCCGCCGACCCCACCTGGCGCACGCCGGTCACCGACACCGGTGTCATCCTGGCCCACGCCCAGGCCATGCTCACCTGGCGCGCCCAGCACACCGATCGCACCCTCACCGGCCTGCTGATCGACAATGTCGGCACCGGGCGCTGGCCGGCCTCGCACGTCTGACGCAATTCTTCACCAAAACCCTCGCGTCAGAAGGGCGCGGCGTTGCGTCGGAGCCCGGCAAAATCTAGCCTGTCGCGCGCCCGTTCAGAGGCCGCAGTGGAGGACGCTTTTCGATGCAAGGCAGGATGCAGGACTGGCCGCTGACGGTCGACCGGATCATCGATCACGCCAAGTCCTGGCACGGCGACCGCGAGATCGTCTCGCGCTCCGTCGAAGGCCCCATGGTGCGCACCACCTATGCGCAGGTCCATGCGCGGGCCAAGCGCGTCTCCAACGTCCTGAGGGGGCTGAACATCCAGCCGGGCGACCGCGTCGCGACGCTCGCCTGGAACACCGCCCGGCACATCGAGGCCTGGTACGGGATCATGGGGATGGGGGCGGTCTGCCACACCCTCAACCCGCGGCTGTTCTCCGAGCAGCTCGTCTACATCATCAACCACGCCGAAGATAAGGTCATCTTCACCGACCTGACCTTCCTGCCGATCCTGGCCGCGATCCGCGACCAGATCCCCACCGTCCAGCACATCATCGTCTTCACCGACGACGCCCACATGACCGCCGACCTGCCCGGCGCCCATTCCTATGAGAGCCTGCTGAGCCAGGTGTCCGAGGACGCCGTCTGGGGCGGCTTCGACGAGAATTCGCCGGCGGGCCTCTGCTACACCTCGGGCACGACGGGCAATCCGAAGGGTGTGCTCTACACCCACCGCTCCAACTTCCTGCACACCCTGGTGACCATGGGCGCCGACGTGCTCGGCATCGGGGCGACCGACACCGTCCTGCCGGTGGTGCCGATGTTCCACGCCAACGCCTGGGGCGTGGCCTTCTCCGCCCCCGCCGTGGGGGCCAAGCTGGTGATGCCCGGCGCCAAGCTGGACGGCGCTTCGATCCACGAACTGCTGGAGAGCGAGCAGGTCACCTTCTCGGCCGCCGTGCCCACGGTCTGGCAGATGCTGCTGACCCACCTGCGCGACACCAACGGGACCCTTAACAGCCTCAAGCGCGTCGTCATCGGCGGCTCGGCCGTGCCCGAGGCCATCGTGCGGGCCTTCCGCGACGAGTACGGCGTGGCCGTCACCCATGCCTGGGGCATGACAGAGACCTCGCCGCTCGGCACCCAGGCCACGCCGAACCACAAGATCGCCGCCATGGACGACGAGGCTCAGCTTCGGTTCCAGCTGAAGCAGGGCCGCCCGCCGCTGGGCATCGACCTGCGGCTCACCAATGACGAGGGCCAGGACCTGCCCCGCGACGGCCACACCTTCGGCAAGCTGCTGGTGAAGGGCCCGTTCGTGGTGGGCGAGTACTTCAAGGGCGACGGCGGCCACATCCTCGACGACCAGGGCTTCTTCGACACCGGCGACGTCGCCACCCTGGACGAGCACGGCTTCATGCAGATCACCGACCGCGCCAAGGACGTCATCAAGTCCGGCGGCGAGTGGATCAGCACCATCGAGATCGAGAACATCGCCGCTGGCCATCCCAAGGCCGAGCTGGCGGCCGTCATCGGCATGGCCCACCCCAAGTGGGACGAGCGGCCCCTGCTGCTGGTCAAGCTGCGCCCTGGCCAGCAGGCCACCAAGGAGGAGTTCCTCCAGTTCCTGGAAGGCAAGATCGCCAAGTGGTGGATGCCCGACGACGTGGTCTTCGTCGAAGACATCCCCCTGGGCGCCACCGGCAAGATCGACAAGAAGCTGATCCGCACCCGGATGGCCGACTATGTCCTGCCGACCGCCGCTGCGGCGGCCGCCTCCACCATCGCCCTGGCCGCGCCACCCGAGCCCAAGATCTACGCTCCGGAGCCTGAGACCCCCTCCGAACCGGAGGTCCACGCCC
>JAZKFM010000229.1:16798-36991 GCA_040386415.1 Pseudomonadota bacterium
CCACGCCGAGTTGCTCTGGGACGATGCGTCACGTGCGCGCTGGCCCGGCGCGCAGCGTGTGCTGCGGCTGAAGGTGTTGGGCGGCGTGTGGCGCGCGAACGCACTGCCCTGGCGCTGGACAGCGGCCGAGCCCGCGCCGCAGGAGGACCACGCCGGATGGTCTCCCGCGGCCAAGCCCACCCAGGAAGAGAGCTATTCGGGCCTCACCGTCCTGACGCCGACCCTGGACGAGACCCCGGCCGTGGAGGCCCAGGCGGAGGCCATCGCCCCTTTTCCCGCTGAGCCCGCGTCCGAGACGCGCGCCGCCGATATCCCCGCGCCGGAAACCTACGCGCCCCTGACCTTCGGCTCGCCGTCGGACGGGGAGTCCTTGGCGACGCCCCTGGTCCCGCGCCGGACGAAGAAGCGCAAGGGCGACGGGTTCGCGGGCTTCTATCTGAACCTGGCCACCCTGGTGGCCCTGACGCCGGCCCTGATGGTGGGCGCCGGCATGCTGGGCACACGCTACGGCCTGATGGACTGGAAGACCGGCCTGGGGGTCATCGCGCTCGAATGGGCGCCCAAGGTGACCATGATCGCTGTGGCCGCCGGCCTGCTGGGAATCATCATCGCCCTGTTCGCAGGCTTCGGCCGCTACTGGGCCCGCGCCCTGATGGTGCTGATCCTCTGCGGCGCGACCTTCGGCGGCTATCTCTGGGCCCGTCAGGCCCAGATCACCAACCCGCCCATCAATGACGTCTCCACCGACTGGACCATGCCGCTGACCTTCTCCCAGAAGATGATGCGCGAGCGGGGCCCCGACGCGATCATGGTGGAGGCTGATCCGATGCGGCCCATGGACTCCTTCGCCTATGCCGGTCGCCGCATCGCCGACATTAACGCCGAGACCTGCGCCGAGGCCCGGCCGCTGGTCCTGGCCCAGGCGCCGGGGCAGGCCTACGCCCAGGCCAAGGCCGCCGTCGAACAGGCGGGCCTGGCCCTGGTCACCGACGATCCCGCCTCGGGCCGTCTCGAGGCCACCGGCCGCAGCCTGGCCTTCGGGCTGAAGAACGACGTCGTGGTCCGCGTCCTGCCCGCGCCGCAGGGTTCGCGCATCGATGTCCGCGCCATCGGCCGCGTTCCGGTCTCTGACCTCGGCGCCAACTGCGCCCGGGTGACGGAGCTGATCGGGGCGATGCGGAGCTGATCGGCGGCGGGATTTCGGGGCGGCGGCCAATGGAAGGGCTCGAGGGCGCAACGAATGGGGAGGCGGCTCGTTGGAGCGACGCAACGCTCGCCCCCCTGGACGCCAATGACCCTTCAGCCCCCGCGACGGATCGACATTCGCGATAACCGGCTCGCGGCGGCGATCATCGAGCACGCCGTCGAATACGCCATCCTGACGATGGAATTCGACGGGACCATCACCTCCTGGAGCCCGGGCGCCGAGCGCATGACCGGCTACACCGAGGCCGAGATCGTCGGATCGAACTTCTCCCTGCTCTTCACCGCGTCCGATCTCTCTGCCAGGGAGGACAAGATCGAGATCGAGACCACCCTGCGCGATGGACGGGCCGAGGATTCCCGCTGGCACGTGGGCAAGGACGGCGGTCGCTTCTGGGCCAACGGCATGACGATGCTGATGCGCGACCCGGACCTGACCTGCCTGCTCAAGGTCATGCGCGACGAGACCGCCGCCAAGCGGGCCGACGAGCAGCGGGTGCTGCTGCTCAACGAGCTGAACCACCGGATCAACAACACCCTGGCCACCGTGCAATCCATCGCCGAGCAGACCCTGCGGGGCAGGGAGGTCAGCCGCGAGACTCGCGGCGACCTGGCCGGCCGGCTGCTGACGCTCTCTGAGGCCCACCGGGTGCTGGTGGACGAGAACTGGGCGGGGGCTGATCTGCACACCATCGTGCGCAAGGCGCTGGCCCCCCACGCCGGCGGCGAGAGCCGCATCGCCTTCGATGGCCCCGACGTGCGGCTAAGCCCGCCGCAGGCCGTCTCCATGGCCCTGGCCCTGCATGAACTCGCCACCAACGCCCTGAAGTACGGATCGCTGACCAGCCCCGGCGGGGCGGTGCGGATTGACTGGAACCTGGCCCACGACGGCGCCGGCGGCCGGCACCTGACCTTCCTCTGGGAGGAGCATGCGGGCCCGCGGTGGCGATCCCCACCCGGCGAGGTTTCGGAACCCGGCTCCTGGCCCGCACCTTCGCCGAGGAGAACGGGGGGAGGGCGGAGGTGCAGTACAATCCGTCCGGCCTGAGATGCCTGATCCACCTGCCGCTCTCCATCCGCGAGGAAGCGCAGGTCCTGGATCTGTCGGCCGAGGCCGGCGCGTAAGCGCCCACCGCCCGGCGCCGCCGCCGACTTGATCTAGCTCAAGGAAGCCGCCGTCCGGTCCGCCAGATTGGGGTCAAAGGAGACCCCAATGCCTGACATCAGCCTGATCCAACAGATCTATCTCGGCGGCGTGATCACCGCCTTCCTGAGCTTCATCCTCGTCCTGGGCTTCGGCGCCCTCTATTCCAACGCCGTGCCCAGCAAGCGCCAGGAGGCCGCGCCGGCCCCTCAGGCGGAGCCGGCGGAGACCGTTCAGCGCAAGGCGGCCTGAGTTCGGCGTCAGGCGGGGCGGTAGTCGCTGTCGGGGCCGGGCTTGCCGTCGGTAGTCACCAGGCCCCGCTTCACCAGGTCGATCATGTGGCCCAGCACCGAGCGCGCCGCCGCAGGATGCAGCCTGGGATCGACGTCGGCATAGAGCACCGGCACCATCTCGCGAATCCTGCCGTGGCCCTCGGTCACCGCCTTCAGCACCTGGGCCTCCCGGGCGCGGCGGTGGGCGATATAGGCGTCGATGAACGGCGCCACCTCGGTGACCGGCGGCCCGTGAGTCGGCCATAGCACCGAGAAGTCGCGGGCCTTCACCAGGTCCAGGCTGTCCATGTAGTCGGTCATGTCGCCGTCCGGCGGCGTGATCACCGTGGTTGACCAGCCCATGATGTGGTCGCCGGAGAACAGCGCGTTCTCTTGCTTCAGCGCAAAGCAGATGTGGTTGGAGGTGTGGCCGGGGGTGGCGATCGCCTCCAGGGTCCAGCCGGGCCCCTCCAGCACCTGGCCGCCGCCGCACAGGCTGACGTCCGGCGAAAAGCCGAAGTCCGCGCCGGCCTCCATCCGAACGCCGCTGTCGTCCACCGGGATCTCGGCCACGGCGCAGCCGTAGATGGTCGCCCCGGTCCGCGCCTTCAGCGGCCCCGCCAGGGGTGAGTGGTCGGAGTGGTGGTGGGTGATCAGGATGTGGGTGATCTTTTCGCCCGGCTCCAGGGCGCCCAGGATGGCCTCCAGATGGTCGTCCATGTCCGGGCCGGGGTCGATCACCGCCACCTCGCCGCGGCCGATGATGTAGGTGCCGGTGCCCAGATAGGTGAAGGGGCCGGGATTGTTGGCCACCACCCGCCGGATCAGCGGCGAGACCTGGTCGGCCTTGCCGTAGTCGAACTTGATCTCGCGGACATAGGGAATCATCGGGCGGTCTCCTTCTTGCGCTGCGTCGCCTCAGTTCAGGATTGTGAGGCGGTTATGGCGGCGCAGGCGGTGATGTTTGTTTCAAAACGGCTTCAGCGGGTGGTCTTCGCCCTGATGTGTCTCATGACGGCGCAACTGGTTCTGACCATGGCCAGCTGCGAGCCCGACGAACCGGCCCTGCTGGGCGCGGTCCGCGTGCCGATTTCCTATCCCGGCTAGGCGGGCAGGACGCCATTGAGGTCGTAGCCGGCCTGATGACCCAGCTCCACCAGTTCGTCGCGCGAGCGGGCGCCGTCCATGGCCTCCCCCAGCGACCAGGTGATGATCGAGCGGGTGCCGGACCGGCAGAAGGCCAGCACCGGCCCCTCTGAGTTCTCCAGGATCGACCGCTCCTCCGCCACCTGGTCCTGGGTCGGACCGCCCCGCACCGGGATGTAGGCGTATTGCAGCCCCGCCGCCTTGGCCGCGGCCTCGACTTGGGCGCTGCTCGGCTGGGCCGGATCCTCGCCGTCGGGACGGTTGTTGATCACCAGCTTGAAGCCCAGGTCGGCGGCCCGTTGCAGGTCATCCAGCCCGATCTGTGGGCTGACGGAGAGTTGGTCGGTGACGCGTCGGAATTCGGTCATGGTCTGACTTCACTTGAGGTGGGAGGAGGCCCTTCGTTGACATCATCGGGGGGCGGTGAAACTTTCGCAACGCCCGGCCGTCAAATGGCCCTCCACCTCGAGCTTCCAAATCCATGTTGCGTTTCATAGGCCGGCGACTCCTCGTGGCCATCCCGACGCTGTTCCTCGTCGTCACGCTCGCCTTCTTCATGATGCGCGCGGCGCCCGGCAGTCCCTTCGACATGGACCGCAAGCTCTCCCCCGAGATCGAGGCCAACGTCATGGCCAAGTACGGGATGGATAAGCCGCTGGGCGAGCAGTACGCCGACTACCTCAAGGGCGTGCTGCAGGGCGATTTCGGCCCGTCCCTGAAATACAAGGACAAGACCGTCCTGCAGATCCTTCAGGAGAACTACAAGGTCAGCCTCACCCTGGGCCTCTCGGCCATCACCCTGGCCGGCGCCATCGGCGTGACGCTCGGCGTCATGGCGGCCCTGAAGCAGAACGGCTGGGTGGACTTCGGCGTCATGGGGGTGGCGATCATCGGGGTCTGCATCCCCACCTTCGTCACCGCGCCGCTGCTGGTGCTGCTGTTCGGCTCGATCCTGCAGTGGCTGCCCAACGGCGGGTGGAACGACGGGGCGATCCAGAACCTGATCCTGCCCATCACCGTGCTCGCCCTGCCCCAGATCGCCATCATCTCGCGCCTGACCCGGGCGGGCATGATCGAGGTGCTGCAGTCCAACTATGTCCGCACGGCCCGGGCCAAGGGTCTTCCGGCCCACCGGGTGGTGTTCAAGCACGCCCTGCGCGCCGCCATCCTGCCCCTGGTGAGCTATCTCGGCCCCGCCTGCGCGGGCCTGCTCACCGGCTCCCTGGTGGTGGAGAAGATCTTCAACCTGCCGGGGCTCGGAAAGTTCTTCGTGATCTCCGCCCTGCAGCGCGACTACACGGTCGTCATGGGCATGGTGATCTTCTACGCCGCCCTGATCCTGTTCCTGAACCTGGTCGCCGACCTGCTCTATGCGGTCCTCGATCCCCGCGTGAGGCTGTCGTGAGCACTCCTATCCTCGCTCCCGGCTCGCGCGAAGGCGCGGCCCTCATGGAGACCGCCGTCAAGGGTCGCAGCCTGTGGGACGACGCGCGCCGGCGCCTGCTGCGCAACTCGGGCGCGGTGGGCGGCATGATCATGCTGGCCATCCTGGTGCTGGTGGCCCTGATCGGCCCCTCCGTGACCCCCTTCGCCTATGACCAGATCAACAAGAACGACGTCTGGGCCGCGCCCCTGACCGGCGGTCACCTGCTGGGCGCCGACTCGCTCGGCCGCGACCTGCTGGCCCGGCTGTTGATGGGCCTTCGGGTTTCCCTGGCCATCGGCCTCATCGCCACCTTGGTCTCCCTGGTGATCGGCGTCGCCTGGGGCGCGGTGGCGGGCTTTGTCGGCGGGGTCGTGGACGAGGTGATGATGCGCATCGTCGACGTCCTCTATTCGCTGCCCTTCATCTTCTTCGTCATCCTGCTGATGGTGACCTTCGGCTCCAACATCATCCTGATCTTCATCGCCATCGGGGCGGTGGAGTGGCTGACCATGAGCCGGATCGTGCGCGGCCAGACCCTGTCGCTCAAGCACAAGGAATTCGTCGAGGCGGCCCGGGCGGCGGGCCTGACCCAGGGCTCGATCATCACCAAGCACATCGTGCCCAACCTGCTGGGCCCGGTGGTGGTCTATGTGACCCTGACTATCCCGGCCGTCATCCTGGCCGAGAGCTTCCTCAGCTTCCTGGGCCTGGGGGTTCAGCCCCCCATGGCGTCGCTGGGCACCCTGATCGCCGGCGGCGCGCAGGACATGGAACTGGCCTGGTGGCTGCTGGTCTTCCCGTCCCTGACCATGGTCGTCACCCTGATGAGCTTCAACTTCATCGGCGACGGCCTGCGCGACGCGATCGATCCCAAGGACCGGTGACCAGGACTCCGTCTCCCGCGAGGAGAGACGGGCCGTTCTCTGCTACCTGACCCGCCGGGCGCGCACCGCGCGCTGGCCGTCCAGGTTCATGAAGTAGCCCAAGGCCGCCTTGCGGATCTCGGCCTTGGAGCCCGCCTTGGGCGGGCGGGCCAGGGTCTCGCTGTCGTTCTGGGCCCAGACCGCGCCGCCCTCGAGCTCCACGGTCCAGCGGCGGTCGCCGCCCTGATAGGCGCGGACCACGGTGGTGGCCACCCGGTCCAGATCCTCGGGCTTCTCGCCGCGCTCGAACATGGCCATGGAGGGCAGGGTGAAGCCGAAGGCCTGCCGGCGCGCGGCCCGGGCCTGCTCGCGGTCCACCACCACGATGTCGCCCTGCTTCTCGGCCACGTCCAGGCTGGAGACCGCGGCGTCGTAGCAGGCCAGCCGCTCGGAAGCGTCGGTCTTGCCCTTGCAGTCGATCAGGTTCTGGAAGGTCGCGTTGCGCGCTGCGGCCTGGGGCTCGGCGGCTGACGCTGCGCCGGAGAGGGCGAAGGCGGCCATGCCGAGGGCCGCCAGCTTTAAGCGCGTGGGAAACTGTGTCATCCGTGGCCCCATGATCTCGATATCCCGCATTGATAAGGCGCTGCGGTCGCGCGGCAAGCCGATGATGTTGGCGCTCGCCGCCTTTTCGGTCCTGGCCATGGCCGGCTGCTCGCAGAAGGTCTCGCGCCCGGCCTGTCCGGCCGGAAAGATCTGCCTGCAGGTGGGCAATGGGTCCGAACCCGCCAGCCTGGATCCGCACAAGTCCACCGGCACCTGGGAGGACCGCATCATCTCCGACATGATCGTTGGGCTGACGACGTCGGACATGGACGGCAAGTCGATCCCCGGCATGGCCGAGCGATGGACCAGCAGCCCCGACGGCAAGACCTGGACCTTCTATCTGCGCGACGCCGTCTGGTCCGACGGGGTCCCGGTCACCGCCGACGACTTTGTCTTCTCAATGCGCCGCATCCTGGATCCGAAGACCGCGGCCGAATACGCCTCGCTGATCTACTTCATCAAGAACGCCCAGCCGGTGAACGAGGGCAAGCTGCCGGGCGCCGAACTGGGCGTGCGCGCCGTCTCGCCCAGGGTGCTGGAGATCACCCTGGAGCACCCGGCCCCCTACATCACCGAGGTGGCCAAGCATCAGACCATGCTGCCGGTGCCCAAGCACGTGGTGGAGAAGTGGGGCGACGCCTGGAGTCAGCCGGGACACTACGTCTCCAACGGTCCCTACATGCTGAAGAGCTGGACCCTGGGGGACCACGTCGGGGTGGTGAAGAACCCGCGTTTCTTTGACGCGGCCAACGTCTGCATCGATCAGATCAACTACTATCCCACCAATGACGCCATCGGCGCCGAGCGTCGCGTCCTGCGCGGCGAACTCGACATGAACGCCGACATCCAGTCCAACCGCATCGCCTTCCTGCGCGAGCGGATGCCGGAATACGTCCACACCAACACCTATCTCGGCGTCGCCTACCTGGCCTTCAACTCCTCGGTGCCCGCCTTCAAGGACAGGCGCGTGCGCCTGGCCCTCGACATGGCCATCGACCGGGAGTTCATCACCGGCAAGCTGCTGCGCGGCGGCCAGACCCCGGCCTATACCTTCGTGCCGCCAGGCGTGGCGAACTACACGCCCGCCGCGCCGCCGGTCTGGTCCACCTGGTCGCTGGAGAAGCGTCAGGCGGAGGCCCGCCGCCTGCTGGCGGAGGCGGGCTACGGCCCGAAGAACCCGCTGAAGATCGAGATCAAGCACCGCAACAGCCCCGATCCGATGTTGTTCATGCCGGCGATCCAGGCCGACTGGAAGGCCGTGGGGGTCGACACGGCCCTGATGCAGAACGAGACCCAGATCGCCTACGCGGCCTATCGCTCGCGGGACTTCCAGGTGGCCGACGCCGCCTGGATCGCCGACTACAACGACGCCATGAGCTTCCTCTATCTGCAGCAGTCCTCCACGGGGTCGCAGAACTATGGCGACTACAAGAATCCGGTCTTCGACGCCCTGCTGGCCCGGGCCGACAACGAGCCGGACGTGAACGCGCGCGCGCGCTATCTCGCCCAGGCCGAGCAGATCATGCTGAACGACGCCACCGTCGCGCCGATCTTCTTCTACGTGAACAAGAACCTTGTCTCGCCGAAGATCACCGGCTGGAAGGACAACCTGGTGGACCACCATCGGTCGCGCTGGCTCTGCATGCCGCGGACGGCCGGCTGACCTCAGGGATTCGTTTTGGGTCAGCGGCGCCCGGAAACGCGGCCCGGCGTCACATCGCCTGGGACGAAATGAGGCGAAATGCGGCCTTGGGCCCGGCCTGCGGCGGAACCTAGCCGATCAAATGAGGTCACCTGTGCCCCGAAGCGCCACAATAGCTTGGGGTTGCGGGGGCGAAATCGGTGAAAAACGGCCCCTTAAGGTCGAATTTTGCGCTGACCCTGCGACTTAGCGTAATCTGTGACCAGAATGCGACAGTCCGGGCCCTTCACATTGCCTGCCGGTAATGGTCGTTGACCGTCACCGCGTAACCTTCGTAACTCCACGTAACCGGGTCCGCATGCGGCTCTGGGACAAAGTCCATTTTTGTGGGGAGCAGGTCTCGTCGATCGCAATGATCCGTCGAGCCGCTGGAGGATCTAGACCTTGAAAACCAATTCCATGCGATCGCGCCTGCTGGCGTCGTCGATGATCTGCGGTGCGGCCTTCGCCGCCGCCGGCGCGGCCTACGCGCAAGACGCTGAAGTCACCGAAGTCGTCGTCACCGGTTCGCGGATCGTGCGCCAGGACTACGTGGCCAACAGCCCGATCTCGACCGTCACCGGCGAGCAGGTGGTGGCGAATTCGGACATCACGCTCGACACCTATCTGAACACCCTGCCGCAGGTGAACCCGTCCGGAACCACCACCTCCAACAATCCCGGCAACGGCGGCCAGTCCAACATCGACCTTCGCGGTCTGGGATCGAACCGCAACGTGGTGCTGGTGGACGGTCGCCGTCCGATGGTGTCGTCCAACACCCTCACGGTTGACCTGAACACCATCCCTCAGGCCCTGATCGAAAGCATCGAAGTCATCACTGGCGGCGCCGGTGCGGCTTACGGCGCCGACGCCATCTCTGGCGCCGTCAACGTCAAGCTGAAGCGCAACTTCGAAGGCGTCGACATCCGCGCCAACTACTCGAACTCCACCGAGTACTGGGACGCCGAAGAGTACCAACTGTCGGCCGCCATCGGTGGCAACTTCGCCGACGGCAAGGGCAACGCGGTGTTCGGCTTCGACCGCTCCTACCGCGAACTGATGATCAAGTCGCAGCGTCCCTTCTCGCAGAACGCCACCGCGACGACGACCTTCCTGCCGGAAGGCGCCCTGTTCTGGGCCAACACCAACGCCCCGACCAAGGCCGCTCTGGACACCATCTTCGCCGGCTATGGCGTGACCCCGGCTCAGATCGCGCTGACCTCGGGCACCATTGGCTTCAACATGAACGGTTCGCTCTTCTACAAGGGCGTGTTCAACAACCCGCAGGACGTCCAGAATTTCAGGTACCCGATCGACGGCGCGGTGAACCAAAGCCTGTACCCCGACCTGTACAGCTACAACTTCGACTTCGTGAACATCCTGACCCTGCCGCTCGACCGGTACTCCTTCATGACGAAGGTGAACTACGAGCTGGACAACGGCATCGAGTTCTTCGCCTCGGCCGGTTGGACCGAGTACACCGCCGCCACCGCCCTGGCGCCGACCCCGTTCCCGACCGTCAACACCCGCAATATCAGCACCGCCCGTACGCAGGATGTCGTGTCGGCGCTGGTCACCCCGGGTTCGCAGATCGTCCAGCAGTTGGTGGTCCCGCCCACCAACCCCTTCATCCCGACAGACCTGCGGACCCTGCTGAACTCGCGGACGGGTGATGACCCGGCCCTGGTCGGCGCCGGCGCCACCGAGCCCTTCCGGATGCGTCAGCGCACCCTGGACCTCGGCCTGCGTCAGTCGATCTACGAAAACACCGTTGTCTCCTTCATGGCCGGCCTCAAGGGCCCGGTGGGCGACACCGGCTTCGACTTCGAAGTCTCCGTGTCGGAAGGCCGCACGGAAATCGACCAGACCCAGACCGGGAACGTGGCGACCCAAAAGTTGCAGACCCTGATCGAAGCGGCCGATGGCGGCGCCAGCCTCTGCGCCGGCGGCTTCAACATCTTCGGCCGTCAGCCGATCTCGGCCGCCTGCCGTACCTACATAGCCACCGGAACCACCCTGTCCACCGCCATGACGCAGCAGATCGCCCAGGGCTTCGTGACCGGCAAGGTCGGGACCCTCCCCGCCGGTGACGTCCAGATCGTGCTCGGCGCGGAGTATCGCGGCTTCGAATACAACTTCGATCCGGGTTCGGCCTCCGGCCCCATCTCGGGCTTCGGCACCCAGAACCCCGACCGGGGCACCAACTCCTTCAAGGACCTGTTTGGCGAAATCGCCATCCCGCTCGTGAAGGATCAACTTTATGTCCAGAGCCTGGAACTCAATCTCGGCGCCCGTTACTCCCAGAACGAATTCGCCGACAAGATCGCCGGCGACAAGGTCGAACTGGACGGCGTCTGGGCCTACAAGGCCGAGTTGAACTGGGAGGTCAACGACCTCCTGCGCGCTCGTGCTTCGTACCAGCGCTCGGTCCGCGCCCCGAACTTCTCGGAACTGTTCTCCGGCGGTGGCTCGGCTCCTCAGTACTTCGACCCCTGCTCGGTCACCAGCCAGGCCCGTAAGGGCGCCAATGCGGCCCAGGTCACGGCGCTCTGCCAGACCGCCGGCTTCAACGGTGGCGTCTCCGGTTCGGCGATTGGGAATTTCGTGCAGACCCCGGGTTCGCAGATCGGCGTCGAAGTGCTCGGCAACAAGGCCCTGAAGCCGGAAAAAGGCACCACCTTCACCGCGGGCCTGGTCTGGAAGTCCCCGTGGGAAAACCAGTGGCTCTCGCGTCTGCAAGGCTCGGTGGACTACTACAACGTCAAGATCGACGACGCGATCCTGACCCCGACCCCCAACCAGATCGTTGCCGCCTGCTACAACTACTATGGCACCAACCCGACCTACAGCGCCGCCAACAGCAACTGCGACGGCATCCTCCGGGTCGGCGGGGACATCCTCTGGATCTACAACCCGAACAACGGCTACAACGAGTTCACCGGCGACAACGGCGGCACGCAGAAGACGAGCGGGATCGACTTCCAGTTCGATTACGGCTTCGACCTGGAATGGTTCGGTGCGCCTTCGAACTGGGGCTCTGTCCGTATCGGCGCGGTCCTGACGCATGTGATCGAGTTCAAGCAACAGGACCCGATTTCCGGCGTGCCGGAACTCGACTTCGCGGGCACCGTCTCCTACTTCGGTGCCGGCCTCGGCACGAGCTTCCCGGACTGGAAGGCCACCATCAACACCAACTACTCGGTGGGTGACTTCAAGTTCGACGCTCGCGCCCGCTACATCGCGGCGATGGAAAACCGCCTGAACGTCGAGTTCCCAGGTGAAACCCAGTTCACGGGTCCGGACGCCGTCTGGTACCTCGACCTGGCCGGCACCTACGCGCTGTCGGACAATGTCGAGTTCAGGCTCGGCGTGAACAACGTCTTCAATAAGGAAGCCGAGACCTACGCGCCGAACGTTCAGTCCGGCACCGATCCGTCCACCTACGACGTGGTCGGTCGTCGGGTGTTCGGCGGCATCAAGCTGCGCTTCTAAGCCCAGCCTGAGCTAACGAAACTGGGGCGGCGGACTTCGGTCCGCCGCCCTTTTTCGTGCCACACCGTCATCCTCGGGCTTGTCCCGAGGACCCATGATCTCCGCCTGTCCGCAGACAGCATGGCGCAGGCCCAGACAGCTTGCTGCGGCTCGGCGATCCTGGGTGGCCGGGACAAGCCCGGCCATGACGGCAGAGGGGGGGCAGGCGCGCGGACGCAGTCCTAGGCGTAGCCGAGCAGCTCGCGCAGGCCGGGCGCCGTGAAGTCCACCGCCCGCTTCTGGTCGTCTGGCAGCACCTCGGGCAGGGCCATGCCCACCGACAGCTTCTCGCGGCTGGTGGCGCTGTGTTCCCGCGCCGACCCCACCCGAACCCGGGCGCGCCAGTCGTCGGTAAGGGCGATGCCGAACTTGGCCAGCAGGTCGTGGAAATAGGTCTCCGCCGCGGCGGCCGCGAGGTCCTTCAGGTGGGCCACGATGTCCTCGTAGCGGACCAGGTGCGCGCCCGTGCCCAGCCAGGCCACCGCATGGAAGGTGAAGGCCTCCCGCAGGGCCGGACCCTTCCCCGGAATGCCGAAGATCATCAGGTTCATCATCTGCTCGACGCTGACCGCCCCGTTCTTCAGAGGGTTGAGCTCGGGATGGTCCAGCTGGTCCGACAGGCTGAACCGCGCGCGCGCCAGCACATAGTCATAGGGGTCGCGCACCAAGATCACCTGGTTGGCGTGCTTCAGGGCCATCAGGGAAATGTCGGCGAACAGCACGTGACCCACGCTGAACTGCGGCCGACCGGGGTTCAGCGCCCCGATGTGCTGCTGCAGGTTCTGCACCTGGATGAACTCGCGATCGTAATGCTGCTCTGTGGGCACGAACATGCGGACGATGTTGCGCAGCAGGTGGGTGCCGCACTTGGGCACGCTGTTGAGGAACGCCGTCTGGCGCAGCGGCGCCTGGGCGAACTTGCGCACCTCCGGCCCCAGGGTGTCGGGCTTGCTGCGGATGATGGCGACCGGTTGAGCCATGGGAGCGCTCCTCGAGACAAGAGCTATGGCTAGGCGCCGCGCGGCGCCTGTGCAACCGAAAATAAGACGCGCTCCGGGTGCGGAAAATCCGTTAGCCTTGGGCAAACAGCCTAGGGGGGCGGCGCTGACAAGATGAGTGGTTTCGACCAGACGCGGCGGGGCCTGATCGGGGGCCTGGCGGCGACGGGCCCGCTGGCCGCCTGCGCCACGGCCCTGCCCGGTCCCCGCCGCATGATCCAGGTGAACCTGGCCGACATGCCCCTGCCGCCGGCGCCCGCCGACACCGCGCCGCCCCTCACTGACGAGGCGGTCCTGCAGGCGGGTTTCGACCCCGTCCAGCGGATGACCGTCCCGGTGATGATCGAGGGCAAGGGGCCCTTCACCTTCGTCGTCGACACCGGCGCCAACCACTCGGTGCTATCCATAGAGACCGCCCAGGGCCTGGGCCTGCCCAGCGCCGGCAGGGCCGCCATCCACGGCATCGCCGGGGTGGAACCCGCCGAGACCGTCCATGTCCGCCAACTGGCCGTCGGCAGCGTCGCCACCAAGCGCATCCGCATGCCGCTGGTGGCCCGCCGGAACCTGGGCGCCGACGGCCTGCTGGGGGTCGATGTCCTGACCCGCCGCGACGTCCAGCTCGACTTCGAGCGCAACCGCTTCAACATCGCTCCCTCGAACTCCAGCTTCCGCCACACGGCGACCACCGGCGGCGCCGGCCGGCTGTCGGCTCCGGTGTTCAACCCCAACATCGTGGTGGTCCCCGCCCGTTACCGCTTCGGCCAGCTGACGATCATCGACGCCGAGGTGGGCGTCGGCCTGCCCATCACCGCCTTCCTGGACTCCGGCGCCCAGTCGACCGTGGGCAACCTGGCTCTGCGCGACGCCGCCTTTATTCAGGAGCCGGGCCTGGCCCTGCGCACCCTGCGGGTGCAGCTGGTGAGCGCCACGGGTCAGACGGTCTCAGGGGACCTGGCGCGGCTGCCGGGGCTGCGCCTGGGAGGCCTGCGGATCGGCAACCTCTCCTGCGTCTTCGCCGACCTCCACACCTTCAAGATCTGGGATCTGGTGGACCGGCCCGCCATCCTGATCGGCATGGATGTCATGCGTCACTTCAAGACCATCGAGCTCGACTTCGGCCGCCGCGAGGTGGTGTTCGAGACGGGCGCCAAGGCGGCCCCTTCCGTCGTGGGCCTGCCCGGCTCGGCGCCGCCGACCTGACTAGAACGGCTGCGGAGCCAGGACGGCGGCCTTGCCGCCGCTGCGTAGGCGTTCGTCCACCAGTCCGTCCAGTGTGCTCTGGGCGCGCGGGTCGCCCAGGATCCAGGCGGCCGCCGCCAGGGTCTGCAGCGAGGTGGCCGACACGCCGAGCGCACTCTCCAGGGCTTCGAAGGGCGAGCTCTGCCGGGTCATCCGCTTCAGCCGCACCTCGCCCTTGAGGTCGGCCAGGGCCTTGGCCTTGTCCACCGCCTGGTAGAAGCCGCCGATCTCGTCCACGAGGCCCAGCTGACGCGCCTGGGCTCCGGTCCAGACCCGGCCCTTGGCGATTTCGCGCACCCGGGCTTCAGGCAGGCGCCGACCTTGCGACACGCGGGTGATGAAGTTGGCGTAGATCTTGTCCATCCAGCCCGCGAAGGCGGCCTGGTCGCTGGCGGAGAACTCCTGGCCCATGCCGAAGGCGCCGGCATAGGGGCTGCCCACCGTGGTCTCGCGCACATCGACGCCGTACTTGGCCAAAGCCGGACCCAGGGCGAACTTGCCGCCATAGACGCCGATGGAGCCGGTCAGCGTCGTGGGCTGGGCGACGATGGCCGAGGCCTCGGAGGAGATCCAGTAGCCGCCGGAGGCCGCGTAGGTCCCCATCGAGACCACCACCGGCTTCTTGGCCGCCTTGGCCGCGCGCACCGCCGCCAGGATCTGCTCGGACGCCGTGTCCGAGCCGCCGGGCGAGGAGACGCGCAGGACGATGGCCTTGACGTTCTTGTCGTCCACGGCGTCGTAGATCGCCTTGGAGAGATCGTCGGAGAAGATGGTCGAGCCGCCGGAGAACGGGTTGCGGGCGCCGTCCTGGCCGGTGACGATCGCGCCCTCGCCCTCGATCACGGCGATGGCGGGCCCAGAGCCGGTGCTGCGGTCGTGGGTGGCGCGCATGTAGTCGTCGAACTCCACCAGCTTGGCGCCGTCGCCGGCCTTGGCCAGGATCGCGGTCTGCGCCTCCTTGACCTGGCCGACCTTGTCGATCAGCCCCAGCCGCACGGCCTCCTCGGCGAGATACGGCCCGGCCTCGATGGAGGCCTGCAGGGCGGCGGGGTTCTTCTTGCGGTCGAGCGCCGCCGTGGTCAGGCCGGTGCGGTAGACCGAGCCCATCCAGGACAGGGTCCCTTCCTTGTGGGCGGCGGTATAGTCGTCGTGCAGGAACGGGTTGACCGCGTTCTTGTACTCATAGCGCTGCTCGTAGTCGGCCTTGACGCCATACTTGTCGAACAGCCGCTTGAAGAAGACCTCCTCGCTGGCCAGGCCGGTGACCTGGAACGACGAGCCCGGCTGCATCCACAGGTTCCCCGTCGAGGCGCCCAGCATGTAGGTGGCCGTGATCACGCCCGAGGGATAAAGCCCCTGGCTGTGGGCGAGGATCGGCTTGCCGGCCGCCTGGAAGTGCTTGAAGGCCAGGCGCAGTTCGTCGGCCTGAGCCGGCTCCATGCCGCCCTCGGGCAGGCGCACCAGCACAGCCTTGATCTTGCCGTCGGTCTCGGCGTGGCGGAGGGTCTCGATCACCGACATCACCGACATCGACCTGCGGCCGAAGGCGGCCAGGGGATTGGAGGGGTCCTGGTCGGACAGCGACTGGCGCAGGTCCAGGGTCAGGACCGCGCGGGCCGGGGTCACATCGGGCCGCGCGGCGCTGGCGGCCATGGCGATCAGCAGGAAGGGCACGCCCACGAGGAACAGCACCAGGCCCGCGAAAACGCCGGCCGCGGTGATCAGGAACTGCTTCATGGGAATCCCGCGCGAGAAAGTCGCTTAGCCTTATATGGCCACGGGTTTCGTTCAAATGAAGTCCCTGCAATCCGCGCGGGAGATTTGGTCGCGCGATTTGCGGGTTGGTCCTAGGCGGCGAGCGCCAAGGACTTGGGAAGGACGTTGTCCAGGGACAGCAGGCTGACGATGCCCTCGTCGGTGGACATCACCGCGTCGACAAATTCCCGCACCTGGTCGGCGCCCACGTCCGGCGGCTCGTGCAGCATGTTCTCGGTGACCGTGAGGATGTCGCAGACCGCGTCCACCAGCAGGCCGACCTCGCGGTCATGGATCTGGGTGACCACCACCACGGAGGACTGGTTCGGCGTCGCCATCCCCAGGCCCAGGCGCGAGGCCAGGTCCACCACCGGCAGGATGGACCCGCGCAGGTTGATCATGCCCAGCACGTGGGAAGGCGCGTGGGGCAGGGGGGTGGAGGCGGTCCAGCCGCGGATCTCGCGCACCGACATGATGTCGATGGCGAACTGCTGCCCGCCGGCCATGATGGAGATCAGCTCGGCGCCGACGTGCGGCAAACCTCCGGTCGCTTGCATCATAACTTCCCCGCTGGATGGCCTAGCGGCGCCGTTGCGCACGACGCCAGCCCCAGGTCTGAACCGCTACGGTTAATGTTTCGGAAATCGCGGTCCCGGGCTTGGCCATCCTTGGCGCGGCGCGTTGTCGCGCCAGCCCACCGACCCTCTGTTCCATTCCAATATTGCGAGTCAGTTGCATTCGCAATCGACCCCTGTTAGAGCGGCGACGCGCGGTCGGGCCATTTCGCGGTCGCGCGATGCATTTCAGAGGATGGGGCACATGAATTTCAGGAGCACGCTGCTGGCGAGCGCGGCGGTGGCGATCTCGGCGTCGCCGGCCATGGCGCAGACAGCGGGTCAGGGGCGCGAGGCGCCGGTCAGCGTCGAGGAGCTTGTGGTCACCGGCGCCTATACGATCGATGAGCGCATCGACACCGCCACGGGCCTGGGCCTCTCCCTGCGCGAGACGCCGCAGTCGGTGAGCGTCGTGACCGCCCAGCGCATCCTCGACCAGAACCTCGACACCGTGGCCGACGTCGTCGTCAACACGGTGGGCGTCTCGGTCAACGAGGTGGACGACGTGCGCAACACGTTCAACGCCCGCGGCTTCGAGATCAACAACTACCAGGTGGACGGCGTGCCCCTGGCCTGGACCCTGGCGGGGGGCGCTGGCGAGACCATGGCCGACGTCTCTATCTACGAACGGGTCGAGATCGTGCGCGGCGCCACCGGCCTGCTGACCGGGGCGGGCGATCCGTCGGCCTCCATCAACCTGGTGCGCAAGCACGCGCAGAGCAGAGAGTTCGAAGGCTATGTGAGCGCCGGCTTCGGCAGCTGGAACACCTGGCGGCTTTCGGCCGACCTCGCCGGGCCCCTGACCGCCGGCGGCGCCGTGCGCGCCCGCGCCGTGGCCAAGTACGAGACCGGCGAGAACTTCATCGATCTCTTCAAGGACAAGCGGATGGTGGTTTACGGCGTCATCGACGCCGACCTCACCGACAACACCCTGCTGACCGTGGGCGCGAGCCACCAGCACGAGGACCCCACCGCCCCGGCCTGGGGGGCCCTACCGTCCTTCTATTCCGACGGCGCCTTCGCGCAGTGGCCCCGGTCGAAGTCGGCCTCGGCTGACTGGGCCTATTGGAAGACCACCAACCAGAACATCTTCGCCAATCTCTCCCACCGGTTCGCCAACGGCTGGGAGGTGACGTTCAACTACAACTGGCTGCGCAACGCCGAGGAAACCGAGATCCTCTATATCTTCGGCAGCCCTCACCGGACCACCGGCCTTGGCCTGTCCTCCTATCCCTTCAAGGACGACGGCGAGAGCCTCCAGAACAGCTTCGACGTGCAGCTGCAGGGGGATTACAGCCTTCTGGGCCGCGAGCACGAATTCGTCCTGGGCGCCCTGCATTCCCGGCAGAAGCTGGAGACCTCCACCTTCGCGGCCCTGACCTTCCCGACGCCGGGGAACTTCAAAACCTGGGACGGATCGTTCCCGCACCCCGGCTTCTCCACCACGGCCGTGCGGGCGGTGGACATGGACACCGAGCAGACCGGCGTCTACGCCGCCACCCGGCTCAACCTCACCGACGCCCTGAAGGTCATCGTCGGCGGCCGGGTCTCGAGCTGGACGCGCACCGGCGTCAACTACAGCCCGGCCTTCGATTTCGGCGCCGACAACGTGCTCGTCCCCTATGCCGGCCTGCTTTACGACCTGACCGACCAGCACCGGCTCTATGCGAGCTATACGGAGATCTTCCAGCCCCAGGACGCCCAGGACCGCAACGGCGCCTTCCTCGATCCCATCGTCGGCCAGAGCCGCGAGATCGGTCTGAAGAGCGCCTTCTTCGGCGAGCGCCTGCAGACCTCCCTGGCTCTCTTCCAGATCAAGCAGGACAATCTGGCCCAACCCGACACCGGCTTCTTCGTCCCGGGCAAGATCCCGCCCACCGTCGCCTCCCGCGCCGCGCCCGGGACCAAGAGCGAGGGGTTCGAGCTGGAGGCCATCGGCAAGCCGGTGGAGAACTGGAACGTCAGCTTCGGCTACAGCATCTTTGAGGCCGAGGACGCCACGGGCCTGAAGGTCAACACCGACCACCCGCGCCAGCTGCTGAAGCTGTTCACCACCTATCGGCTGCCCGGCGCCCTGGACCGGCTGACCGTGGGGGGCGGCCTCAACTGGCGCAGTAAGAACTACACGGACGCGCGCAACTCGGTCACCGGCCTGCCGTTCCGCCTGGAGCAGCCCGCCTTCACCCTGGTCAGCCTGATGGCGCGCTACGAGGTCAGCGACCAGATTTCGGTCCAGGCCAATATCGAGAACCTCACCGACGAGACCTATTACAGCCAGATCGGCTTCTACGATCAGTACCGCTACGGCGCGCCGCGCAACTACACAGTCAGCCTGAAGTACGCGTTCTAGGATGACACGCCGCCCGCCGGCGGGCGTTGTCGTCTGCGGATTTGAAGAGGGCCGATGAGCTGGTCGCCGTCGCATGCCGGTCTTGACGAAGATCATCAATCGCCTTGGTCGAGCCGCCCCAAGAGAGCCATCAACCCTCGGCCGGGGCCCTTATGGGCAAAGCCGAATTCATCTAGGACGGGTGTCCCCCTTCGGATTCAGAGGCGCCTGTTCATGCCCATGCCGCCCCCTCAGCCCAGCGCCCCGCAGAGCTTCGTGTCCTGGCTGGGCGCCATCTGCGCCTTGTCGTTCTGCGCGGGCGTCACGCCTTCGAACGCCCAGTCTTACAGCGAGGGCATGAGTGAGCTGTCCGCCCAGCAGTTCGACGCTTCGGTTCAGGACAGGATCAGTGCGTCGACCCACGATGGGCCGACCTATTATCTCTCCCGGGACTATACCCTGACGCCGGAGCAGGAGCAGTACCTCGAGCAGCAGCGCCAGGATGATGAGAAGCTCAACGCGCTCCGCAAGGATCCCGTCCTCATACGCTACGTGAATGGCTCCTGGGATCATTACTAGGCTCGCGAGGCCGCCGGACCCGGAGAGTTCTGCGCTGCGACCTACACAAACCTGCAGGGCTCCATCACCCTCACGGGCGTCGATAAGCGCTGGGAGGGGGGACTGCTCATGTTTGTGGGCAAGAACATCCCTCAACCCGCGGCCTTCAGGGAGATCACGGCCACCCTCAGGCAAAACAATGAACGCCCGGCCACGGTCCGGATCTACAATCTTCCAGCCAGCCCCAAGATGCCGGGCGTCGGCACTTTGATCTTCGCTGTGCCAAGTCTGAACGGGGCCCTGTCAGGGATGGAGAACAAGCAGGAGTTCGCCGTCTCGATCGAGGATCAGGAGGTTTTCCGGATGAGCTGGAAGGACGGCCTCGTCGCCCGTGACACTCTGCGCAGATGTGTCCGCCAGCGCTGACCTGGGGATTCTGTCGAACGACTCGTTCTGAAAGGCGCACTGACCTGTCGGGCCGGCGATCCGCCTCACCGGTGGACGTCTCGGGCGCAACGAGAGGCGGGAAAGGAATTGGTCGGAGTGGCAGGATTCGAACCTGCGACCCCCGCGTCCCGAACGCGGTGCTCTACCAGACTGAGCCACACTCCGACTTTAGGGAAGCGCCCGTATAGAGGAGGGTCTTCACCACCGCAAGCCGGCCTTCCCGCGCCTGGCGCAGGGCCGTTGCATCGCCGGGTCGCCTGCGCTATTTCCCCCGCTCCCGCCGGGAAACCCCTGGCTGGACCGTTCCTGCTGGGGAATGGTGTAATGGTAACACAGCGGTTTTTGGTACCGTCGTTCTAGGTTCGAGTCCTAGTTCCCCAGCCA
>JAZKFM010000230.1:0-13398 GCA_040386415.1 Pseudomonadota bacterium
TCCGAACTGGCAGGTGGCCGATTGCTACAGCGCCAATGAGCGGGTGGTGCTGGCCTATGCCGACTGTCTGGTGCTGCAGGGAGGGCGCGTGGCCGACGCGGTGTTCGCGGCGCTGCGGACCTTCCTGGATGACGAGCAGATCCTGGAGCTGACCTACATCACCTGTCTCTACGACATGCACGCGGTGATGAGCCGAGCCCTGCGCCTGGAATTCGACGACCGCGACGATCCCGTGGTCGAGGTCGCGCCGCCTGAGGGCTTCGCCGCGCGGGACTTCCTCGATACGGGGCGGCGATAGCTCCTCCGCTCCCCGTTCAGGGCGAGAGGGTCGGGTGAGGGGGCGCGCAGCAGCGCTGCGCGTCTCAACGCCGGAGCAACAACGGACCTTCAGAAAGAGCCCTCACCCTACCCTCTCCCACAAGTGGGAGAGGAGAAGAGCTTCCTAGATCGAGTAGTCCAGCTCGCCTTCCAGCCAGGCGGTGATCTGCTCGGCGGCCTCCGTCGGCGATGTCTTGGTGGTGTCGATGACGATCTCAGCAGCTTCTGGCGCTTCATAGGGGCTGTCGATGCCGGTGAAGTTCTTGAGCTCTCCGGCGCGGGCCTTCTTGTAGAGGCCCTTGACGTCGCGCTGCTCGGCCACCTCCAGGGGGGTGTCGATGAAGACCTCGACGAAGTCGCCGTCGGCCTGGAGATCGCGGGCCAGGCGGCGCTCGGCCCGGAACGGGGAGATGAAGGAGACCAGCACGATCAGGCCGGCGTCGGCCATCAGCTTGGAGACCTCGGCGACGCGGCGGATGTTCTCCACCCGGTCCTCGTCGGTGAAGCCGAGATCGCGGTTGAGGCCGTGGCGGACATTGTCGCCGTCCAGCAGATAGGTGTGGCGGCCCTCGGCGTAGAGCCGCTTCTCCACCAGGTTGGCGATGGTCGACTTTCCCGAGCCTGAGAGGCCGGTCAGCCAGACGACCCGGCCGCGCTGGCCCTTCAGCGCCGCGCGCGACGCCCTGTCGACGTCGAGGGCCTGCCAGTGGACGTTCTGGCTGCGGCGCAGGGCGAAGTGGATCATGCCGGCCGCCACGGTGCGGTTGGAGATCCGGTCGATGAGGATGAAGCCGCCGAGGTCGCGGTTCTCGGCATAGGGATCAAAGGCGATGGGGGCGTCGAGGCTGAGGTTGCAGACCCCGATCTCGTTGAGCTCCAGCCGCTTGGCGGCCAGGTGCTCCATGGTGTTGACGTTGACCTTGTACTTGGGCTCGGTGATCGAGGCCCCGACGGTGCGGGCGCCGACCTTCATCAGGTAGGGCCGGCCCGGCAGCATGGCCTCGTCGTCCATCCAGACCACCGTGGCCTCGAACTGGTCGGCCACCGGCGGCGGGCTGCCGGCGATGGAGATGACATCGCCGCGGCTGATGTCGATCTCGGTGGCCAGCGTCAGGGTCACCGACTGGCCGGCCACGGCCTGATCGAGGTCGCCGTTGAAGGTGACGATGCGCTCGATGGTGCTCTCGCGGCCCGAGGGCAGGGCCTTGATCCTGTCGCCGGGCTTGATGACGCCGCTGGAGATCAGGCCCGAGAAGCCGCGGAAGTCCAGGTTGGGGCGGTTGACCCATTGGACCGGCATGCGGAAGGGCCGGCTCTGCAGGTCGTTCTCGACCGGCAGGGTCTCCAGCAGGGCCATCAGCGGCGGGCCCTCGTACCAGGGGGCGGCTTCTGAGTGCTCGGTGATGTTGTCGCCCTTCAGCGCCGACATCGGGATGGCGGTGAAGTCGGTGATGCCGATCTGGGCGGCGAAGGCGCGGTACTCGGCCAGGATGGTGTCGTAGGTCTCCTGGCTCCAGTCCACGAGGTCCATCTTGTTGATGGCCAGGATGACGTGGCGGATGCCCAGCAGACTGACGAGGTAGGAGTGCCGCCGGGTCTGGGTCAGCACCCCGCGCCGCGCATCGATCAGGATCACCGCGGCGTCGGCGGTCGAGGCGCCGGTGACCATGTTGCGGGTGTACTGCTCGTGGCCCGGCGTGTCGGCGACGATGAACTTGCGCTTGTCGGTGGAGAAGAAGCGGTAGGCCACATCGATGGTGATGCCCTGCTCGCGCTCGGCGGCCAGGCCATCCACCAGGAGGGCGAAGTCGATGTCGCCGCCCTGGGTGCCGACCCGCTTGGAGTCGGCCTCCAGGGCGGCCATCTGGTCGTCCAGGATCATCTTTGAGTCATAGAGCAGCCGGCCGATCAGGGTCGACTTGCCGTCGTCCACCGAGCCGCAGGTGATGAAGCGCAGCAGGCTCTTGTACTGGTGGGCCTGGAGATAGGCGTCGATGTCGTCGGCGATGAGGGACGACTGGTGGGTCCCGGCGGCTTGCACGGTCATCAGAAGTATCCCTCTTGCTTCTTCTTCTCCATCGAGGCGGCCTGGTCGTGGTCGATGGCCCGGCCCTGGCGCTCCGATGTGGTGGTGAGCAGCATCTCCTGGATGATCGCCGGCAGGGTGGCCGCCGTCGACTCCACCGCCCCGGTCAGGGGGTAGCAGCCCAGGGTGCGGAACCGCACCGACTTCATCTGCGGGGTCTCGCCGGGCCGCAGCGGCATGCGGTCGTCATCGACCATGATCAGCAGGCCGTCGCGCTCCACCACCGGCCGAGGCGCCGAGAAGTAGAGCGGCACGATGGGGATGTCCTCCAGGTGGATGTATTGCCAGATGTCCAGCTCGGTCCAGTTGGAGATCGGGAAGGCGCGGAAGTTCTCCCCCGTGGCCTTGCGCGTATTGTAGAGATGCCAGAGCTCGGGGCGCTGGTTCTTGGGGTCCCAGCGGTGCTGGGCCGAGCGGAAGGACAGCACCCGCTCCTTGGCGCGGCTCTTCTCCTCATCGCGCCGGCCGCCGCCGAAGGCCGCGTCGAAGCCGTACTTGTCCAGGGCCTGCTTCAGGCCCTCGGTCTTCCACATGTCGGTGTGCAGGGACCCGTGGTCGAAGGGGTTGATGCCGCGCTCGATGGCTTCCGGGTTCTGGTGGACCAGCAGGTCGGCGCCCAGCTCGGCGGCCATCCGGGCGCGCATCTCGTACATCGCCTGGAACTTCCACGTGGTGTCCACGTGCAGCAGCGGGAAGGGAAGCTTGCTCGGGAAGAAGGCCTTCTGCGCCAGGCGCAGCATCACCGCGCTATCCTTGCCCACCGAATAGAGCATGACCGGGTTCTCGCACTCGGCCACCACCTCCCGGAAGATCTGGATGCTCTCAGCCTCCAGGCGCTGCAGGTGAGTGAGGGTCGAGGGGGAGAGCGTCGGAGCGAGAGCGGCTACCGCCATCAGGAAACCTTGCAGTTCAAAATCGGCCAGAGCTTGGCCAGCGGCTGACTTACGAGAGGCCCGCCCGCGATACGACAGAGAATTCCTGACACCGCGTGGAGGAAAGGGCCACTGCCTTCAGTGTCCGAAAACCGCCACCAACACGGGGTCGATGTCCGAAAACCGCGAGACATCGTAGGCCCGTGAGCCGACTATCAGCTCATGGATATGAATGATGACGCCTGTTACCGCGCCTTTTCGATGCGAGACGCCCGTTTCGACGGACGCATCTTCGGCGCGGTGAAAACCACCGGCATCTACTGCCGTCCGGTCTGCCCCGCCCGCACGCCCAAGCGCGAGAACATCGCCTTCTATCCCTCGGCGGCGGCTGCGCAGGAGGCCGGGTTCCGCCCCTGCCTTCGGTGCCGGCCGGAGACCTCGCCGGATCTTGGCTCGTGGAAGGGCACCTCCAACACCGTCTCGCGCGCTTTGTCGCTCATCGAGCAGGGGGCGCTGGACGAGGGCGACGTCGACGGCCTGGCCGAGCGGCTGGGCGTCGGGGAGCGTCAGCTCCGGCGCCTGTTCCGCCAGCACCTGGGCGCCTCGCCGGTGGCGGTGGCCCAGACGCGCCGCGTGCTGCTGGCCAAGCAGCTGATCCACCAGACCCGTCTGCCCATGGCCGAGGTGGCGATGGCCTCGGGCTTCGGCAGCGTGCGGCGCTTCAACGAGACCTTTCAGCAGCTCTTCGACCGTCCGCCCGGCGCTCTGCGGCGCTCCGGGGCGAGCGATGTGGCGGCGGGTGACGGGGCCGGCACAACGATCCGGCTGCCGTACCGCGCCCCCTATGACTGGGACGCTATGCTGGCCTTCTGGACCCTGCGCGCGATCCCCGGCGTCGAGACGGTTGTCGGCCGCCGCTACGCCCGGCTGCTGCAGGTGGGCGACGCCCACGGCCTGGTGATCGTCGGGCAGGGGACCGGTGACTGGCTGGACGTCACCCTGCGCTTCCCCAGGGTACAGGCCTGGCCCGCCGTGATCGCCAAGCTGCGCCGGGTCTTTGACCTCGCCGCCGACCCGGCCCTGATCAACGGCCACCTCTCGGAGGACCCGGAACTGGCCGCCCTGGTGGCCCGGCGTCCGGGCCTGCGGGCGCCCGGCGCCTGGGACGGCTTCGAGCTGGCCGTCCGCGCCGTCCTGGGCCAGCAGATCACCGTGGTGGCCGCCCGCAACCTGGCCGGCAAGATCACCCGGGCCTATGGCTCGCCGGTTGAGGACGAGGCGGCCCATGCGCTGGGCCTCACCCACCTGTTTCCCACGCCGGAGCAACTGGCCCAGGCCGATGTCGAGGCCCTGGGCATGCCCCGCGCCCGGGGCCGGGCCCTGGTCTCCCTGGCCCAGGCCGCCGCCGATGATCCGGACCTGTTCGGCATGAAGCGCAGCCTTGAGGCGGCCGTGGCCCAGCTCCGCGCCCTGCCGGGCATCGGCGAATGGACCGCGCAATACATCGCCATGCGGGCCCTGCGGGAACCCGACGCCTTTCCCCACGCCGACCTCGGCCTGCTGCGGGCCCTTGAGGATGAGGACGGGCTAAGACCGACCCCGGCCGAACTGCTGACCCGCGCCGAACGCTGGCGCCCCTGGCGGGCCTATGCCGCCTCCCATCTCTGGGCGTCCGACGCGGCGCTCGACCCGAAGATCACCAAGGAGAAATCCCATGACCAAGTCGCTGCCTGAGACCCTGATCCTCGACCGCGTCGAAACCCCGGTGGGCGAGGCCTTGGTGGTGGTGGACGAGGCCGGCGTCCTGCGCGCCTTCGACTTCGCTGACTACGAGTCCCGCATGCTCAAGCTGATGGGCCGCCATTATCCCGGCATGGCGCTCACCCTTGGCCGTGCGCCGGAGCCGATCCGGGCGGCTGTCGCGCGTTACTTCGAAGGTGACCTCGCCGCCTTCGAAGGGATCGCCTGGGCCACCAATGGCACCGCCTTCCAGCGCAAGGTCTGGGAGGCGCTCTGCACGATCCCGGCAGGCGAGACCCTGAGCTACAAGGGCCTGGCCGAGCGGATCGGGTCGCCCAGCGCCATGCGGGCCGTGGGCCTGGCCAACGGCTCCAACCCCGTGGCCATCGTCGTGCCCTGCCATCGGGTGATCGGGGCGAACGGCGGCCTTACCGGCTACGGCGGCGGCTTGCCGCGCAAGCGCTGGCTGCTGTCCCATGAGGGCGCGGCCTTCAAGGACTCGCTTGCTGCGTGATCCGCTTTCATGGGCGCCTCAGGTGCGGCTAAGCTCAGCAGCAGTTGATTTCCGGAGGGGCAGATGAAGTTCTCCACGAACGCCGCGTTGATCGCGGCCCTCTCCCTTGCGGCCACCGCCGCCACCGCCCAGTCGTGGGGTCAGAACAATGGCGGCGGCAATCTCGGCGGCGGTCAGAACCGTGCGCCAACCGCGACCCTCTATGAACTGCCCAATTTCCAGGGCCGGCAGATGGTCGTCACCGCGGCGGCCGAGAACCTGCAATCCATGGGCTTCAACGACTTGGCTCAGAGCGCCCGTCTGCAGGGCCGCTGGCGGGTGTGCGAGAACTCCGGCTTCCGCGGCAAGTGCCAGGACGTCAGCGGCCAGGTCGCCGACCTCAACAGCGTCGGCATGGGGGCCAGGATTTCGTCCCTGCAGGGTTACGCCGAAGGCGTCTGGAGCCGGGGCGGCGGATTCAACGGGCCCCAGCCCTATGAGGGCGCCACCGGTGTCCTGTTCCCCTATCCCAATGTGGCGGGGTTCGAGATCGCCGCCAGCGGGGCGGCGGCCAGCACCTATTGCCGGTCCATGCGGCTGGGGTCCTCGGCCTATTACGACTCCAGCCAGCGGGCGCGCATGGCTCTGGACGGGGATGGGCGATACGTCGCCGAGACCTCGGTCTTGCGGGACGTATTTTGTCGGAAGCGCTAGGTTTGCGGGCCGATCCGCCCGGCCTGCCGTTACATGACGAAAATTTCACGTTACATGCCGTCGCGCGGCTGCGGCGCTTGTCGTATACCCGCGATAGACGGAATCGCATCGGGCTCGGGGAGGTGTTCCAGTGCAGACATTGACCGAACTTGTCGCGGCCGTGGTGGTGCATTCCTCCGCCGTCGCCTACTCGCACTTTGGGGTCGCCATCGAGGCCCCCCGCGCCGAGCCCGCCCCCGCCGAACGCACCATCGCCCGCACCGCCACGCCCAGGCCCGCGGCTGTGAAGGTGCTGGAGCGCGTGCAGAAGGCGTCGGATTGCCCGACACAGAGGACCCAGGTCGTCAAAACCTGACGCCCCATTTCGGGACTCCGCGACAATCCGTCTCCACGGGACCTGATTCCGTCCAATGACGCTTTCCGCGCGCCCGGTTCGCCGGTAATCCTTTCCGTTGGGGCGCGAATTTCGGGCCGCGCGGAGGTTTCGCGCCGGCCCGGGTCGCGGGTGAAGGCGCTTGAGACAGGCCGCGAATGAAGATCAAGAAGCGGCATCCGCCGGTGGATTTCCAGGGCGCCGTCGCGCCGGAAGCCACCCCCGATCTCGACCTCGCCGCCGCCGTTCCTCCGCTCAGCCCGCCGCAGGCCGAGCCGCAGGGCTCCGCGCCCCTGTCACCCATCCCGCCGACCGCCGACCTCGCCCCCGCCAACGTCCAGATCCCGGCTCCGCGCCCTGATCCCGCCCCCACCAAGACCATCCGCGCCGACATCCCGTCGCCCTGGCCGATCTATCTCGCCGCCCTCGTCGTGTCGGTGCTGTGGGCCCTGGCGCCCATCGCGTTTGCTTTCGGCTATCGTCGGGCGGTGTCACCCTTCGATTTCGACCCCTTCGCCATAACCGTTCTGGCGGCCATGGCCCTCGGCCCGGCCGCCTTCGTCTGGATCGCGGCCTATATGATCCGCCAGGGCCAGAAGCTGGGGGCCGAGGCCCACCGCGCCAAGCAGCTGGCCGACGAAATGGTCACGCCGGCCATGTCCGCCGGGGCGCGGGCCAGCGATGTCGTCCAGGCTGTACGCGAGGAGATCGTGCGGGCCGGGACCGCTGCCGACGAGGCCCGCGAGACGCTGCTGGCCCTGCGCCAGGCCCTGGCCTCGGAGAGCGAGCGCCTGATCGAGGCGGCCTCCACCAGCGCGCGGACCGCCAATGAACTCACCGGCGTGCTGGGCCAGGAGCGGACCCAGATGGCCAGCCTGACCCAGGCCCTGGACACCCAGGCCGGCGCCGTGGCCGACGCCATCACCAAGCAGGCCCGCATGGTGGCCGAGGCTTCCGACCTCGCCGAGACCCAACTGCGCGAAGCCGAGGCCGCCCTGGCCGCCCGCGCCGCCGATTTGGCCGCCGCGGCCGGAGAGGCCAGCGACGCCGCCCGCACCGCCGGCGAGGATCTGACCCGTCACATCTCCCGCCTGGAGACCGCCGGGATGGGGGTCGCCGACCAGATCCGCGGGGTCGAGCAGGGCCTGACCGAGCAACGCGCCGGCCTTGTCACCACCGCCCACGCCCTGCGCGCCGAGCAGGAGGCCTTCGGGGCCCAGTCGGAGACCCACGCGGCCCAGCTCTCGGAGTTCATCAGCCAGGCCAGGCTGTCGACCGCCGAGATGGGCGACCGCGCCGTGAAGGGCGGCGAGGCGCTGCGCGAACTGATCGCCGAGGCCGCCGAGCAGTTCCGCGAGCTGGCGGAGTCGGCCAAGGCCGAGCGCGACGAGTTCGGCCAGTCGACGCTGCACTCGATGGAGGCCGTCTCCCAGGCCGCCGCCGAGGAGCGCCGCAAGCTCGAGGAACAGACCCGCGCCGCTATCGACGGGCTGGGGCAGGCCGCCGAGGAGACCCGCAAGGCCGCCGAGGCCCATGCCGTCACCGCCCGCGAGCAGGTGGACCAGCTGTCCGAGGCCGCCTTCAGCGCCGGCCAGAAGGCCAACCAGGTGTTCGAGCAGCGCCTGGCCGAGGCCCGCGACCTGATCGAACGCTCCGCCCAGATGGTCGAACAGGCCGGTGCGGCCACCGCGCGCAAGCTGGAGGAGGGGGCGGTCGCCGCCCGCGCCACCCTGGACGAACTGGCCGGCATGATGGCCGACATCGAGGCCCGCGCCACGCGCCTGCCCGCCGCCGCCCGCGGTCAGGCCGAGGAGGTGCGCCAGGCCGTGGCCGACAGCATCGACGACCTGATGGAGGTCGCGCGCCGGACGTCGGACGAGACCCAGGCCATCGACGCCGCCTTCCAGGAGCGGGTGCGCCGCAACTACGAGATGCTCAGCGAGGCCGTGCGCCTGATGGGCACGGTGGCGGGCGGCGCCAGCAGTCTGGCCCCGCCCCAGCCGGCCCAGATGCGCGAGCGCATCACCGCGCCCCCGCCGCGCTCGCCCCGGCGCCGTGAGCCGGAGCCGGAGACCTTGTTCGCCGATATCGAGGATGATGAGGATGACGAGGCCCTGGAGCTGACCCAGTCGGTCGCGCCCGAGCCACCGGCCCGCCGCCCACGTACTCCTGCGCCCCTGCCTGAGCCCGAGCTTCCCGCGCGCCGTCGCCTGCGTCTGACGCCCACTGCCACGGACGAGGAGTTCTCCAGCGTTTTTGAACAGGCCGGCGGCCGCCCTGAGACCCCTGCGCCGCAGCCCGCCGCCGAGGAGCCGGGCGATGAGTGGACCTGGAAGGATCTGCTGTCCTCGATCGATGACGGCGGCGCGCCCGGCAAGCCCGGCCTGCAACAGGAGCTGGCCGCCGAGGTCGCCGCGATGGGCATCGACCCCGTGGCCCTCCTGCCCCGGGGCCGCATCGATGAGATCAGCGCCGCCATCCAGGTGGAGGACGTCGACGGCGCCCGCGAGGTGGTCCGCAAGCTGGCGCCCGCCGCCACGCGCCGCCTGGCCCGCCGCCTCTTCACCGACGGGACCCTGCGCCAGCAGGTGGTGACCTACCTCAACGGCTTCCAGGACATGCTGGACGACGCCGCGGCCCGCGACCACCAGGGCTTCGAGGTCGGCAAGCTGCTGTCCAGCGACGCCGGCCGCACCTATCTGCTCTTCGACGCCGCGGCCGGGGACCTGGTCTGATCTAGATCCTACCCCAGGCGCATAGCGCCGATGTGGGGGAGGTGGTCCATCGCGAAGCGGCGGGTCGGAGGGGGATCGACGTCGTCGACATCTAGCTCAGCAAAACGAGAGTCAAAGTCCCCCTCAGTCAGCTTCGCTGGCAGCTCCCCCAGGAGGGGAGCATCTGGGTGCTACAAAATGACCGCCGAGCCGTTCACCGAGACCATCAGCATCGAACCGTTGGGCCCGACGGTATTGTAGTCGAGGTCCACGCCGACGATGGCGTTGGCGCCCAGAGCGCGGGCCTCGGCCTCCAGGTTCTTCAGGGCGTCGGCGCGGGCCTGGGCCAGGACACGCTCATAGCCCTTGGAGCGTCCGCCGATGAAGTCGCGGATGGCGTTCACGAGATCCAGCACCACATTGGCGCCGAGGATCGCCTGGGAGGACACCATGCCCAGGTGCTGGCGCACGGGACGCCCCTCGATGAAGTGGGTCGTGACGATCAGGAGAGGCGTGTCGTTCTTGGCCATGACCCAACATAGGGTGAATCCAGCGCCATCGCGAGGCGCCCTCCCGTCATACGCGCAAGGCCCATGCCCGGTTTAGCCTCACGGGCGAAAAGACCTCGTGCGGGCTTTGAGGTCCTGCGCGCTTGCGGCAGAGTGCCCGCCCAAGCCTAGGAGCGGTGAATGCTTTTCGCGCAGTCGCACATCGACCTGCACAATATCCGCAACAGCATCGAGCGGACGAAGAAGCTTTCCGACAATGTCGTGGGCATCGGGCCGTTCGGCGTGGGCCTGGACGGCCTGCTGACCTGGATCCCCGGCGCCGGCGCCCTCTACAGCCTGGGGGCCGGCGCCATCATCATCTTCGACGGGTTGCGGGCGCGGGCCGAGGCGACGGTCCTGTTGCAGATGTTCGCCATCATCGCCGTCGACACCTTGGTGGGGGAGGTCCCCGTGGCCGGCAAGTTGGCCGACCTCCTGTTCACCGGCCACAAGTGGTCGGCCGACATGCTACTCAAGCACATGGAGGACACCATCTATTTCGAAGGCACGCGAAAGGACGCCGCCAACAGCCCGGAATACAAGGATGTTCTGTCGCGGATTCGTGCGGGCAAGGAAAAGCGCCGGGTGGTGTTCCTCGGCTAGGGTGCAGCTTTCCGAAGAGGAGCGCGTTCAGCGCGGATGGCGGTTTCAAGAGATCGAGCTCATCAATCCTGGCGCGCCGCCGAGCGCGTGAAGGGCCTTTCGGACCGGCTGGTCGGGATCGGGCCGTTCGGCATCGGCCTGGACGGGGTGCTGGCCTGGGTGCCGGGCCTCGGCACGGCCTACAGCCTGGCGGCCGGGGGCGCCTTGATCGTCTCGGGCATCACCGGCGGCGCGTCGCTCGCGACCCTGCTGAGGATGGGCGCCTATCTGGCGGCGGACTCCATGACCTCGACCGTGCCTGTAGCCGGCTGGGCCATCGACACCCTCTTCCCTGCGCACCTGATGGCGGCCAAGGCGCTGCAGAAGGATATCGAGAAGCGCCATGGCCCGGCGGAGATGCCGCTGGGGTGGGGCGGGAAGAAGAAACGCGCCCGAGGCGGCAAGCTGCGGAACGTGACCCCTCAGCTCTGATCAGCGCCGGTTGATCTGGCGCAAGGCGGCGCCAGGGGCGTTGGAGGAGTATCTCCAATGTGGCGCGGTGCGCGTCTAGGGCCCTGGTATGAACGACATCGAACGGCCCCGCTTTGCAGGCGCGTTCACGCCGAAGCTCGCGACCATTCTCGCCGAGGGCTACGGACTGAAGGACCTGCGTGCCGACGCCATCGCGGGCCTGACGGTGGCGATTGTCGCCCTGCCGCTGTCCATGGGTATCGCCATCGCCTCGGGGGTGTCGCCTGAACGGGGCCTCTACAGCGCCATCGTCGGGGGGGTCCTGGTCTCCGCCCTGGGGGGCAGCCGGTTTCAGGTCGGCGGACCGGCGGGCGCCTTCATCGTCCTCGTCGCGGCGACGGGCGCCAAGCACGGCATCGACGGGCTGTTGCTGGCGACCATGTTGTCGGGCCTGATGTTGACCCTCGGGGGCCTGCTGCGCCTGGGGTCATTGATCCGTTACGTGCCCCACGCTGTGACCGTGGGCTTCACCACCGCCATCGCCGTGGTCATCACCGCCAGCCAGCTTAAGGACCTGTTCGGCCTGCGGCTTTCCGGCCCGGAGCCGGGGGAATTCGGACCCAAGCTGCTGGCGCTGGGGCAGGCCCTGCCGAGCGCAAATCTCGCGGCCCTGGGGGTCGGAGTCACCTGTGTCGCCGTGGCCCTCGCCCTGCGCCGATGGCGCCCCACCTGGCCCGCCCTGCTGATCGGTGTGGTCGTGGCCACACTGGCCACTGTCCTCCTGCCTCTAGGCGTCGAGACCATCGGCAGCCGGTTCGGAGGGATTCCCAGCGGCTTGCCGGCGCCCCATCTGCCCGTTGTGACGATGGCCAAGGTCCTGGCGGTCCTGCCGGCGGCCGCGGCTTTCACCCTGCTGGGGGGCATAGAGAGCCTCCTCTCGGCCACGGTGGCCGACGGTATGAGCGGCCGCCAGCATCGCTCCAACATCGAGCTGGTCGCCCAGGGCGTGGCCAATGTCGGCGCCGCCCTGTTTGGCGGGATCAGCGTCACCGGGACCATCGCCCGGACCGCGACCAACATCCGCGCCGGGGCCAGGGGGCCGGTTGCAGGCATGCTGCACAGCCTGTTCCTGCTGGGCTTCATGGTGCTCGCCGCGCCGCTGGCGGCCTATGTGCCCTTGGCCGCGCTCGCCGGAATGCTGGTGGTGGTAGGTTGGAACATGGCCGAGCGGGCGGAGTTCGCGCGGCTGGCGCGGCTGTCATGGCGCACGGCGGTGGTGTTGCTGGCGACCTTCGGTCTGACCCTGGCGCGCGATCTGATCACCGGGATCTCTGTCGGTTGCCTGCTGGCGGCGTTGTTCGCCGCCGAGGCGCGGTTCAGGACGCGGCGAGCCTGATGTTCTTGGGATAGAGGCGCTCGCCGGCCACGGCGGTGTCCAGCAGCAGCTGGGTGGGGTTGCGCATTTCCTTGGGCGGGGGCGAGCCCACCGGCCACTTGATGTTGCGCGTCACACCGGACGCGTAGGTCTCGGTGTGGAGCTGGGCGGTGCCGCTGACCACGCCGATGGGCTGGCCGGCCGCCACATGGTCACCGACCTTCAGGCCGCGGGCCGTCAGGCTGTTGGCGCGGACCTCACCGTAGAGGGCCACATAGTCCTTGTGCTGGATCAGCACCGCATAGGTCTTCTCGCCGCCCACCGAGGCCGCGCGGGTCAGGAACGGATAGAAGTTGACGATCTTGCCGCTCTCCATCGCCACCACCGTGTCGCCCTCGGCGGCGGTCAGGTCGACCCCCACGTGGCGGCGGGTCTGGACCTTGGAGGGATCGGCGGGTCGGCGGCTATCGAAGCTGCGCAGCGGCGCACCCTGGACCTTGCCGTCGAAGAGATGGGCCGGCGCCACGGTGGCCTGGGACAGGTTGGTGACCACGGGCCAGTAGCGGTGCGTCACGGTGCTGGTGGCCATCGGAACCGGCGCGCGCTGCGGAACCGCGGCCGCCAGTGTGCGTTCCCGCACCGGAGCATTTGCACTGGCCACCTGGGTCAGGGTGAGCGCGCTCAGTCCGACGAGGGCGAGCGCGAGCGTTTTCGTGCGGGTCAAGATCCCGTTCCTCCGACGTTCGCGCGAACCATCACCGATATGGGTTTGCGGCGCAACCCGCCTGCGGCGACACGCCGCCGCCAGCTAGACCTTGTCCAGTTGGGCGTAACCCATCTGCTCGTTCAGCCGGTCCAGGACCTCGATGGCCGCCTCGGGCACCACCGTGCCGGGGGTGAAGATCGCCGCGACGCCGGCTTCACGCAGGGCGTCGAAGTCCTCGGGCGGGATCACGCCCCCCACCACCACCAGGATGTCGGCGCGGCCCAGCCTGGCCAGTTCGTCCTTCAATTCGGGAACCAGGGTCAGGTGGCCGGCGGCCAGCGAGCTGGCCCCCACGACATGAGCGCCATCGGCCACGGCCTTGGCCGCCGCCTCGGCCGGGGTCTGG
>JAZKFM010000231.1:0-11655 GCA_040386415.1 Pseudomonadota bacterium
CGCTGGACGGTCTGCTTGCGCGAAAAGGCCAGCAGCTTGCGCACCAGGTCGGCGGCCCGCGCCGAGGTCGACTTGATCTCGTTCAGCCCCTCATAGGACGGGTCGCCCACCGGATGGCGGGTGGCCAGCACGTCGAGCTGCATGAAGATGGCGGTGAGCAGGTTGTTGAAGTCGTGGGCCACGCCGCCGGCCAGCTGGCCGATGGCCTGCATCTTCTGGCTCTGGGCCAGCTGCAGTTCGATCTGCTTCTGCTCCGACACGTCCACCAGATAGGCGACCCAGCGGCCGTCGCTCTTGGACAGGTAGAGGTGGGCGATCTTGGTGGGGTCCTTGGCCAGGCGCACTTCCAGCGCCCCGCCATTGGCGGTCCCGTCCTTCAGCCGCTGCGAGGCGTCGGCCCGGCTGGCGGTCTCGATCAGATCGCCGAAGGTGGAGCCCACGCCGCCATAGCCGGGTGCGGCGGCCAGCGTCGGGTTGGCCTCGACGATGGTGGACTCAAACGGGTCCTCACCTTCCAGCAGGGCCGCGCCGAAGGGTGAGGCGGCGGCGAAGGCGTCCAGCACCTTGGGCGGCGGCGGCATGGCGTTGGAGAAGGCGGTGAGCACGTCCATGGCCGCCGACGGCAGGGACAGCGGCTCAGCGGGCCCTGCGTTCAGGCGCACCAGGAAGCGGCGGGCGCCCAGGGGCGAGATGGTGGCGTTGTGCTCGGTCCCGTTGGTGCGGATTGAGGCCTGGGAGGTGTCGCCTCGGCGCGCGGCGGTCAGCGCCGCGAACAGGCTGGCGGCGGACGGCCCGCCCTTGGGTAGGCGCGGAGCCATGCCCAGAACCGACCTCCACGCGCCATTGGCGGCATGGATGCGGCCGTCGGCGGCGGCGATGGCGGCCGGTTCGGACAGAGCCTCGATCAGCTTGTCGGCGCCGGGCTCGCTCTCGGCGGCGGCTTCCACCGAGCCGCGCAGGGCGAACAGGCCCAGGCAGGCGACCCCCGCCAGGCCGATCAGCAGCATCAGGCCGGCCAAGGTCGCGGGACCGGCGTTGATGGCCGGGGCGGCCGCGAAGGCGACAGCCATGAGGAAGAACACCACCGCCGCGGCGGTCAGCGGATCAAACCGGCGTTTTGCGGTCGGCTCAGCCATGGGGTTTCCCAGGCGGGCGCCCTGAAGGGGTTGGCCCGGCGAATCGGTGTTCAGCATACATGAAGCCTTGAGATTACGCGGCTTTACGGTGGATGGGCGCCCCGGCCGGTATCATCCGGGCACCCGCACATGGGTGGGGGCCATCTTGGGCTTCGGCTTGGGCGCGTCGGCCTTCTTCTCGTTCTGCATGATGAAGCCGATGATCTTGGCCACCGCCTCATAGTGCTTCTGCGGAATGAAGTCCTCGACGTCCACCGAGGCGTAGAGGGAGCGCGCCAGGGGCGGGTCGACAATGACCGGCACGCCGTTGTCCTCGGCGACCTTGCGGATGCGCAGCGCGATGGCGTCCATGCCCTTGGCCACGCACTGGGGGGCGCCCTCGCCGCCGGCCTCGTACTTCAGCGCCACGGCGTAGTGGGTCGGGTTCATGACGACGACGGTGGCGCCGGGCACGTTCTGCATCATCCGCTGGCGGGCGCGGACCATCCGCAGTTGCTTCTGCTTGCCCTTGATGTGGGGGTCGCCCTCGGTCTGCTTGTACTCTTCCTTCAGGTCTTCCTTGCTCATCCGCTGGCGCTTCATGAAGCGCTGCTTCTGCCAGAACCAGTCCAGGCCCGCGATCAGCAGCAGGAAGCCGGCGATGGAGAAGGCCAGGTCGCGGATCAGCTTGGCGGCGAAAGGCAGGATGGCGTTGGGGTCCATGGCCGAGAGCTGGGTGAACTCGACCATGTGCGGCTTGACCACCAGATAGCCGATCCAGCCCACCAGCCCGATCTTCACCAGGGACTTGCCGAACTGCATCAGGGCGTCCACCCCGAACATCCGCTTCAGCCCCGCCGTCGGCGAGATCTTCTTGTAATCGAACTTGAATACCTTGCTGGGGGTGAACATCAGCCCGGTCTGGACCAGGTTGCCGGCCGCGCCGGCCAGGGCCGCGGCGAACATCACCCCCAGGATCAGCGGCGCCCCGGCCTTCATCACGTAGTACAGCACGTCCTGGCTGCCGCCGCCGGAGACGCTGATGGAGTCCGGGTGGGCGATGAAGGGCATCATCGCCACGGCAAGGTCGCGGCACATCGAACCGCCGGCGAAGGCGATCACGCTGGCGGCGGCGGCGAAGGAGGCCAGCAATGGCAGGTCCGGCGTCTTGGGGACGTCGCCCTGCTCCCTCGCCTTGCTGAGCTTACTAGCGGTGGCTTCTTCTGTTTTTGACTCGGGATCGCTGTCGTCCGCCATCTCAGCCGCCGAAGACCATGAGAAGATCGCGGTAACGGCTCAGCCAGACGGTGCCGATGACACCGAGGCTGAGCGCCAGGATCGAGAGGCCGAAGATCACCATCAGCGGTGAGGCCACGAAGAAGACCTGGAACTGCGGCATGACCCGGCCCACCAGGCCGATCGCCACGTTGAAGACCAGGGAGAAGACCAGCAGGGGCGCCGAGAGCTGCACCCCCAGCTTGAAGCAGTCGGCCACCGTCTGCACCGCGAGGGTCGCGGAATCGGCCACCGGCAGGTCGCGGCTGAAGGGGAACAGGGTGTAGGACTTCACGATGGCGCCGAGGAACAGGTGGTGCAGGCCTGTGGACATGATCAGGGTCAGGCCGATCAGTCCCAGGAAGGTGCTGAGCGTCGAGGAGCCGGGCGCAATGCCTGGCGCCGCGGTCTGGGCGAAGGACAGGGTCGTCTGGATGGAGATGATCTCGCCGGCGGTGGACAGCGCCATCAGGAAGATCCGCAGGATCGTTCCGATCATCAGCCCGATCAGCACCTCCTTCAGCAGGCCGCCCACCATGGTCCCCATGGCGGCCGGAACCGCGGGCAGGTTGGGGGCCACCACCGGCAGCAGCATCAGGGTCATGAGGAAGGCGAAGGACAGCCGGATCCGCGGCGGGACCGTGGAGTCCCCGACGCCTGGCATCAGCATCAGCAGGGCCGACAGCCGCGCGAAGACGAGTCCGCCGACATAGACCTGCTGAGCTGTGGCGTAGGACTCCACTCCGCTTACATCGCCGAGATGCGGGCGGCGATCTGGCGCATGAAGTTGCTCATCAGGGCGCCCATCAGCGGCAGGAAGAGCAGCAGGGAGATGAAGATCGCGACGATCTTGGGCGCATAGACCAGGGTGGCTTCCTGGATCTGGGTCAGGGCCTGCATCAGGCCGATGGCCACCCCCACAACCAGGCCCACGATCAGCACCGGCGCGCACAGTTGCAGCGTCAGCCAGATAGCGTCCCGACCGACGTCCAGAACCTCGGAGCCGTTCATGAAGGGCCTCGCGAAACAGGGGAGAAGAACTGCCCCCATCTCGCGCAGACATGGTTAACGAAGGGCTACCGGGCGCGGGATGTTTTGGCTTTGTTCTCGCGCGCGGTCGCGGCAAAATGGCCGCATGCACGCGGCATCAGAACTCAGAGGGCTAGCTAAAACCTTTCGCCGACGACTGACGCTGCCGGAGGGCTTGCTCTGGCGTGCGTTGAAGGGCGCGACGTACGGCGATATCCACGTTCGCAAGCAGCATCCGATTGGGCCGTACGTGTTGGATTCCTTCTGTGCGTCGGCCCGGCTCTGCATTGAAGTGGACGGCGCCAGCCACAGCTTTGGCGACCGGCCCGATCGGGATGATCGTCGTGACGCCTGGCTGGCGGAGCGGGGGATTCGGACGCTGCGGATCAATGCGCAGGTGGTTCTAGAAGACATCGACAGTGCGGTGGCGATGGTGGTTGAGGCGGCGCGGGCCTAGCCCCCTCCGTCTCGGCGCAAGCGCCGATCCACCTCCCCCGATACGGCCTGCGGCCTGGGGGAGGAATTAAGAGCGCCAAATTCCTCCCCCAGCGCGAAGCGCGACTCGGGGGAGGTGGCGCGCGCAGATATGCGCGTGACGGAGGGGGTTAGGGCCTCCCCGCGATCACCTCGAAAGCCCCCTCGCCGCCTCCGCCGGGCTGGCCTTGGCGGTGTCGCGGTCGACGCTGTAGTTGGCCGCCTGCATGGCCGAGACCGGGATCGAACCCACCAGGGGCTTCAGCGCGGCGATCAGCCGCTGGTCGTCCGCCCGCTGGGGCGAGACCAGGATCACAGCGTCATAGGGCGGCAGCGCGCCCTTGGGATCGGTGAGCACCACCAGCTTGTCGGCGGCGATCCGGCCGTCGGAGGAGAAGGCCGAGATCACGTCGGCCTCGCCGCCGGAGAGCGCCCGGTACATGAAGGTCGGCTGGAAGGACCGCTGGGCCTTGAAGCGGAAGCCGTAGGCGGCGTCGACGGCCTTCCATTCCGGCCGCGACAGGAACTCGATGTCGGTCCCCAGCGTCAGTTTCGGCGCCTCGCGCGCCAGGTCGGCCAGGCTGACGATGCCCAGGGCCTTGGCGCGGTCGGCCTTCATGGCGAAGGCGTAGGCGTTCTCGAAGCCCAGCGAGCCCAGGACGGTGACGCCGTCCCGGGTCTTCAGCTCACGGGTCAGGCCGTCCAGAACCCCCTGGCGGCCCGGATTGTCCTGGCGGTTCAGGACGTTGGTCCACAGGGTGCCGGTATAGTCGACATAGACGTCCAGCTCACCGGCCGCCAAGGCGCGGTAGGCGACGGCGGAGCCCAGGTCCTCCTTGCGGCTGACCGTGGCGCCGGCCCGCTCCAGACGATCGGCCATCAACTCGGCCAGGATGTACTGCTCGGAGAAGTTCTTGGCGCCCACCACATAGCTGGCCGGCTTGCCGAAGCTCGCCAGCGGCAGGATGGCGATCACGATCCCCACCAGGAGCCCCACCGCCCCGCCGATCATCAGCCGGCGGTCGCGTTTCGCAGCCCCCGTCTCGATCAGCCCCAGTAGCTGGTCGGCGGTCATGGCCAGAACCGCCGAGGCCGCGCAGCCGAACAGGACGCTGACCCAGTTCTCGGTCTGCAGGCCGGCGAAGATGTAATTGCCCAGGCTGGTCTGGCCCACCGGCGTCGAGAGAGTCGCGGCCCCGATGGTCCAGACCGCCGCGGTGCGCACGCCGGCCATGATCACCGGCATGGCCAGCGGCAGCTCCACCTGGAACAGCTTCTGGCGGGCGGTCATCCCCACCCCGTCGGCGGCCTCCCGCACCGCGCGATCGACGCCGAGGATGCCGGTGGTGGCCGTCCGCAGGATCGGCAGCATCGAATAGAGGGTCAGGGCCAGCAGGGAGGGCAGGAAGCCCAGGGCCGAGAACCCGTGGCCGGTCAGCGACAGGCTCAGCGCCGACACCACCAGCAGCAGCGGATAGAACAGGGCCAGCAGGGCCAGGCTCGGGATGGTCTGGATCAGGCCGGCGAAGGCCAGGACCGGCCAGCGCAGGCGCGGGCTGCGGCTGGCCGCCACCGCCAGCGGGAGGCTGATGATCAGCCCCAGCGCGAGGGCCGAGGCGCTCAGCAGCACGTGCCAGGCCAGGTATTCGGGCAGCAGGTCGAAGGCGGCGGCCAGGTTCGGGTTCACGAGGCGCTCTCCGACAGGCGGGCGGCCAGCCGCTCGGCCTGGCGTCGCGGGGCGTCCAACAGGGCGCGGACATCGGGGTCGACACTGGAGGCGCTGAGCCCGCCGGGCGTCCCGTCGGCGACGATCACCCCGGCCTTCAGCACCACGATCCGGTCGGCCAGCAGCACCGCCTCGCTCATGTCGTGGGTGACCATCACCGTGGTCAGGCCGAGCTTCTCATGCAGGGCGCGGTAGTCGGTTCCCAGCTGGTCGCGGGTCACCGGGTCCAGGGCGCCGAACGGTTCGTCCATCAGCATCACCTTCGGCTCGGCCGCCAGCGCGCGGGCCACGCCCACTCTTTGGCGCTGACCACCGGAAAGCGCGGCCGGCAGGCGCCCGCCCATCTCCCGCGGCAGGTCCACGAGGCCCAGCAGCTCATCGACCCGGGCCGCCGTCCGCGCGGCGTCCCAGCCGAGCAGCTTGGGGGTGATGGCGATGTTCTCGGCCACGGTCAGGTGCGGGAAGAGCCCGACCTCCTGGAAGACGTAGCCGATCCGGCGGCGCAGGACGTGGACCGGAACCGATCCCGCATCCTCGCCCAGCACGCGCACCGAGCCGGCGTCCGGAGCCGCCAGGCGGTTGATGGTCTTCAGCAGGGTGGTCTTGCCCGACCCCGATGGCCCCACCAGGGCCACGAACTCGCCGGGCGCGATGGAGAGGCTGACGCCGGCCAGGGCCGCGTGGGCGGCGTAGCGTTTCTCGATGGACGAAAGTTCGATCGCGGTCTGAGGCATGCCCAGACCTTAGCGAACGAAGGTCAGATCGGCATACGCATGATTTCCTGATAGGCGCTGATCACCTGGTCGCGGACGGCCATCACCGTCTCCAGGCTGGCCTCCGCCGCCGAGATCGAGGTGACCACGTCGATCAGTTCGGCCTTGCCGGCCACATTGGCCTTGATCTGGTTTTCGGCATGCTTGGAGGCCTGCATGGCGTCGGTCATCGCCGACTTCACCAAGGACCCGAAATCCAGGCCCCCCTCGGCGGCGGCGCCGGTGGGCTTGGCGGCCCCCACCCCTTGAGTGGAGGCGTAGGCCTTGGCGGCGGCGAGCGCGGTCATCATGGCCTAGAATCCTATCGCTTCAGCAGATCAAGGGTGCGCGTCTCCATGGCGCGCGCCGTCTCGATCACGTTGAGGTTGGCCTCGTAGGCCCGCTGGGCCTCCTTCATGTCGAGGGCCTCGATCAGGGTGTTGACGTTGGGGGTCTTCACATAGCCCTTGGCGTCGGCCGACGGATGGCCGGGTTCGTACTCGGTCTTGAAGTCGCTCATGTCGGGGTCGACGCGGGTCATCCGCACCCCCATGCCGCCATCGATCTTGACCGCGGTGAAGACCGGGGCCTGCCGCCGATAGGGGTCGCCGCCGGCGACTTTCGAGGTGGAGCCGGCGTTGGCCATGTTCTCGGCGATGATCCGCATCCGCCCCTGCTGGGCGCGAAGGGCGGTGGTGGCGATCGCCTGGGCGACACCGCTGACCGGTTTGATCTCGGGCATCTATTTCGCCTCTATTTCCCGGGAGCCCGCGCGGCCATCCGCAGCAGGTTGAGGGATTTCTGGTAGAAGCCGATCGCCGCCTCGTAGCTCATGCGGGCGTCGGACATCTTCATCATCTCCTCCTCCAGCACGACGGAGTTGCCGTCGAGCGTGGTCTCGGAGTCCTTGGCGACCCTGGACTTGAAGTCGCCGCCGTTGCGCTGGCTGGGGGGCAGCATGTGGCCCACCTGGGTCACGGAAACCCTGCTGGCCCCATTGCTCGCGGCCTTCATCTGGGCGCCGAAGTCGTAGGGCTTCAGATCCTTGGGCGCGAAGCCCGGGGTGTCGGAGTTGGCGACGTTCTGGGCGATCAGCTTCTGGCGGTCGGACAGATAGCCCATCCGGCCGCGCAGCATCGAGAACAGGGGGATGTCGCCGATATCCATGGGAACATGGTGAATAAATAGGGTTAATCGCTCATTAAGACCCTTGCGGCACATCTGGCCCTGACCGGCGCTTTCGGCCGGCCGCCTCCTCACCGTCTCATCGCGATGGACTTCGCTATCTTCGCCCGGGCCGTGTTCGCCCTGGCCATCACCCTGGGACTCGTGGGCCTGGCCGCCGTGGCTCTGCGCCGCTTTGGACCCGAGGCCTTGGCGCGCTTCACCGCCGCCACAGGCCGCAAGGAGCGCCGCCTGGCGGTCGTGGAAAGCCTCGTGCTCGATCCTTCCCGACGTCTGGTGCTGGTCTCCTGCGATGGCGAGGAGCGTCTGTTGCTGCTGGGCGAGGGCCAGGTCCTCCCACCCGTGAAGAAGGGCCGCGCCTGATGGCCGGAAAGTTCAAGTCCCTCATCCAGCTGCGCGCCGAAGACTGGCGTCGCGCCTTCCTGCTGGCCGCGCTCATCACCCTGGGCAGCCTGATCCTGCCGGCCACGGCCCTGGCCCAAGCGGTGAACATCAACCTGGGCACCGGGGCGGGGCTGACCGAACGCGTCGTCCAGCTGATGGGCCTGCTGACGGTCCTGTCGCTGGCGCCCTCCATCGTCATCATGACCACCTCCTTCGTGCGCATCGTGGTGGTCCTGTCCCTGCTGCGCACGGCGCTCGGCCTGCAGCAGAGCCCGCCCAACGCGGTGATCATCAGCTTGGCCATCTTCCTGTCGGCCATCGTCATGGGCCCGACCCTGCAGAAGTCCTACGACGAGGGGATCAAGCCGCTGCTGGAACAGCAGATCGAGCTGCCCCAGGCCTTCGACTCCGCCAGCGAGCCGCTGAAGACCTTCATGTTGTCCCAGGTGGACCGCGAGGACCTCTCGCTCTTCGTGCGGCTGTCCAAGATCGAGCGGCCCCGGACCATGCAGGAAATCCCGATCCGGGTGGTCACCCCGGCCTTCATGATCTCGGAACTCAAGCGCGCCTTCGAGATCGGCTTCCTGCTGTTCATCCCCTTCCTGGTGATCGACCTGGTGGTGGCCAGCGTGCTGATGAGCATGGGTATGATGATGCTCCCACCGGTGGTGGTGTCCCTGCCCTTCAAGCTGATCTTCTTCGTCCTGGTGGACGGGTGGCGGCTTGTTGCGGGCAGTCTGGTGGAGAGCTTCCAGCGCGGAGCCGGCGGGGGCTGATCAGCCCTTGGACGGCGGCGCGGCGGGGGCCTGGGCCGTCTTGGCCGGGGCCGGCGTGGCGGCGGTGCGCAGGCCGACGGGGGCGGGCTTGTCGCGGAACCGCACCTTCATCTTGGCGACCCAGCCCGCGAAGGCCTCGTTGTCGGCGGTGATGCGGCCGAAGTCGGCGACGCTCAGCCGGCCGTCCTGAACCCCCGACAGCGCCACCCGCAGGGCGTCCGGATTGCGGGCCTGGTCGGCGAAGCTCTGGTAGCGTTCGCGCAGACGCGACAGCGCCCCGTCGTCGCCGGCCAGGCTGTAGGCGACCCCGGCGCGGAGCAGCTTGCCCTCCTCCTCGGCCGCCAGCGGGCCTGGATACTTCCATCGGTCGGCCAGCGATTTCTCGAACAGGACGCCGGCCCCGGCCCAGTCCTTCTTTTTCCACACCACCTCGGCCCGCAGGTCAGCGCCTTCGCGGGAGGTGTCGCGCTCGATGACCTCCAGGGCCGCGTCGAGGCGACCAAGCGCCATCAGGGCGCGGGCCTCCACCAGACGGCGCTCGACGTTGAGCGCGGTGGGCAGGATGGTGGTGCGTGAGCTGTTGATGGCCATCAGCGCCTGCTCGGGCTTGCGGTCCATCAGGTAGATCAGGGCCAGGTCCGTGGCCACCTGGGCCCGGGGCACGCCGTCGAGACGATTGTCGGCCTGGTACTTCAGGAGATCGGCGGCCTGGTCCAGCAGGTCGACATCCACCAGCCGGCGGACCAGCTTGCGGACCATCTGGTCGCCATCGGCGCCCAGGGGGGTCAGTTCCTTGAAGTCGTAGAACAGGGCCAGCGCCTGGATCGGCTCCAGCCCGTCGGCGGTCCCGCTGAGGAACAGGGCGCGGAAGGCGCCGGCCAGGTCGTTCTGAAGCTGCAGGGCTTCGGGCAGGTCGGGCAGCCTCTGCCCCGCCGACCGCAGCGCCTCCAGCGCCTCGCGGTAACGGCCCTGGTCCAGATAGAGCTGGCCGAGCGCGCGGATCGTTTCCAGCTCGGTGGAGTCGCCGCGCCAGCGGTAGCGCAGGCCGTCGAAGACGTTGGCGGCCTGGACCGGCGTGATCTTGCCCGACGCCAGGCGGATCTGGGTGGCGCGCAGCAGGGCGGGCGCCGACAGCGACTCCACCGGAGCGCTGGTGACGGCGGCATAGATGCGCAGCGCGCGGTCCGGGTGCCCCTGGGCCTCCACCACCCGGGCCTGGACCAGGCGGGTGGCCAGTTCCTCCAGCGGCTCGGTGCGGTCCATCAGGGCCAGCTTGATGCGGGCGTCGGCGCCGTCGATGTCGCCAAGCGCCAGGGCGGCCTGGGCGTCGCCGCGCGCAAACCGGGCTTTCCAGGCCGGGGAGAACTGGTCGAAGGCCTCGGCGCCGGCGGCGAACTGGCTGCGGGCCTCGGGCCACTGGGCCAGCTGCGAGGCGATGTAGGACCGCCACAGGGCCGCCGACGGATCGTCGGCCAGGATCGGCGCGGAGAAGTCGGCCTGCGCCTCCTTGTAGCGCCGCGCCATCACCCGGGCGATGCCGCGCAGGCCGCGGAACTCCGGGTCGTCCAGCAGTTCCTGGTGCGTACGCGCGGTGTCGTTGAGCACCCCGATGGCTTCGAAGGAGAGCTCCGAGCCCACCAGGAAGCGGGCCAGCGCCATGCGGGCGGCCACCGGCGCGTCCCGACCCTTGCTGGCCTCATCCATGGAGGCGTTCAGCAGGGCGTTGTAGCGGACCAGGAAGCCGCCCTTGCCGGTCTTCGGCCAATTGGCGTAGTCGATCAGGCCCGGCATCCCAGCCGGCTGTGGGGCTCCGAGATCGGCCTCGGCCCGTTCGACCCCCGCCGAGATCGGTGACAGGGTCAGGCCCGCCGGCCGGCCGATCTGCACCAGATCGCCCTCGTGGCTGAGGTTCAGATCGTCGACATAGGACTCCAGCGCCAGGCCCTGGGCCGAGGGCAGGACGGCCATCTGGACATATTCGCGGCGGCTGGGCACGCCCTTGGCCGGGCTCAGCGCAGTGACCACCGAAAGGGTGTCGCCGACGATGGGGTCGCCCACCTTCAGGGTTCGCGTCGTGCCGGAGACCACGGCCTTCAGCGCCGCGGGGCCGCCGACATCGTCACGGACGATGCGGACCTGGCTGCTCTGGCTCTGGGCGCCGGGACCGATGGCCACGGTCCAGACCGCCCCCTGGGCCGAGGCGAAGAAGGGGGTGCCCTTGGGCGCGGCGATGCGAACGGCGGAATAGTCAGAGCCCTTGAAGCTCTGCACCTTGGAAAACTGGCGAAGGCCCCGAGGGGCCCTGGAGACGTCGAGATCGGCGGGCGCGTCGAACACCACCCATATGGCGCCCCCCCGCCGGAACACCGCCGCCCCGTTCGGATTGGCCCAGGGGAAGGTCAGCATGACCTGTCCGTTGACCAGCTTGGCGTCCATCGCCACCACGCCGCTGGCCGGGACCGGATTGGGGCGCGGCGGCTCTGGCGCGACGATCGGCGCCGAGGTCTCCGCCAGCTCGGGCTCGGGCGGCGGGGGGCGTTCGAACAGGTTGATATAGGTGGCGCCGTCGGCGTTCCCGACCTTGGCCTCGGCGTTCTCGGTCAGGGTCAGGACCAGTTCCAGCCCGCCGCCGGAGTGGCGGGCCTCCGCGGTCTTCAGCCACTTGGGGGGATCGACCCGCAGCCGCGAGATATCGGGATTGGCGTCCCGGTTGAACTTCAGGGTCAGGACCTGGCCGTCGCGCCTGGTGACCGCCCGCGCGCCGCCGGCCCAGTGCAGCTCGATGCGCGAGAAATCCTTGGCCTGAGCCACGTGCACGTCCAGCGGGCCGCGAGCCGCGACCTGAGCCGGCGCGGCCACGCCCGTGGGCGCGATCACGCCGGCGATGCAGATCGCCGCGACGCTGGAGTGAAGGGCCCGGCGCAGGCTCAATGGACTAG
>JAZKFM010000232.1:0-3950 GCA_040386415.1 Pseudomonadota bacterium
GGTCTTGTGCAGGTTGATGTGCATGGCGTCGACGCCCAGGTCGCCGGGGCGCACCCGGCCGACGATGGCGTTGAAGTTGGCGCCGTCGCAGTAGAAATAGGCCCCGGCCGCGTGGGTCAGGCGGGCGATCTCGATGATGTCCCGCTCGAACAGGCCGCAGGTGTTGGGATTGGTGACCATGATCGCCGCCACGTCCGGCGACAGCTTGGCCTCCAGGTCGGCCAGGTCGACCCGGCCGTCGGCGGTCTGGGCGATCTCGGTGACGTCATAGCCGACGAAGGCCGCGGTGGCCGGGTTGGTGCCGTGGGCGGAGGTGGGCACCAGGACGGTGCGGCGATGCCCCTGGCCCTTGTCCTCGTGGGCGGCCTTGATGGCCAGCAGGCCGCACAGCTCGCCGTGGGCGCCGGCCTTGGGCGACAGGGCGACGGCTGGCATGCCGGTCAGGGTCTTCAGACAGTGGGCCAGACGGTCCATCAGCTCCAGGGCGCCCTGGGTCGTCGACTGGGGCGCCATCGGGTGCAGGTCGCCGAAGCCGGCCAGGCGGGCCATCTTCTCGTTGAGCCGCGGATTGTGCTTCATCGTGCATGAGCCCAGCGGATAGAGGGCCAGGTCGATGGCGTGGTTCTTCTGGGACAGGCGCACGAAGTGGCGCATGGCCTCGGGCTCCGACAGTCCCGGCAGGCCGATGGGCGCGGTGCGGACCAGGTCGCCCAGGTCCGAGGCGTCCTCGCTGGGCAGGTCGAAATCGACGCCGGTCTTGTCCCAGCCGTCCATCTCGAAGATCAGGGCCTCGTCCTGGAGCAAGCCCCGAGCGCCGGTGAGCGAGGTGTGGGCGGAGGTGGCGCCGGCGGCCCGAGGCTGGGTCGGGCGGCCGATATTGGACATGGCCATCAGGCGGTCCTCCCCTTCAGAGCCTTGGCGAAGGCTGCGATATCATCCCGCGTCGTGGTCTCGGTGGCGGCCACCAGCAGCACGTCGTCCATCCCGGCCTTGGGATCGAGGCGGCTGAAGGGCACGCCGGCCACCACGCCGTCGGCCAGCAGGGCCTCGACCACGTCAGCGGCCTTGCCGGGGACCCGGATCGCGAACTCGTTGAAGAACCGCGGCGACAGGACCTCGACCCCCGGCACGGCGGCCAGCGCCGCGCGCAGTTCGCGGGCCCGGCTGTGGTTCAGGGCCGCCAGCTCGCGCAGGCCGCGCTCCCCCAGCAGGGTCATGTGGATGGTGAAGGCCAGAGCGCAGAGGCCCGAGTTGGTGCAGATGTTGGAGGTCGCCTTCTCGCGGCGGATATGCTGCTCGCGGGTGGACAGCGTCAGGACGAAGCCGCGCGCGCTGTCGGCGTCCACGGTTTCTCCGCAGAGCCGGCCCGGCATCTGGCGCACGAACTTCTCCCGCGCCGCGAAGAGACCGATATAGGGGCCGCCATAGTTCAGGCCGACCCCGATCGACTGGCCCTCCCCCACGGCGATGTCCGCGCCCATCTCGCCGGGCGACTTCAGCAGGCCGTAGGAGACCGCCTCGGTGGTCACCACGATCAGCAGGGCGCCGGCGGCGTGGGCGGCTTGCGCGATCTTGCTCACGTCAGTGACCATGCCGAACACGTTGGGGGTCTGGACCACGACGCAGGCGGTGTCGGCGTCGATGGCCGAGAGCACGTCGGCCTCGGCGTCGATGGCCACGGCCTGGCGGGTGATGTCCATGCCCTCGGCATGCGCGATAGTCTGAGTGACCGCCGCATAGTGCGGGTGCAGGCCGCCCGACAGCACCGCCTTCTTCCGGCGAGTGACCCGCTGGGCCATCATCACCGCCTCGGCGCAGGCGGTGGAGCCGTCGTACATCGAGGCGTTGGCCACCTCGAGCCCGGTCAGGGCCGCCACCTGGGTCTGGAACTCGAACAGCACCTGCAGGGTGCCCTGGGCGATTTCCGGCTGGTAGGGCGTGTAGCTGGTGAGGAACTCCGAGCGCTGGATGATGTGATCCACCGTGGCCGGCACGTGGTGCTTGTAGGCCCCGGCCCCGCAGAAGAACGGGCCCGCCCCAGCCGGACGGTTCTTGGCCGCCAGGGCCGAGAGCGCGCGCTCAACCTCCATCTCGCCGGCATGCAGCGGCAGGTCGAAGAGGTCGGCCTTGCGGGCGGCGGCGGGGACGTCGACGAACAGGTCGTCGATGGTGGCCGCGCCGATGACGCCGAGCATCTCGGCGCGGTCGGCCGGGGTCAGGGGCAGGTAACGCATGGGTGCTTACAGGGTCCCGAGATAGGTTTCGTAGGCGTCGCGGTCCATCAGGGCGTCATACTGGCCCTTGTCGGCGATCTTCAGCTTGGCGAACCAGCCGCCGGATTCCGGCGTGGCGTTGACCGTCTCGGGCGCGTCGCCCAGCTCGGTGTTGGCCTCCACCACCTCGCCCGAGATGGGAGCGTAGACGTCCGAGGCCGCCTTCACGCTCTCCACCACCGCCAGGCCGTCGCCGGCCTTCACGGTCTTGCCCACGTCGGGGGTCTCGACGAACACCACGTCGCCGAGTTGTTCGGCGGCGTAGGCGGTGATGCCGATGGTGGCCACGTCGCCCTCGAGGACGACCCACTCATGATCCTTGGTGAAACGCATCGGGGTGATCTCCTCAGATCTTGCGGACGTAGCGATTGGGAACGAAGGGCATGCGCACGACCTCGGCGGCCTGCGGCTTGCCCCGGACGATGACTTTCAACGGGGTCCCCAGCGCGGCCAGGGCCGGCGGCACGAACCCCATGGCGATGGGATAGCCGAGGCTGGGGGAGAACCCGCCCGAGGTGATGACGCCGACCACGGCGCCGGCCCCATCGGCGATCTCCGCGCCCTCGCGGGCGGGGGCGCCTTCCAGCACCCGCAGGCCGACGCGCTTGCGCGACGGGCCCTCGGCCAGTTCCTTTGCGATGCGGGCGGCGCCGGGGAAGTCGCGAGCGTCGCGGCGCTTGACCGAAACGGCGAAGGCGAGGTCGGCCTCGATGGGGCTGACGGTCTCGTCCACGTCATGGCCGTAGAGCGGCAGGCCGGCCTCCAGGCGCAGGGAGTCGCGCGCGCCCAGGCCGATGGGACGGACCCGCTCGTCCTCCAGCAGCAGGTTCCAGACCGTCTCGGCCAGATGGGCCGGCACGGAAATCTCGTAGCCGTCCTCGCCGGTGTAGCCCGAGCGGGAGATGAGGATATTGGTCCCGAAGCCCGGCATCGCGCGGCTATCCATGAACACCATGCGCTGGGCCGCGGGCAGGTGGCGGCCGATGACGGCGGCGGCTTCCGGACCCTGGATCGCCAGCAGGGCGCGGTTCTCGAGACGTTCGATCGTGACCTGGCCGGCCAGTTCGTTGTCGATGACCTTGAAGTCGTTGTCCTTGCAGGCGCCGTTGACCACCACGAACAGGCCGTCGTCGTCGGGCCGGGCGGCCATCAGGTCGTCAATCACCCCGCCCTTCTTGTTGAGCAGGACGGAGTAGCGCTGCTTGCCGGGCTTCAGGCCGATGAAATCGCCGGGTGTGATCTCCTCGAAAGCCGAGAGCGGCGAGACGCCGCGCAGCCGGGCCTGGCCCATGTGGGAGACGTCGAACAGCCCGGCGTGCTCCCGGGTCCAGAGGTGCTCCTTCAGCACGCCGTCCTTGTACTGGACCGGCATGGAGTAGCCCGCGAAGGGCACCATGCGCGCGCCGGCGGCCACGTGCGCGGCGGCGAGCGGGGTGGTCTTCAGGGCTTCATCGGTCACGCATGAGACTCCGGCTGACGACTGCAGGCGCAGACGGAAAAGCTCCGCCGTCGCCCTGCCCCCGCTGTCCTTGGGCCTGAGAGATTTCAGGTGGCGGGGCCACCCTTGCTCCTTCGGCGAGCGCTCCCGAGGGGGCGCTACTTTCCAGCGTTCATCAGCCTTCGCGGTCCGTTTGCCTGAGCGTTTCCGGGGCGGTTGCGCCTTCGGCTCCGGGCTCG
>JAZKFM010000233.1:0-17171 GCA_040386415.1 Pseudomonadota bacterium
CAGCAGCTGGCCGGGGACGGCGGCCGGAACGGGCGGGATCTGGCCGACGCTGGCCGGGGTCGGGATGCTGGCCAGGGGATCGACGCCCCGGCCCACCAGCACCAGCAGGGTGCGGCGGGTGGCCTTCAGCTCGGCATCAAGGCTGGCGGCGGCGCCCTCGGCCTGGGCCAGGTCGCCGGCCACGCGGTCGGCCTCGGAGGAGGAGCCCAGGCCGCGCTCGGCCCGGACATTGGCGATCTGCTGCAGGCCCCGCTGGAGACGGGCGGTCTCGCGCGCATCCTCCAGCTGGATGGCCTGGCCGCGGACGAGGAAATAGGTGTCGGCGATGTTGGCCGCGAGGCTGGCCCGCGCGCCCTCATAGCTCGCCTGAGCCTGATTGGTGTCCCCGCGGGCGGCCTTGGCCACCGCGAAGATCCGGCCGAACAGATCGATCTCCCAGCTCACGTTGAAGGTGGCGCTGGAGGCCGTGCTTTCGCCCTCGCTGGAGAAGCCGGGGATATTGACCACCGTGCCCGAGGTCTGGGTGGTGTTGGTCTCTCGGGTCGTGGCCGAGGCGTTGCCCTGGGGCAGGAAGCCCAGGAGGCCGCTGGAGGCGGTGGCGCGGGCTTCCCGCAGGCGGGCCGCGGCTGTGCGGGCGTCCGGCGCCCGGACCAGGGCGTCCTCGATCAGGGTGGTCAGCACCGGGTCGTTGAACTGGACCCACCACTGGTCGAGCGCCGCGGCGTCCAGCGCCGACGCCCCGGCTAGCGGCGCCTCGAAAGCGGTCGGCACGGCGATATCGGGCTTGCGCGCCGTCGCGCACGCGGCGAGCGTCAGGCAGGCCAGTCCGGCTACGAATGTGGCGGGGCGCATGATCTCTGTCGTTGTCAGACCGCGAATCGCCGCCGAGTGTATCGGCTTTGGGGAGGCGCGACGCGGTTAGCTGAAGCTTCCTTGATCATAGCAACTGGTCGCCAAAATTGCAGTGGCGTTACAAACAGCCGCCATCGTGGTGAATGGCGCCCATCCGCCACACCTTTTTCCCTATAATCGTTCAGGGTTGAACGACCTTGCCCTCCGCGCGGTTTTGAAGCGCGTCGCTCTAGCGTCCGCGCATCGGCCTCGCTAGGGTCCCGGGCAAATTGGTCCTTGCCCGAGTGCATTCATGAAACAATTCCTCCTGGCCGGCGCGTCTGCGTGGGCTGTTTTGGCCCTTGGCCTTCCCGCCACCGCCGGCGTCAGCGCCGCGAAACTGGCCGACCACATTCAGATCATGTCCTCCGACGCGTTCGAGGGTCGGGGCCCCGCCACCGCCGGCGAGGTCAAGACCGTCAAGTACCTGACCGAGCAGTTCCAGGCCGTGGGCCTGCAGCCCGGCGGTGATCTCCAGAAGGACGGCAAGCGGGCCTGGACCCAGGACGTGCCCCTGGCCCAGTTCGACAACAAGGATCCCATCAAGGTCAGCGTCACCATCGGCGGCCAGGTCCAGACCTGGACCCAGGGTGACCAGGTCGCCATCCGCGCGCCGCAGACCGGCGTCGCCCAGGTCTCGGTCAAGGACGCGCCCGTCGTCTTCGTCGGCTACGGCGTCAAGGCGCCCGAGCGCAACTGGGACGACTTCAAGGGCTATGACCTGAAGGGCAAGATCGCGCTGGTCCTGGTCAACGATCCCGACTTCGAGACCGGCGAGGGCGACTTCGGCGGCAAGGCGATGACCTATTACGGTCGCTGGACCTACAAGTATGAAGAGGCCGCGCGGCAGGGCGCCGTGGGCTTCATCGTCATCCACGAGACCGCGCCGGCCTCCTACGGCTGGAACACGGTCAAGAACTCCAACACCAACACCGTCTTCGACATCATCCGCCAGGACCCGACCAACGACCACGCCCCCATCGAGGCCTGGATCCAGCGCGATCCCACCGTCGCCCTCTTCAAGTCCGCCGGTCTTGATTTCGAGGCCCTGAAGAAGCTGGCCCAGACCCGCGACTTCAAGCCCGTCGCCCTGACCGGGGTCACCTTCTCCACCGAGATTTCGGTGGACGCCAAGAAGATCGTCTCCAAGAACGTCGTGGGCCTGCTGCCCGGGACCAAGCATCCCGAGGACAAGGTGGTCTACACCGCCCACTGGGATCACCTGGGAGTCGGTCTGCCCGACGCCAAGGGCGACCGCATCTACAACGGCGCCCTGGATAACGCTTCGGGGACGGCGATGCTGATCGAGATCGGCCGCGCCGCCGCCGCCCAGCCGCGCACCGAGCGCTCCATGCTGTTCCTGGCGGTCACCGCCGAGGAAAAGGGCCTGCTGGGATCGGAGTACTACGCCGCCAATCCGCTCTATCCCCTGGGCACGACGGTGGCCAACATCAACATGGACGGCGCCTCGATCTACGGTCCGTCCAAGGACTTCGGCACGTCGGGGGACGCGCCCCTGACCCTGCAGGACGACCTGATCGAGGTCGCGAAGGGTTACAACATGACCTACAGCCCCGACCCGCGTCCCGGCGCGGGCAGCTTCTTCCGGTCCGACCACTTCTCCTTCGCCAAGCGCGGCGTGCCGGCCATCTCCTTTGGCGGCGGACAGGATCTGGTGAACGGCGGCAAGGCCCGAGGCGAGGCGCTGCAAAAGGCCTACACGACCGAAAAGTACCACCAGCCGGCGGACGAGTACTCCCCTGACTGGGACCTCTCCGGCGCGGCCCGCAACGCCGACATGCTGCTGGTGCTGGGGACCCAGATCGCCAATTCCCGCAAGTGGCCGGAGTGGAAGGCCGGGTCTGAGTTCAAGGCCGAGCGGGACAAGACCGCCTCGGCGCGCAAGTAGGGAGACCAGGGCGCATGGCGCAGGCGGGCTACATCCGGGCCGGCATCGGGGGTTTCACCTTCGAGCCCTGGCGCGGGGTCTTTTATCCCGAAGGCCTCAAGCAGGCCGACGAGCTCGCCTACGCCAGCCGCCACCTGACCTCCATCGAGATCAACTCCACCTACTATTCGTCTCAGAAGCCCGAGACCTTCGCCAAGTGGAAGGCCGCGACGCCGGAGGGCTTCGTCTTTTCGCTGAAGGCCTCGCGGTTCTGCACCAACCGCAAGATCCTGGCCCAGTCGGGCGAGTCCATCGCCAAGTTCCTGGGTCAGGGGATCGTCGAGCTGGGGGACCGGCTGGGACCGATCCTGTGGCAGTTCATGCCCACCAAGAAGTTCGAGGCCGCCGACTTCGAGGCCTTCCTCAACCTGCTGCCCAAGACCTATGAGGGCCTGAAGCTCCGCCACGTGGTGGAGGTCCGCAATCCCAGCTTCGTGGACCTCGCCTTCGTGAAGATGTGCCGCGACCGCAACGTGGCCATCTGCGTCTCGGAGAACGACCGCTATCCGATGATCGCCGACGTGACCGCGGACTTCGTCTATGCCCGCCTGATCGACGGCTCCGACGACATCCCCACCGGCTACGACCCCGAGGGCCTGGACAAGTGGGCCCGGCGGTTCACGCAGTACGCGCAAGGCCGTTGCCCCGACGACCTGACCCCTATCGACCGCACCGCGCCCGCCGAACAACCGGTCGACGTGTTCAGCTACTTCATTCACGAGGGCAAGGTGCGCGCGCCGGCCGCGGCGATGGAGTTGATCTCGCGGGTGAACAAGTAGGGCGACCTCTCGCCCCAATACAAAACGCCCCCGGCCGGAAGGCCGAGGGCGTGAATTTGCAAGAATTAAGAATTCTTGGGGCTGCGGGCTTAGCCGCCGCCCGGGAAGCGCATCGGAACCTTGACGGTGCCGGTCTTCGAACCCATCGGCAGCGCTTCGGCGACGCAGAGCGCGGCCTTGTCGAAGCCCTTGTTCGGCTTGCTGTCCTCGAGCACCTTGCAGCCCGAGAGCTTGCCGGCGTCGGCGGTGCATTCCAGCATGACAATCGCCGCGTCCCGCGTGTTAGCGTTCTTCGTCAGGCAACGGCCCATGCTGTCCTCGAAGCTCCCAGCAGACGCCGAACCGGCGACGGCGAGAGCCAGGGCGCAACCGCCCAAGATCTTGAAGATATTTTTCATGCCCCACTCCTTTCTAGATTTGGACAATCTGAGGATGAACCACCGGGGTTAAGAGAGTCTGATGCGGCGCGCATATTCATGGTTAAGAAATCATGAATGCCTAAATCACACTTTCGGCGTCTCTATACAGGTAGGGATGTCAGAATTCGCATTTGCCCCCACTTCGGTGACGTTTGGTTAGCAACCTGAAGGCATGGTGGCCGAGTCGCTAACCGTGTTTTACGGGGGGAATATACAGTGAAGCGCTTCAGGCTCGTGGATACGCCGCTGATCATCAAGATCGGCTTCGCGCCCGCTTTCGCACTGGTCATGCTGGCCTGCCTGGCCACCGGAGCCATCATTCTGCAACGCGCCCAATCGGCCGAGCTGCGGCAGGTGGTGCAGGTGGACATGCCCAACAGCCTGCGAATGCAGAAGGTCTCGGAACGGATCACCGCCGTTCACGGCGAACTCTATTTCCTGCTGACCCATCAGGCCGCCTCCATTGAGGTCGAGAAGATCGAAGGCGCCTCTCAGGCGATGCTGGCCGAGGTCGACTCCATCACCAAGGAAGTCGAGACCGCCCGCAAGACCGCGCCGGCCGACCAGAAGAAGTCCTACGACGACCTGATCAAGGCCCTGAAAAACACCCGCGACGCCCTCGACGTCATCTGCGCCATGATCGGCGCCGACTTCGGCACGGCCGCCGGCTTCGCCGCGCCGTTCGAAGAAGAATATGGGAAGATGACCGCCACCCTGCAAAAGATCGTGCAGGCCGGTCAGAAGGTCACCGACGCCAACGCTGCGGCCAGCGCCGCCCGCGCCAAGACCGCCCAGACCGCCACCCTGATGGGCGCGCTCGCCACCCTGCTGATCGCCGGCGCCCTGGCCATGAGCCTGACTCTGACCCTGCGCCGCGACGTCAAGAAGATCGCGGGAGCCACCGAGGCCCTTTCGCGCGGCGACAACGCCATCAACCTGGACGCCCTGGCCCGCAAGGACGAGCTGGGTGCGATCGTCTCCTCCCTGACGGTCTTCCGCGACAACCAGCTGCACCTGGAGAAGCTGCGCCAGGAGCACGAGGTGGCCGAGGCCTCCTCCGAAAGCGCGCGCCGTCAGAACGCCGAAGCCGCCGCGGCCATCGCCGAGGAACAGGCCAACGTGGTCACCAACCTGGCCCGCGCCCTGGATGCTCTGGCCTCCGGCGACCTGACCTATCGCGTCGACACCGAGTTCCCCGGCGACTACCGCAAGCTGCGCGACGACTTCAACGCGGCCGTGGCCAAGCTGGAAGAGGCCATGACGGCCATCGCCAGCGCGACGGCCTCCATCCAGTCGGGCGCCGGCGAGATCAGCCACTCGGCCGACGACCTGTCGCGCCGCACCGAGCACCAGGCCGCGACCCTGGAAGAGACCGCCGCGGCCCTCGACGAGATCACCGCCACCGTCAACAAGACCTCCGAAGGCGCCACCCACGGCCGCGAGGCCACCGCCTCGGCCAAGACCGACGCCGAACAGTCCGGCGAGATCGTGCGCAAGGCCGTCCTGGCCATGAACAACATCCAGGAAGGCTCCAACAAGATCAGCCAGATCATCGGCGTGGTCGACGAGATCGCCTTCCAGACCAACCTGCTGGCCCTGAACGCGGGCGTTGAAGCCGCCCGCGCCGGGGAGTCCGGCAAGGGCTTCGCCGTCGTCGCCTCCGAAGTGCGGGCGCTCGCCCAACGCTCCGCGGAAGCCGCCAAGGAGATCAAGGCGCTCATCTCGGCCTCGACCCAACAGGTCGCCGAGGGCGTGGGCCTGGTGGACGAGACCGGCAAGGCCCTGGAACGCATCGTTCGCCAGGTCGGCGAAATCTCCAACGTCGTGGGCGAAATCGCCGCCTCGGCCAAGGAAGAGGCGCTCGGCCTCGGCCAGGTGAACACCGCCGTCAACCAGATGGACCAGGTGACCCAGCAGAACGCGGCCATGGTGGAAGAGTCCACCGCCGCCAGCCGCGTCCTCGCCGACGAGGCCGAGGAACTGGCCCGCCTGGTGGGCCGCTTCCGGGTCAGCGGCGCGCCTCAGGCCGCCCGCGCCCAGTCCGCTCCGGCGCGCCACGCGCCGGCCCATCGGCCCCAGACCACCCAGCATCGCGCTCCGGTGAGCCGCGGAAACACCGCGCTCGCCCACCAGCCCCAGGCCGATGACGACACCTGGGAAGAATTCTAAAAACTTCTGACCTCCACGGGGACGTCTGAAGGGGGACCGCTGCGAGGCGGTCCCCCTTTTCATTTGACCGACCCGGCGTCAGGAGCGCGCACTTCTCCCAACGATAAGGAGGAGCGCCGCCATGGCCGAACTGACCCAAGACGACCTGATGTTCCGGCCCGGCCTGATGAAGGGCGAGCGCATCCTGATCACCGGCGGCGGGACGGGGCTCGGCAAGGTGATGGCCGAGGCCTGTCTGATCCTCGGCGCGGAGGTCTATATCTGCGGCCGCCGCGGCGGCGTCGTGGAGGCCACGGCCAAGGACCTGATGGACGCCCACGGCGGCAAGGTGGTCGGCATCGCCTGCGACATCCGCGTCCCCGAGGCCATCACCGAGATGATGGACACGATCTGGTCCGACGGCGGGGCGCTGACCGGCCTGGTCAACAACGCCGCGGGCAACTTCATCAGCCGCACCCAGGATCTCTCGCCCCGCGGCTTCGACGCCATCGCCAATATCGTCTTCCGGGGCTCGTTCTTCGTCACCCTCGACGCCGGGAAACGCTGGATCGAGGAGGGCCGGAAGGCCTCGGTCGTCTCCATCCTCACCACCTGGATCTGGAACGGCGGGCCCTTCACCGTGCCCTCGGCCATGTCCAAGGCGGGTCTGGCCACCATGAGCCAGTCCCTGGCCGTCGAGTGGGGGCCCTACGGCATCCGCTTCAACAACATCGCGCCGGGCCCCTTCCCCACCGAGGGGATGAGCGCCCGGCTCAACCCGGGCCAACAGCGCGACGACGGCGAGGTCAGCCGCACCGGCAATCCCATGGGCCGGGTCGGCGAGATGCGCGAACTGGCCAACCTGGCGGTCTATCTGCTGCATCCCCTGTCGGCCTATGTGAACGGCCAGACCATCGCCATCGACGGCGCCGCCTGGCAGGCCTCTGGGGGCAACTTCTCGAGCCTGCGCGCCTGGACTGACGACCAGTGGACCCAGGCGAAAGCGTCCATCCAGGCTGTCAACGCCAAGGACCGCGCGGCGCGGACGGTGTGAGGCGCCGTCGAATTCCTCCCCCTCCGCGGGGAAGGAGGAATCAAGGACATGGTTAACCAGGTCTTAAGGGCGGCGGGCGAGGATGAGACATGCGCCGCCTCCTCCCCCTCCTCGCCTTGACCCTCGCCCTGGCCGGTCCGGCCGGCGCGCAGCAGGCGGCCCCGACCACCACGCCCGCGCTGCGGGGGTCGCAGTCTGCCGATACGGCCAGCGTCACCGCCGAGGCGAACGCCGTGGCCGCCACCGCCGCCGCGGCCCTGGCCCAGAGCTCCATCCCGCTGCGCACCCTCTCCGATATGCCGGTGGCGGGCCAGGCCGGGCAGTGCCGGCTGTCCTGCGCCCAGTCCTATTACTTCTGCCTGTTCGGCGACGGCGGGGACGATTGCCCCGCCACCTGGGGCCAGTGCCGGGCCGCCTGCGACGCGCCCGGCGTTGCGGGTCTCACCGGGGGCTGACATCCTTGAGCGCCCACGGAGAGCCTCATGAAAACCCTGATCGCCGCCGCCGCCCTGCTGGCGCTTACCGCCTGTAGCCCCAAGCCCGGCGCCGAGACCAGGGCGGCCGCCGCCGCGCCGATCCCCTGCACGGGCCTGCCCGACTACGCGCCCATCTATCCGGGGGCCAAGATCACCCTCTGCACCCAGGGCGACTCCACGCCGGGCAAGATCGGCGGCGCCGTGGGCTTCACCAGCCCCGATGCGCCGGACGCCGTCGTGGCGCGCTACAGGGACAGCGCCGCCGCCGCCGGCCTGAAGACCGGCATGGATGTCGACCAGGGCGGCTCCAAGGTGTTCTCGGCGATGGACGGCGACCGCACGGTGCGCGTCCAGGCCCTGCCCGAGGCTGACGGGGGCGCCACCGCCATCCTCACCTGGGGCGCGGCCAAGCCCTGATGATCGCGCGCCACGCGCGGCGGTTGGCGCTGCGGCTTTCGAGTGTCTAGTATGACGCCCGTCAGGTTTTGAATCAGGAAGAGATGTCCCAGGTCGCTTATCTCCCGGTCGGCAAGCGCGAGCAGACCAAGGTCCAGAACCGCCAGGCCATTCTGGACGCCGCCCGCGAAGTGTTCGGGGAGCTGGGCTACGAGGCCTGCACCGTGCGCGACATCATCCGCCGCACCGGCCTCGCGGCGGGCACCTTCTACAACTACTACCGCTCCAAGGAGGAGGTCTATGTCGCCCTCTCCGACGAGGGCGCCCGGCGCTTCACCCCGCTGCTGAAGGCTCAGAGGGCCCAGTCGGCCGACTGGGAGAGCTTCGTCCGCGCCGCCATCGAGGCCTATTTCGGCTTCCTGGCCGACGAGCACCAGAGCTGGCTCGCGCGCCGCCCGCCGGACGAGCCCTTCCCCCATGTGCGCGGCGAGACCCCGGAAATGACCGCGGTGTTCAACGAGGTGCGTCAGGCCATCGTCGACGAGATCGCCCGCGGCGGGGCGCCCGGCGCCGATCCCGACTACCTGGCGGCCGCCTGCATCGCCGTCGCTCGCGAGGTGGGTGAGAAGATGCTGCAGCGGCGTCCCGTCGACACCAAGGGCGCGGCCGACTTCGTGGTCGCGCTGATCCAGGGGGGCGTGAAGGGGTTGCCCAAGACCGGGGACTAGGCCGGTGCCGAGTCTCTCCACCCAGCGGGTCATCGTCCGCGCCCTGCTCTCCCTGCCATCGTCCCTGCTGCGCCTGCTTTCTGGCGGCGGGGTGGTCTATCGCGGCGGGCGCACCCTGGATCCCCGCCTGCAGTTCCTGGCCGCCGGCGCGGCGCGCGGGCCGGCCATGACCACCCTGAGCCCGGAGGAGGCCCGGCGGGCCAGCGCCCAGGGACTGGCGACGCTGGGCGGTTCCCCGGAGCCCGGAGTCCGCACCGAGCCCGTGAGCGTCCCGACCGGCCCAGGACCCATCCCCGCGCGCCTCTACCGTCCCGAGGGCCAGGACCCGGCCGCCCCGCTGATGGTCTTCGCCCACTTCGGCGGCGGGGTGATCGGCGACCTGGAGACCTGCGACGCCTTCTGCGGAATCCTGGCCAGGATCGCCCGCTGCCCTGTGCTGTCGGTGGAGTACCGCCTGGCGCCCGAGCACCGTTTCCCGGCGGGGCTGGACGACGTGCTGGCCGCCTATCGCTGGGGCCGCGACAACGCCGCGCGCTTCGGGGCGCCCGCGGGTCGGGCCGCTATCGGCGGCGACTCCATGGGGGGCAACTTCGCCGCCGTCGTGGCCCAGGAGCTGAAGCGCGCCGGCGAGGTCCAGCCGGATCTGCAGCTGCTGATCTATCCCTGCACCGACGTGGCCAGCGAAACCGCGTCCATGACCACCTATGCCGAGAGCTTCCCCCTCAGCCGGGCCACCATGGACTGGTTCATGGGTCACTATATGGGCCCCGAGGCCGACCCCGCCGATCCGCGCCTGTCGCCGGTGCGCGCGCCCGACCTTACCGGCCTGGCGCCGGCCGTGGTGATCACCGCCGGCTTCGATCCCCTGGTGGACCAGGGGGAGGCCTACGCCAAGCGCCTCAAGGACGCGGGCGTGCCCATCGTTTACCGCTGCTATGACAGCCTCGCCCACGGGTTCACCGCCTTCACCGGCGCCGTGCCCTGCGCCGACGTCGCCTGCCGCGAGATCGCGGGCCTGGTGCGCGAAGGCCTGGAAGGACGCATTCACTGATGAAAGCCCTGGTCGTCGAGGAACTGGCCGCCGACTACGGCGGCTGCGTACTGAAGGACATCGAGACCCCGGAGCCCCGTCCGGGGGAGGTGCGGATCAAGGTGCGCGCCGCCGCCGTCAACTTCCCCGACCTGCTGCAGACCCGGGGCGAGTACCAGCACAAGCCCGCCCTGCCCTTCATTCCCGGCATGGAGATCGCCGGCGAGGTGGAGGCCCTGGGCGAGGGCGTCACCCAGTTCCAGATCGGCGACGCCGTTGTGGGCGGCGCCCGCATCGGCGGCTTCTCCGAATATGCCGTGACGCCGGCCGCGGCCCTGCGGCCCAAGCCCGCCAACCTCTCCTTCAGCCAGGCCGCCGGCTACGCCACGGCCTATCTCACAGCTTACGTCTCCCTGGTGCGCCGCGCCCAGGTGGAGGCCGGCGAGTGGGTGCTGGTGCACGGCGCGGCCGGCGGCGTCGGCCTGGCCGCGGTGGACCTGGCCAAACACCTCGGCTGCAAGGTGATCGCCGCCTCGGCCTCGGACGAGAAGCTGGCCATCATCGAGAAGGAATATGCGCCGGACGCCACGGTGAACGTCACCGGCGGCTTCCGCGAGCGGGTCAAGGAGATCACCGGCGGCCGCGGGGCCGACGTCATCTATGACCCCGTGGGCGGCGATGTCTTCGACGAGAGCGTCCGCTGCATCGCCTTCAACGGCCGCATCCTCTCCATCGGCTTCACCTCGGGCCGCCTGCCGGTGCTGCCGGTCAACATGGCGCTGATCAAGGGCTTCTCGGTGATGGGGGTGCGGGCCGGCGAGTATGGCCGCCAGTTCCCCGAGAAGGGCCGCGAGAACGCCGCCGCCATCTGGGCCCTGGCCAATGAGGGCAAGGTCCACCCCCGCGTCGACCACGAGTATCCGCTCTCGGAATGGCGCGCCGCCTTCGAAAGCCTCGCCAATCGCAAGGTGGTGGGCAAGACCATCGTCCGGCCGGACCTCTAGGGAACCGGGAACCCCGTCAGGTCCCAGGTGGCCTTAGCGCTGCCCGGCAGCACCACCACAGCGTCATGGGCCAGGATGTAGTCCCGCAGCGCCGCCTGCTGATCCACGGGGACCTGGTTGGCGAACACCCGCGACCAGGGGTGGATGCCCCGCAGATCCAGGATCACCGGCGACTTCGGAGGCCCGTCAGGGAACAGGGCCTTCATCCACGGTCCCGCCTCGGTGACGTCGGCCTCGTAGCCGCCGGTGGGGACCACCACGATCCCGTAGGCCTCGCGGCCGTTGGCGATCGCGAACTCGTGGGCGAAGTTGGCGATGGTGAAGGCGCCGCCGGGGCTGCGGCCGCGATAGCCGTGCCAGCTGCCGAACTTGAACATCACCTTGGGCAGAGACTTGGCGCTGGCCACCTGGCGGTAGCGGCCCATGAAGGCCCGCTTGAAGAGCGCCTCCCGCTCGGTGTTGTTGTAGAGCCCCACCCGCTCCCCGGCGTTGGCGCGGCGATTGTAGGAGTATATCCGCGCCGAGGTGACCAGACCGGTCAGCAACACCTCGGCCCGCGAGCCGGGCTTGGCGCCATAGGCCGCCTTCAGCGCCTCCAGGCGCGGCAGGGTGGTGGCGTCGTCGTGGAGGAAGGCGCCCTGGCTGGTGCGGGTCTCCTTGCGGCGCGCCTCGTCCAGCAGGGCCTGGGTGGTCGCCTTGACTGCCGCATTGGGCGCCAGGGGCAGCAGCTCCTCCAGATAGGGCGCGACCCCTTGGGCCTGTTCTAGGCCCCAGACGGTGGGATCCCCCGGCCTGGCGCTTCTGGACGCCTGGGCCAGGAAGACGAGGTCCTGGTCCGCGGCGAAGCCGATATGGGTGGGATAGCGCTTGGCGAGCGCGGCGATCTTGCCGAGGTCGCCGCGATAGCTGTTCACCGCCTCGATGGCGAGCGGGTCCTGCTCCACCGCCAGGTAGCGATAGCCGAGCTCAGCCTGCAGGCGGCCATAGAGGGCGCCGGCGAAGATCGGGGTCTCGTGGTCGTGGTGGCTCTCGCCGATGAAGACGAACTGGCTGTCCTTCAGCTGCCCGAACAGGAAGTCCGCGCCCGGTCCGGCCAGCTTGCCGTCCGCATAGGTGAAGGGCCGGGAGTTGGCCGCCAGCAGCGCCCTGGTGTCCACCGGCGGGGCTTGGGCCGCCGCGCTGGTGGCCAGGGTCAGGGCCGCCAGGGCCAGGAGCAGAGTTCGCATATGTGTTTCCCCCTCAGGCGACCCTAGGAGCGGCGTCACAGGCGTCACAACTTAAAACGCGGCAATGTCGCAGGCCCTTGGGCCGGCGCGCATTCGGCGCCATCTTGGCCCCATGACCATCGGCAGCGAAGACGAACTCGAGAAACTCCGCGTGGCGGGCGCCCTGGTGGCGCGCACGCTGGCGGCCATGGGCGCGGCCCTGGAGCCCGGCATCACCACCCGCGAGCTGGACCAGCTCGGCCGGGCCATGCTGGAGCGCGAGGGCGCCCGCTCGGCCCCGGAGGTCACCTACGACTTCCCCGGCGCCACCTGCATCTCGGTGGGTCCCGACTGCGCCCACGGCATTCCCGGCGACACGGTGATCAAGGCCGGCGACCTGGTGAACATCGACGTCTCCGCCGAGATCGAGGGCTTCTTCGGCGACACTGGGGCCAGCTTCGCCGTGCCCCCCACCGCGCCGAAGATCGAGCGCCTGTGCCGCGACGGCCGCCGCGCCATGTGGACCGGCATCCGCTCGGTGAAGCCCGGCGGCAAGCTCAACGAGATCGGCCGCTCGATCGAGGGCTTCGCCAGGAAGAACGGCTACAGCCTGGTGCGCAACCTGGCCTCCCACGGGGTCGGCCGCTCCCTGCACGACGAGCCGGGCGACATCCCCACCTGGTTCGAACCGCAGGACCAGCGCCGCATCACCGAAGGCCTGGTCTTCACCATCGAGCCCTTCCTCTCCCTCGGCGCCGATTGGGTCGAGGAGCTGGACGACGGTTGGACCCTGCGCCCGCCGGGCCGTCAGCCCACTGTGCAGTACGAACACACCCTGGTGGCCACCTCGCGAGGCCCCGTGATCCTGACGCTCGCCTGAGACCATGATCCGCTGGGGGGCGGGACTGGCCATCAGCGCCGCGCTGCTGCTGAGCGGCTGCGCGACGCTGCCTGCGCGCTTGACGCCGGCGCCAGGCCCCAATGCCCTGGCCCACGCCTATCCCGACCAGGTCTGGGGCGTGCGGGACGGACAGCTGATCATGGCCGATGGGACGCGCTTCCCCATCCATGAAGCCCTGCCGGGCAGGACCACCGAACAGGCCCTGGACCAGGCCGGCATCGCCGACATGTTCGCCCAGCGTTACCGGCGCGGACCCCAGACTACCCCACCCAAGGATGATCCCGGCCGGGCGCGCCACGAGCCGCTGTTCCTGAAGATGTACGGGGACTGCGCCAGCCGGACATTCCAGGCCAACATGCGCAAGGTCGCCTGGATGCCGATCTCGGCCCAGGGCGGCACGGTCAACGTCACCACCATCAATGGCGTCGACCGGGCCTTGGAGGCGGTGGTGGCCGACCTGCAGAAGCTGCCGCCGGAGATGATCAAGTACCTGGTCCCCACCGCCGGGGCCTATAACTGCCGGCCGGTGGCCGGGACCGCCCGGCGCAGCATGCACGCCTATGGCGCGGCCATCGACATCTCCACCGCCTGGTCGGACTACTGGGTGTGGAAGGGCGGCGAGAATGCGGTCTGGGCCAACCGCATCCCGCCGGAGATCGTCGCCATCTTTGAGCGCCACGGCTTCATCTGGGGCGGCCGCTGGCGGCGCTTCGACACCATGCACTTCGAATACCGGCCCGAACTGCTGCCCGGCGCGGCGCGCCCGAGGCGTCAGGCCTCGCCGCAGACCAGGGCCAGGTCCGGGGTCAACTCGACGCGCTGAGGTTCTCGCCCGTCGATATCGATCCGCGCCACCCCGTCAGGACCTGAGAACAGCACCAGGTCCGCCCGGGAGCCGCGGAACAGGGTCCCGGCGTGGGGCGCGAAGTCCGACGCCACCGGCCCCGCCACCACGAACCCCAGAGCGATGAGGTCGGCGGCGGCGCGATTGACGTCCTGGGCCCCCAGCCACACCCGGCGCAGGCGCGCGCCCTGGTCGGGGGGAGTGTCCGGCGGATAGAGCGGCCCCGAAAAGGCCGGCAGAGCCCAGGGCGCCGGGTCAGCAGTGTACTCGATGGCCGAGATCTGGGTCAGCAGGCCCTGGCCGCGCCGGAACATCAGCATCGACCACGGCTGGTCCTCCCCGGGATCGGTGATCGCCTCGCGTCGGTAGCTGCGGAATTGCCAGTCGCGCTCGGCCGCCACGGCTTCCAGGGCGGTGATCGGGCCCTGGAGGATCAGGGCCGGGGCGCCGGCCTCCTCCCCGAAGACATCCAGGAAGGGCCCATTGGCGAAGCGCACGCCTCTGGAGACCACCTCGCCGCCCGGCCGGTAGCCGTCCAGCACCGGCCGGGCCGACAGCCGCGAGACCTTCTCCACCAGGGCGTCGCGCCCCGGCGTGCGGATCACCACGTGATCGACTCTAAACCTTTGACCGCTAACGGTTGACATCCCCAGCCCTACCCCTTATTCCCCGCCGCTCGATTTCGACCCGGAGCCAGTCCCGTGAAGCGCACTTTTCAGCCCTCCCGTCTCGTGCGCGCACGCCGGCACGGCTGGCGTTCGCGTATGGCCACCAAAAACGGCCAGAAGGTGATCGCCCGTCGGCGCGCCAAGGGCCGTAAGCGCCTGACCGCCTAATACCAGGGTCTTGGGGTGTCCGCATGACGGACCCCGTCTTTCCCATCGAACATCTTAAGATCCGGCCCGATTTCCTGGCCGCGGCCAAGGCGCCCTCGTGCGCCCGTGGCGCCGTGGTGCTCCAGGCCCGCCATCGCGCCGATGATCGCCCCCTTGTCCGGGTCGGATTCACCGCGACCCGCAAGATCGGCGGCGCGGTGGTGCGCAATCGCGCCAAGCGCCGCCTGCGCGAGGCCGCCCGCGCCCTGGTTCCGACCCTGGGCAAGCCTGGTTTCGACTATGTCTTCATCGCTCGCGGCGGCGCGCCGACCCGCCCCTGGGCGCGTTTGCTTGACGACGTGAAAAGCGCGCTGATAAGCCTCGGCGCCGATAGCGACACCCGCGCGCCCGATCGCGCTTCTCCCCCTTCCGTCTGAGCGCGCGCCCCATGCAAGACAACTCGAACCGCAACACGATAATCTTCGTGGTCTCGGCGATGGCGCTGCTGCTGGCCTACCAGTTCCTGGTCATGGGTCCGCGCACCAAGGCCCGCGAGGCCGAACTGGCCCGCAACCCGCCGGCCGCCAGCGCCCAGGTCCAGGCACAGAACCTCACCAAGGCGCCGCCCACCGCCGCCGAGGCCCTGGTTTCGCGCCAGACCGCGGCGGCCGCCAGCCCCCGGGTGCGGATCGAGACGCCGGCCCTGTCGGGTTCGGTGTCCCTGCGCGGCGCCCGCCTCGACGATCTCTATCTCAAGCAGTACCGCGAGACCGTGGCCAAGAACGCCCCGCCGGTGGAGCTGCTGCGGCCCGAGGGCGCCCAGCACGCCCAGTTCGCCGAGTTCGGCTGGGCTGGCGCCAATGTGCCGGGCCTGCCCACCGCCGCCACCGTCTGGACCCAGACGGCGGGTTCGACCCTGGCGCCGGGCGCGCCCATCACCCTGCGGACCACCAACGGCGCGGGCCTGACCTTCACCCGGCAGATCGCGGTGGACGACCGGTTCATGTTCACCATCTCCGACACCGTGGCCAACACCGGCGCGGCGCCCGTGACCCTGGCCCCCTATGGCTCGGTGCAGCGCCAGGGCGTGCCCAGCGACATCGGCACCAATTCCATCGTCCACGAGGGCGCGGTCGGCTGGCTGGGCGAAGAGCTGCGGCTTATCAAGTTCAAGAAGTGGGCGAAGGACGGCGGCTCCACCATCGCCACCACCGGCGGCTGGGCCGGCATCACCGACAAGTACTGGCTGGCCGCCCTGATCCCGGCGCAGAACGAGGCCGTCCAGAGCCAGTTCCGCGTCACCAAGGCCGGCGGTGTCGACATCTTCGAGGCCAACTATGTGGGCTCGGCCCGCACCATCAATCCGGGCCGCCAGATCACCGAGACCCAGCGCTTCTTCGGCGGGGCCAAGACGGTGCCGGTCCTGAAGGCCTATGAAGACACCCTGGGCGTCCCCCGCTTCGACCAGGCCGTCGATTGGGGCATGTTCTGGTTCTTCACCCGGCCGCTGTTCCAGTTCCTGGAGTTCATCCACGGACACGTGGGCAACTTCGGCATCGCCATCCTGCTGCTCACCGTGGCGGTGAAGGTCGTGTTCTTCCCGTTGGCCAACAAGAGCTACGAGTCGATCACCAAGATGAAGAAGGTGCAGCCCGAGATCGAGGCGCTGCGCACGAAATACAAGGACGACCCGACCAAGCAGCAGACCGAGCTGATGGCGCTCTATCAGAAGGAGAAGATCAACCCGATCACCGGCTGTCTTCCCATGCTGCTGCAGATCCCCGTCTTCTACGCCCTCTACAAGGTGCTGACCGTCACCATCGAGATGCGGCACGCGCCCTTCTTCGGCTGGATCCAGGACCTCTCGGCCCGCGACCCGTCCACCATCTGGACCCTGTTTGGCCTGTTCCCCTGGAATCCCGCGACCGCCCCGCTGATCGGCGGCCTGCTGGACGGATACCTGCACATCGGCGTCCTGGCCCTGGCCTACGGCGTGACCATGTGGCTGACCACGGCGATGAACCCGCCGGTGGGCGATCCCATCCAGCAGAAGATCTTCCAGCTGATGCCGATCCTGTTCACCTTCATCATGGCCCCCTTCGCCGTGGGCCTGCTGATCTACTGGACCTGGTCGAACGTGCTGACCATCGGCCAGCAGTACATCATCATGCGGCGCTTCAAGGTCGATAACCCCATCGACGACCTGATCGCCCGGTTCTCGGGCAAGCCCAAGGCGCAAGAGTGAAGACCGACGGGACCTTCGACGAGGACGAGATCGAGGCCGCGCGCATTCTCTTCGCGCGCCAGGCCACCTTCCTCATGGGGGCCGTGTCCGTGGACGGCCTGCCGCCCGCCGACATGCCTGAGGTGGCCTTCGCCGGCCGCTCCAACGTCGGCAAGTCCTCGCTGATCAACGCCCTGGTGGGCCACAAGAAGCTGGCCCGGGCCTCCAACGAGCCCGGCCGCACCCGCGAGGTGAACTTCTTCGTTCTCGATGACGTCATCCGCCTGGTGGACCTTCCCGGCTACGGCT
>JAZKFM010000234.1:0-3070 GCA_040386415.1 Pseudomonadota bacterium
TATCTTTGTGAAACAGAATATCTGTTAATACAATCGGGTCTACCGGCTTCAGGGCGTTAGGTATGTTCATGTTGATAACATCGGTATCTTTAGATAGCTATTTGCTTTTATTATGTATTAGCTTAGACGATTTAGACGCACATTTTTTAGACGTTATGGATTTTACTATCTTATACCAAAATTCAGGCCAAGCATAATCTTAACGCCGCACGCTTCATTGCGTCAGGCCGGGCGGATGGCCGTACTCATCTGTTTGTGATTAATTCTACAGAAAAACCATCCGGCTAGACTTGCAACTTGTTACATTCCATGTTAAATACGATAAGATGGCCGACCAATCGCTTGAAGCACCGCCTGTTGCGGGGTCGTCGTCGCGAACCGATGGGTCGGCGTTTCGACGGCGGCTTGCCGGCCCGGGTCCGCCGTCGCCACCCGGCAGAGTATCTTCGTGCCGCCCGTCTCAATGGCGGCGATCAGGCGGCGGGTCATGCGGGCCTCCGGGGCGGTCATGGCGCAGTGACCTATGCGGGCGAGGGATACTCAAGGTCAAAAGTTCGTGGGCCGCGGCCCACGGCGCGATGGGTTTTTCCACCAACCCGGGTGCCCGCCACGAACCCGGGCACGGATGCGATCTACAAAAGTCGCGCGGCGGTATTCGCCGCAACCCCGGTGCCGGGGACACGGGCTCACGACGTCTGCGATAGGTTTGAGAACCCGCGCCGGTTGAACACGTCGTCTTGATGAATTTCACAACTCAAGTTCGATGAGCGATTTCTACCCAAACTGAGTACAGGTTTCCGCCGACGGCGACGAGGCTGGGTTCACCGGCCCGGCTTGGAGGCCCGCGCGACCGTTCCCCCATGCTTGAATCCAGCGCTATCGCGACTGAATTTCAAATAGAATCCCTCCCGTTGCGGGCCAGCATCCCGGGAGCATCGAACATGATCAGCGGGATTGTCGACCGCGTCTCTCATGCCGCTTTGCAAAGGTGTAATATTCGCCTTTACTCGCCGAATCTTGAAGCGTGCGCCGGCCGCCCCCACCGAGCGCGCGTCGTGGTTGAGGAGAACAGGACTGTGCCGGAGCTATCCAACAAGACCCCGGACCCGATGGACGTCGCCCTGGGTGCTGCGGTTCGTATCCGCAGGCGAACGATTGGCATGTCGCAGGAGGCCCTGGCCGAACAATGCGGCGTCAGCTTTCAGCAAATTCAAAAATATGAGAACGGCGCGAACCGTATTTCCTTCTCGCGCCTGGTGCAGATCGCCCGTGCGCTGCGGTGCCGCGTCGTGGACCTGATGGACGTCCTGGACACCCCCGGCCACGACGCCGTCGGGGACCTGGATCTGCTGTCGCGCATGCGCACGCCAGGCGCCCTGGAACTCCTGGCCGCCTTCGAGAAACTGCCGCAGGACGCACGCGCCTCCCTCGTCAGTTTCATGCGCGCCCTGACCGGCCCTGACGGCAGCCTGCGCAGCAAGCAGAAGGAAATGGCGTAGCGAACCCTGGCCGGCCGGCCGATCGCGGCCGGCTAGCCAGGATCAGCTTTCAGCCAGGACCTTGTCGATGACGGCCCTGGCCTCTGGGCCGGCCCAGTCGGCGCCCCCGGCGAGGCGCGCGCGCTCCACCCCATCCTTGCCAAAGATCACCGTGGTGGGCATGCCGACGGCCGCCGGCTTGAAGTCGTAGGGAAGCTTCAGCTTGGGATCGCGGTAGAAGACCAGCGGCGCGTGCTTGGCGATGAACAAGCGCGCCTTCTCGGCGTCCCGCTCCCCATCGACGCTGACGGCCACCACGGCCACCGGCTGCCCCTCATAGGCCGCGGCCAGCTTGGCCAGGGTGGGCATCTCGATCACGCAGGGGCCGCACCAGGTGGCCCACATGTTGACCACCACCACCTTGCCCTTGAAGTCGGCCAGCCGCACCGGCTTGCCGTCGGCGTCCTGGAAGCTGGTGGCCGGCGCGGGGCCGGCCTCGGCCGGGAAGATGAGCTTGGCCATCTCGCCCTTGGCGAGACTCTTCAGGCTGGTTGTCTGGCGGGGGTTTATGGATGCCTGCGCCATGATGTAGACAACCGCCGCGACGCCCAGCAGGGCGACGCCCCAGAGCGCGCCTTTCAGGAGGCCCGATTTGGGCTTCGACGTCTCCTCGGGTGCTTGGCTCATGTCCGACGACTCCACTCACGGTTCTGACGCGCCCGCATCTGGCCAGGCCATGTGGGGCGGAAGGTTCAGCGCGAAACCGGCCGAACTGATGCAGGCGATCAACGTCTCCATCGGGTTCGACAAGCGCCTGGCGCCGCAGGACCTGGCGGGTTCCCGCGCGCACGCGGCGATGTTGCGCAAGCAAGGCGTCATTACAAGCGCCGACGAGCAAGCGATCCAGGGTGGGCTGCAGGCCATCGAGGCCGAGATGGCCGCCGGGACCTTCCCCTATCGCGACGAGTTCGAAGACATCCACATGAATGTGGAGGCCCGGCTGCGGGAGCTGATCGGCCCGGTGGCCGGCCGCCTGCACACCGCCCGCTCCCGCAACGACCAGGTGGCGGTCGATTTCCGCCTCTGGGTTCGCGACGCCTGCGACCGCACCAACGCCCAGCTGCGCGCGCTCCAGCAGGCCCTGATCCTCAAGGCCGAGGCCCACGCCGAAACCCTGATGCCGGGCTTCACCCACCTGCAGCCGGCCCAGCCCGTCACCTTCGGCCACCACCTGATGGCCTATGTGGAGATGTTCGGCCGCGACGCCGGGCGCTTCACCGATGCGCGCCGCCGGATGAACGAATGCCCCCTGGGCGCCGCGGCCCTGGCCGGTTCCCCCTTCCCCATCGACCGTGACGCGACGGCCCGGGCGCTGGGCTTCGACCGCCCCACCGCCAACTCGCTGGACAGCGTCTCGGACCGCGACTTCGCCCTGGAGGCCCTGGCCGCCGGGACGCTCGCGGCCATCCACTTGTCGCGCCTGGCCGAGGAAATCGTCATCTGGATGACGCCGCAGTTCGGCTTCATCAAGCTCACCGACGCCTTCACCACCGGCTCCTCGATCATGCCGCAGAAGAAGAACCCCGACGCCG
>JAZKFM010000235.1:0-1703 GCA_040386415.1 Pseudomonadota bacterium
CGAACGGGGTCCACTCCAGCGAGTAGAGGGAGATGGCGTTGGCCACCGCCTGATCGGCCCAGACCTGCCGCTGGGTCTCGCAGCGCCCCTGGGCCAAGGCGGCGTTGGGCAGACCCCAGGCCAGGGCCGCCGCCACGATCAATCCCGCCATCCCCATGCGCATCAGGAGAGGAAGCCTCACCGTTGCGGCGCAAGCAAGGCCCCTCTCCCGTCGCGATCAAAACTGGCATGGTGAGCCGTCGCCGAGTCGAGGCGCCGCCGCTGGATCTCCGCATGTCCGACACCTCCAGGTCGCCCCGCCGCAGCAACGGCGTGCTCGCCGCCTTCTCCTCGGTCTGCCTGCCGCTGGCGGCGTTCGGCGTGGCCCTGCCGGTCACCTTGCCGGAGTTCTACGCCACCCACGTGGGGCTGGAGCTGGGGGTCGTGGCGGCGGTGTTCATGGCGGTCCGCCTGATCGACATCACCTTCGACCCGTTCATCGGCTGGGCCATGGACCGGACCAGGACCCGGTTCGGCCGCTACCGCCCGTGGATGGTCGCCTCGACGCCGATCCTGATGCTGGCGGCCTTCATGATGTTCGTGGTGGTCCAGCCGGGCGCGGGGCCGGTCTATCTGTTCGCCTGGCTGCTGGTTCTCTATCTCGGCTTCTCGATGGGGACGCTGGGCCAGCTCGGCTGGGCCTCGGTCCTGGCGCCCGAGTACGACCAGCGCAGCCGGGTCTATGGCTGGTGGCAGGTGTTCAACATCGTCGGGGTGATCCTGATCCTGATCCTGCCGACGGTGGTGATCCAGACGGGCATCGGGACCTATGTCGACGGCGTGCGGATCATGGGCTGGGCCATCCTGATCGCCCTGCCCGTCACCATCGCCCTGGCCCTGTTCGTGGTGCCGGAGCCGGTCAACGCGGGCGCCGCGCCGCACGGCGGGCTGGGCGCCTATCTGGAGCTGTTCAAGCGCAAGGCGGTCAGGAAGCTGCTGCTGGCCGACGTAGTGCTGGGCGTCGCGCCGGGGATCACGGGGTCGCTGCTGTTCTTCTTCTTCGGCCAGATCAAGGGTTACGACCACACCCAGGCGTCGCTGTTCATGCTGCTGTATTTCGTGGCCGGCCTGGTCGGGGCGCCCTTCTGGGCCTGGCTGGCGACGCGGATCGGCAAGGACCGGGCCCTGGCCGCGGCCAGTCTGGTCTTCGCCGTCTTCTATGTCGGGGCGACCCTTGTCCCCGGCGGCAACTTCGCCGTGACGGCCGTCGCCATGTTCATCGCCGGCCTGCCCTATGCGGCGGGGTTGTTCCTGCTCAGGGCCATGATGGCCGATGTGGGCGACGAGGTGCGGCTGGAGACCGGGGTGGACCGGACCGGGCTGATGTTCTCCATCCTGTCGGCGACGACCAAGGTGGGGCATGTCGTGGCCCTGATCCCGTATCTGATCCTGCAGTGGGTCGGCTTCCAGGCCATCGCTCCGGTGGGGGGGAACAGCGAGAGCTCGCTGCTGATCCTCCAGATCCTGTTCATCGCCCTGCCCGGCCTGCTGCTGGCCAGCGCGGCCCTGCTGCTGAAGAACTACCCGCTGACGCCGGCGCGGCATGACGAGATCCGGCGTGAGCTCGAGGCCCGGGACGGGACCGCCGCATGACCCCGACCGACCGGCTGAAGGCGATCATGGTCCGGCTGCGGGACCCCAACGGCGGCTGTCCCTGGGATGTC
>JAZKFM010000236.1:0-5862 GCA_040386415.1 Pseudomonadota bacterium
CGGCGCATAGGCGATGGCGACAGGGCCGGTGAAGAGGGCGTCGCCCGCCTCGCCAACCGAACCGTCCAGGGCCTTCTGAGCCAGAGTGTTCTTCACCACCCTCAGGTGAGCGCCTTCCTTGCGGAGGCGGCCACGCAGATCGGTCATTTCCGCAACGGTCAGACCCAGATTGTGGGTCACGACCACGGCGCCGGCGTCGGCGAAGACGCCCTTGAGCGTCTCAATCGTCACCTGCTTTTGAGCGCGGTCCATTGCGGTCTCCATACTCAGGTCCAGCCACCGGACGATTCCGGCGACCGCATAGATGATCGTTGCGTGGGAAACCACGCGGCCGATCAGCCTGTCCGAGAGAAGCCGCAGCCTGCGCGCCCATTCGAAGCGAATGGTCGATGAGGCGTCATCTTCCCGTCTCCCCGCGGCTGAGGAAGGGCTCTTCCTCGCGTTACGGTCACCGGTGACCCCGGCGACCCCGCAGTTCATGGACAGGATCGAGACCCGAAGGCCTCGAGCCCACCTCCCCTTGCGGGAGAGGCGAAACTTTAGAGGGGCGGGCTCTACACGAGCCGCGCCCGAAGGTCAAACCCTAGGGTCAGGACCGTTGAACGCCGGGGCGCCCATTCTCCAGGGCGAAGCTCGCCAGGTCGCGGATCGGCGAGGTGGGGACAAGGGCGTTCTCCACCGAGCGGAAGGTCAGCCTGGAGTCCTTGGCCGACAGGTCGACGCGCCCATAGCCGCGCACAGTGCTGTCGTAGAGCTTGATATGGGCGTTCTTGGCGGCGTAGGGGCCAACCTCCCCGCCCCCCAGCGAGCTGATGGAGCCGCCCACGAACTCGGTCCCGACGGCGGGGCCGCCCGGGGTCTCCTGAAGATCGGCGGCGGCGAAGGCATGGATGTCGCCGCCCAGCGCGATGGGGTTGGACACCCCGGCCTCGCGCCAGCGCTGCAGGATGCGGCCGCGGGTGGCTGGATAGCCGTCCCAACCGTCGCTGGAATAGGCGCGCGTGGCCTGGTTGGCCGGGTCGCCGAGCTGCAGCTCCGAGAACAGGGTCTGCTGGGCCAGCAGATTCCACTGGGCCTTGGACTTGCCGAGGGTTTCCAGCAGCCACGCCTCCTGCGTCGAGCCGAGGAGGGACCGGGCCGGGTCGCGCCGTTCGTCGCAGTCGCCGATGAGCTTGCCTCGCCGGGGCGGGCCGGCGGGTTGGCAGGGCTTGGCGTCGCGGTGCTGGCGATCATCGACCATCTGGATCTGGGCCAGGCTCCCCCAGTCCAGGGCGCGGTGCAGCAGCATGTCAGGGCCCACCGGCAGCGACCGCCGACGCAGGGGCATATGCTCGTAATAGGCCTGATAGGCGGCCGCCCGGCGGCGCAGGAAGGCCTCGCGGTCCCCGCTGTCCTGGTCGCGATCGGCCCCATAGTCGTTGGAGACCTCATGGTCGTCCCAGGTGACCATCCAGGGGGCCGCGGCGTGGGCGGCCTGCAGCAGCGGGTCGGACTTGTAGGTGGCGTAGCGGACGCGATAGCCGGCGACGTCCTTGGGCTCGGGATTGGCGTGCAACCGCACCGCGCCCTTGCTGCCGGGGCTGCCCTCATAAATGTAGTCGCCGAGGAACAGGATCAGGTCCGGCGCCTCCTCCACCATGTGAGCGTAGGCGGAGTAGAACCCCGCCTCGTACTTCTGGCAGGACGCGAAGCACAGACGCAGCCGATCAACCGCCGCGCCCTTCGCCGGGGCCGTATGGGTGCGGCCCACCGGGCTCCGAGCGCCGGCCGCCGTGAAGCGGTACCAGTACTCGCGCGCCGGCTTCAGGCCCCCGACCTCGACATGCACCGAATGACCGGCGTTGGGCCTGGCCAGCGCCTTGCCAGAGCGCACCACCTTGCGCATGGACGGGTCCTCGGCGACCTCCCAGGTCACCGCCACCGGCTCGGGCGGCATTCCGCCGCCGGGTTCGAAGGGCTTGGGCGCGAGCCGGGTCCAGAGCACGACGCCATCGTCGGCGGGCTCACCCGAGGCCACACCGAGGCTGAAGGGATTGTCGGCCAGGGACGGCGAGGCCAGCACCACCCCACCGATGGCGGCGGGCGCCAGGGCCAGGCCCGCCAGGCTGGCGGCTCCGCGGAGCAGCTGACGGCGCGCGATGGATGGAATGTAGAGGCTCATGGACGGCCCTTCCCGGTGACTCGGGGCAGAGACTAGGCGGCGATCACGACAGAACGCCGACGCCAACGAAAACGGGCGGGCCCCGTGAAGGACCCGCCCGCCGAAGTTCACTCAACTCTGTTGGCTAGGCGCCGACGGAGGTGGTGTCGACCTTGAAGCCCGGGCCCATGGTGGACGAGAGGCTGATACGCTTGATGTAGATGCCCTTGGCGCCCGAGGGCTTGGCCTTGTTCAGGGCGTCGACCAGGGCGCGCACGTTGGCCAACAGGGCGTCTTCGGTGAAGCTCGCCTTGCCGATGCCGGCGTGGATGATCCCGGTCTTCTCGGTGCGGAACTCGATGGCGCCGCCCTTGGCGTCCTTCACGGCTTGACCGACGTTGGGGGTCACCGTGCCGACGCGCGGGTTCGGCATCAGGCCGCGGGGGCCCAGCACCTTACCCAGACGGCCGACGAGGGCCATCATGTCGGGCGTGGCGATCACGCGGTCGAACTCCATGAAGCCGCCCTGGATGCGTTCCACCAGTTCTTCGCCGCCGACGATGTCGGCGCCGGCCGCGGTGGCCTCAGCAGCCTTGGCGTCCTTGGCGATGACGGCGACGCGGACGTCGCGGCCGGTGCCGGAGGGCAGGTTGACCACGCCGCGGACCTGTTGGTCGGCGTGGCGCGGGTCGACGCCCAGGTTGACGGCGATCTCGATGCTTTCGTCGAACTTGGCGGTGGCGTTGGCCTTCACCAGTTTGACGGCGTCGGTGACGGCGTGGTTGGCGAGACGGTCGCCAGTCCAGGCCTGGATGCGCTTGGCTTGCTTAGCCATGTCTTAGGCCTCCACGATCGAAAGACCCATCGAGCGGGCGGAGCCCTCGATGATCTTGGCGGCGGACTCAACGTCATTGGCGTTGAGGTCCTTCATCTTCTTCTCGGCGATGTCGCGAAGCTGAGCGCGGCTGATGGACCCGGCCGTGTCACGGCCAGGCGCCTTGGAGCCGGACTTCAGGCCAAGCGCTTCCTTGATGAAGTGGGTCGCGGGCGGGGTCTTGGTGATGAAGGTGAAGGACTTGTCCTGATAGACGGTGATCACCGTCGGCAGGGGCGTGCCTTTGACTTCCTTCTCGGTGCGGGCGTTGAACTCCTTGCAGAAGCCCATGATGTTGACGCCGCGCTGACCCAGCGCCGGCCCGATGGGCGGCGAAGGCGTTGCGGAGCCCGCGGGCACCTGCAGCTTGATATAGCCCAGAATTTTCTTGGCCATGTTCTCCTCTTTGACCGGACGTCCGGTCTGTTGAGCCGTGGTCCGGCCCTGGCTGGGCCTCCCACGGTTTTAAAAGCCCCTCCCCGCGAATGCGGAGAGCGACGGCGCCAGTCAGGTCGTCTTTTCGACCTGGCTGTATTCGAGCTCGACCGGCGTGGCGCGTCCGAAGATGGACACCGTCACGCGCAGGCGGGAGCGTTCTTCGTCGACCTGTTCGACCGAGCCGTTGAAGCTGGCGAACGGACCGTCGGTGACGCGGACCTGTTCCCCGATTTCGAACTGGATGGTGGGCTTGGGCCGCTCGACGCCTTCTTCGATGGCGCCGATGATGCGGGCGACTTCCTTTTCCGAGACGGGCATCGGCTTGTTCTGGCTGCCCAGGAAACCGGTGACCTTCGGGGTGTTCTTGATCAGGTGGTAGGCCTCGTCGGTCAGCTCCATCTTCACCAGGACGTAGCCCGGGAAGAACTTGCGCTGGACGTCGATCTTGCGGCCGCGGCGGATTTCGGTGGCGGCTTCGGTCGGGACCAGGACCTCGGAGAAGTTTTCCGCCAGTCCCTGGGACTTGGCCTGCTCAAGGATCGAGTCCTTCACCTTGCCTTCGAAATTCGAATAGGCGTGCACAATGTACCACTTGTGGTGGGGATTGGCGGCGACGGCGACTTCGGGGGTTTCAGCGTTCATTTCGACTATCCCGCGTTCGCGAGCTTGAGGAGGAAGGCCATGGCGAGGGTCAGGGCCCCGTCCACCAGGGAGAAGAAGATCGCGGCCAGCACCACCATGATCCCGACCATCACCGAGGTGATCCAGGTCTCCTTGCGGGTGGTCCAGGTGATCTTGCGCGCCTCGACGCGCACTTCCCGGAAGAACTGCCCCGGGCTGGTCTTCTTCTTCGGCGCGGCCTGCGCCAGGGCCGAGGCAGGCGCGATCGCCGCCGCCGTCTTGGCGGCGCGGTTCTTCATCGCTTGCGGCGTGGAACCCGGTTTCCTGGCCATCTAGGCGCTCGACACTCTCTACATACGGGCGGCGGACCTCCGCGCCCTTGGACGTCACATATAGGTTGGCAGGAGCGGAGGGACTCGAACCCACGACCCTCGGTTTTGGAGACCGATGCTCTACCAGCTGAGCTACACTCCTACGAACCACCCCCTGGCAAGGGCAGCCTCCGGACAATGAATAGCGCGCCGGAAAGGCTCCCGGCGCGTGCTCATCGCTAGAGCCGGGTCGTTTAGCAGTGGCCGTCTTCCCAAGCAATAGTCGCGGGCACGGATCGAAGCAGGGCGGACCCGCGTTTCGTCCAGGCAGCCACTCTCAGGAAATCCCATGCCAGACGTCGACCCCAACGCCGCCAGGAACCGCGACGAGGACATGAAGCCCACCTCCCCGCCCCGGCCGGCCAGCGAGCCCGCGGGCGGCAAGGATTCCAGCCGCAACGACAAGACCCTGACCAATCCGTCCACCGGCGAACCCGAATCTGGCGCGCCGAGCCCCAGCTAGGTCTGCGGGATCGTGGGCTCGCCGTTTGCGCGCTAGTCCGCCACCAGCCCCATCAGGCCAAGACCTAGTCCTACCCCGAGGCCGATCGAGGTTCTGGGATGACGCCGGCCCAGGTCGCCCAGCGTCTGGGACGCGGCGATGGCGCGTCCCTCGAGCCGCGGTTCGCAGGCGGTGATCCGGTCCCAGCGCCGGTCCAGGCGCCGGCCGGCGCGGCTTACGCTCTCGCGAAGGTCGGGCGCACGCGCCAGGGCGAGGTTGGCGGCCGCGCGCGCGGTCTCCACCCAACCGCCGGCGGTGACATCCCCCTCGAAGACCGACTGGCCGGGCTCCGCGAAGTCGCGCTTGTAGTCCTCTCCGGCGGGTCCGAAATCGACGGTTGCGATACCCTGTTCCGGGGCCGCCCTCAGGGTCTCGAGAGTCATCAGGGCGCCGGGGGAATAGCGGGCGAATTCCGGGTCATAGACCGGGAACCAGAGGTGGTAGGCGCTGCCTGATCTCAACCCCACCTCGGCGGCCACGATCCGGGGGCCGGCCCGTAGGGTGGCGAAGCGCAGGCCGAAATCGTCGCTGGCCAGGGTCGAGAGCCGGCGCAGGAAGGGCGTGGTCCAGGGACTGGCGAAGATGTCGTGCTGGCCCGTGCGCCGCATCTGGGCGCGTTTCAGGCGGAAGATCAGGTCCAGCACCCCTTCCCCATCGGCGTCGAAGGTGAAGTCGAGCGGGCCCAGGGTCTCGGCCAAGCGCCGCGCCCGGCGTCGCTTGTCCTTGAAGAACTCGGCCGGGCGGCGCGCGGTATAGGCCTCGAAGCCCTCGGATAGATCGGCCACCATGGCGGGACGGGACGAGAGCCGCGAGCCGCCGGCGACGGCGCCCACCAGACCGCTGAACCGGAATCTCCGGGCTCCCAGCAGCCCGACCACAGCGGCGCCGATGCCGATCGGAAAGAGTGCCGCGTCAT
>JAZKFM010000237.1:0-2935 GCA_040386415.1 Pseudomonadota bacterium
CGCACAAGCGCAACCCGATCCTCACCGAGAACCTGACGGGCCTGGCCCGCCTGATCCGCTCGGCCGTCGTGCCGGCCATGGAGAACGTCACCCTCTGGCATGAGCGCGACATCAGCCACTCGTCGGTCGAGCGCGGCATCGCGCCCGACGCCACCGTCCACCTCGACTTCGCCCTGCGCCGCCTGGCGGGCGTGGTGGAGCGGCTGGTGATCTATCCGGAGAACATGCTCAAGAACATGGACCGCCTCGGCGGCCTGGTTCACTCCCAGCGGGTCATGCTGGCCCTGACCCAGAAGGGCGTGGCCCGCGAGACCGCCTACGCCTCTGTCCAGGGCGCGGCCATGAAGGTCTGGCGCGGCGAGGGCCTGTTCATCGACCTGCTCCTGGCCGACGAAACCGTCACCCTCTCCGAAGCCGAGATCCGCGACCTCTTCGACCTCGGCTACCACTTCAAGAACGTCGACGTGATCTTCGCCCGGGTGTTCGGCCAGGACGCCATGGCGGCGATGGCCAAGGCCGCGGAATAGAGCCTGACCTAGCCGGCGACAAAGGCCCGGACATGGGGGTTGCTCGTCTTGTCGAGCTCCCCGGGCGCGCCCTGCCAGACGATCTGGCCCGCATGCAGCATGGCGATCTGGTCGCCGATCCTGCGGGCCGAGGCCAGGTCATGGGTGATCGAAATCGCCGTGCAGCCCAGCCGCTTCACCTGGTCGACGATCAGGTCGTTGATCACCGCGGCGGTGACGGGGTCCAGGCCCGTGGTCGGCTCATCGAAGAACAGCACCTCCGGGTCGGCGGCGATGGCGCGGGCCAGCCCGACCCGCTTCTGCATTCCGCCCGACAACTCCGAGGGGAAGACATCGGCGACCGCCTCATCGAGGCGCACCCTGGCCAGGGCGTCCAGCGCCCGGCGCCTGGCGGCCTTGCGCGACACCCCGTCGGCGTTGATCAGCCGGAAGGCGACGTTCTCCCAGACCGTCAGGCTGTCGAACAGCGCCGCGCTCTGGAACAGCACGCCGGAGCGGGCCAGCAGCCGCCGCTGCAGCCGGCCGCCAAACCCCGGCAGTCCCCGGCCATCCAGCATCACCTGGCCGCCGTCGGGCGCCACGAGGCCGAGGGCCAGCTTGAGCATCACCGACTTGCCCTGCCCCGACCCGCCGATGATCACCATCGAACGCCCGATCTCGACGCTGAGGTTCAGCCGGTCCAGGACGGTGACGTCCCCGAACCGCTTGGTGACGTCGCGCCACTCCAGCTTGGGCCGCGCGCCGCTCATCGCTGGGTGAACAGGGTGGTGAGCAGGTAGTCGGAGGCGAAGATCAGGATCGCGGCCGAGACCACGGCGTCGGTGGTGGCCCGCCCGACTCCGCGCGCCCCGCCGGTGGCGCGGTAGCCGTGATAGCAGCCCATCAGGGCGACGATGAGCCCAAACACCATGGCCTTCACCAGGCCGGTCCCCACGTCGCCCGCCTGCACGAAGTCCACCGTGGCGCGGATGTAGACGGTGGGATTGAAGTCCAGGAACCCGACCGCGACGGCCCATCCGCCGCCGATCCCGATGATGTCGGCGACGACCGTGAGGAGCGGCAGGGCGATCACCGCGGCCACCAGCCGCGGCGCCACCAGATAGCCGAAGGGGTCGGTCGAGAGGGTCTTCATCGCGTCGATCTGCTCGGTGGCGCGCATGGCCCCGATCTCCGCGGCGATGGTGGCCGAGACCCGGCCGGCCAGCATCAGGGCGGCCAGCACCGGGCCCAGTTCGCGGGTGATCCCCAGGGCGACGATCTGCGGCATGATCTGCTCGGCGTTGAACCGTCCGCCGCCGGTGTAGATGTTCAGCGCCAGGGCCGCGCCGGTGAACACCGCCGTCAGCCCGACCACCGGCAGGGAGAAGAAGCCGATCGCCGCCAGCTGGCGCAGGATCTGGCCGGGGAACCACGGCCCCAGCACGATGGCTCTCAGGCTGCGCAGGGCGAACAGGGTCACCGCCCCCAGCGTCTGCAGGCAGAGCAGCGCCAGGCGTCCGACGGCCCGCACTGGGGTCATGGCCGCGGCCGGCGCCATGTCACTCGCTCTCCGGCGCCGGGGCGGGCGGCCGCACCACCTGTCCGATCAGGCCAAACAGGTCCACGGCGCCCTGGGTGTTCTCGATCTCCCCGCCGGGCTTGAGGTCCTCGGCCGCCCCGCCGGCCCCGATGGCGACATGCACGCCGCCCAGCAGGCTGTCGCTGGTGATCTTGGCGGTGGAATCGGCGGGCAGCCGGACCTCGGGGTCGATGGCCATCTCCACCTTGGCCAGGTAGGTGTCCGGCTCCAGGCTGACCTTCGAGACCGTGCCGATCTTCACCCCGGCCACGCTGACGGTCGCGCCCGGCGTCAGGGAACCGACCTCGCCGAACTTGGCGGTGACCTCGTAGCCCCCCGGGGTCAGCCGCCCGCCGCCGGCCCACAGCGCGTAGGCCAGGAACGCCGCGGCCACGCCCAGCACCAGCACGCCCATCAAGGTCTCAGCCCATTGTCCCCGCACGTCGGCCTTCAAGTCCTGGAGTTGCGCTGAAGCTGGGCGATGAGCACGCCGATGTCGCCGCCGGCGTTGTCGATGGTGGAGACGAAGTCCTGCTGCTGGGTGATGGCCAGCCAGACCCCCCGGATCTGGACGTCGACGACCTTCCAGGCCACGCCGCCCCCCAGCACGCGCCAGGACACCGGGATCGGGTCACGGCCGCCCCCCAGGACCAGGCTGGTCACCACCACATCCCCCGGCGTCCGCGCCACCGAGCCCGTGACCTTCAGGGTCTCCCCCCGGAACTCTGAGATCCGGCTCTGATAGACGTTCTCGGCATAGGTGCGGAACACCGGGTTGAACCGCGCCCGCTCCGCCGGGGTGATGGTGCGCGCGTACTTGCCCAGCACGAAGTTGGTGATCTTCGGCACG
>JAZKFM010000238.1:0-4640 GCA_040386415.1 Pseudomonadota bacterium
CGATGATGACGATCAGGATCGGAAAACCTGCGGCGGCGACAAAGCCTTTCACCGAGGCGCCGTTCTCCAGGGTGACCGTGCCGATGGCCAGGGGCGCGGGGACTTCGACGACGAAGCTGCCGAAGGCCTCGACGGCCAGCTCATAGACCTCCACCTCGATGGCCCCGCCGCCCTCGCCCACATGGATGAGGGCCGGCTTGAAGGGGGTGGTGTTGGTCATGGCGAACAGCTTGTAGGCCGCCGCGGTCTTGGTGCGGCTGACCAGCTTGGCCTCGCGGGAGGTCAGCTGCCAGTGCAGGGGCATGCCGGCCAGGTGAGCGCCCACGACGGCGAGCTTCACGGTCTGGGGCTTGCCGGCGGTGTCCAGGGCGGGGGCGTCGGGCATGGGGGAGATCTCCTCGTAGCGGCGGGCCAGGTCGAGCAGGACATCGTCCGCCCAGGCCTGCCCCACCAGGGTGACGCCGAAGCCGGTGTCGTTGTCGCGGAACCCGGCCGGGACGGCGATGGCGCTCATGTCCAGCAGGTTGACGAAGTTGGTGTAGAGGCCCAGCGCGCCGTTGAGGGCGAAGGGCTCGGCCATGACCTCGCGCAGGCGGTAGATGGTGGGCGTGGTGGGCAGCAGCAGGATGTCCACCTGGGGCCAGATGGCTTCGGCCGCGCGGGCATGGTCGGCAAGCGCGTAGAGGCCGCGGAAGGTGTCGACGCCCGTGACGCCGAAGCCGCCCTGCAGAATGGCGCGGACCGTGGGGTTCACGGCCGCCGGAGTCTCCCGCAGCAGGGGCTCGATGGCGGCGGTGCGCTCAGCCACCCAGGGGCCGCTGTAGAGCAGCTTGGCGGCCTCCAGCAGGGGCTCGATGTCGATCTCGACCGGCGTACCACCCATCGCAGCGACCCGCTCGACAGCCCGGCCGTAGAAGGCCTGGGCCTGGTCGTCGCCCATGAAGATCAGTTGATCCGCCCTCGGAACACCGAACCTGAAGGTCGGCCCCAGCAGGGCGGGTGCGGGCGGCGCGTGTCGCGAATAGGTGTCGGTGGGATCGAAGGCCGCCACCACCGAGTCCACCAACGCCGCGTCGGCCACGTCGTTGGCCAGCACCGTCACGCAGTCGAGGGAGCGGCAGGCGGGCACGACGCCGCTCGCGCTCCAGCGGCCCTTCGTGGGCTTGAAGCCGATCAGGCCGTTGAAGGCCGCCGGCACCCGGCCTGAGCCTGCCGTATCGGTCCCGAGCGCGAAGGCCACCAGGCCTGCCGCCACCGCCACCGCCGACCCCGAGCTCGACCCGCCGCTGACATAGGCCAGGTTGTAGACGCAGGCTGGCGCGCCATAGGGGCTGCGGGCGCCCACCAGGCCGGTGGCGAACTGGTCCAGGTTGGTCTTGCCCATGAGAATCGCGCCCGCCGCCAGCAGCCGGGCGACGACGGTCGCGGTTTCATCGGGCTCATAGGCATAGGCCGGACAGGCCGCCGTGGTGGGCAGGCCCGCCACGTCGATATTGTCCTTCACCGCGAAGGGCACGCCGGCCAGGGGCAGCTGTTCCCCCGCCGCGATCCGGGCGTCCACCGCCCGGGCCTGGGCCAGGACGGCCTGCGGATCGGGCCGCATGATCCAGGCGTGGGCCTGGACCTCGTCATAGGCGGCGATGGTGTCCAGAGCCTCGGCGATGACGGCTTCGGCGCTGCGCTTACCGCTGGCGACGGCCGAGGCGATGTCGGTGACGGAAATACGGGTCATGGGATTTCAGGCCGGTTCGAGGGCGATCATGGGCGCGCCGGGCGCGATGGGCTGGCGCTCCTGGGCATACACCTGGCGGACCACGCCGGCGCTGGGGCTGGCCACGTCGCACTCGGTCTTCATGGCCTCGATCACCGCGATGATCGCGCCCTTCTCCACGTGGTCGCCCACCTCCACGAGCATCTTCCAGACGCTGCCCCCCAGGGGCGCCTCGACGAACTCGGAACCGCCGGGGGCCTCGAAGGCGGCGGCGGGCGCGTCATCGATGGCTTCGCTGGAGAGCGCCTCCACCCGGGCGAACTCGCCCCTCACCTCCCAATCGGCGCGCTCGGCGTCAAAGGCCGCTTGGCGGGTCGACTGGAAGGCCGCGATGGACTCGGCGTTGTCGGCCATCATCGCGCGGTAGTCGGAGAGCTTGAAGGTCTCCTCGTCGATGCGGATCTCGCGGCGGCCCAGGGGGAAGTCGCGACGCCACTCGGTCAGCTCCTCGTGGCTCACTGGGAAGAACCGGATCTGGTCGAAGAACCGCAGCAGCCAGGGCTTGCCCTCGGTGAAGGCGTTCGTCTGGCGATAGGTGTTCCACACCTGGATGGTGCGGCCAAACAGCTGGTAGCCGCCCGGCCCCTCCATCCCGTAGATGCACATATAGGCGCCGCCGATCCCCACCACGTTGGGCGGGGTCCAGGTGCGGGCGGGGTTGTACTTCGTCGTCACCAGCCGGTGGCGCGGATCGACGGGCGTGGCCACCGGCGCGCCGAGATAGACATCGCCCAGCCCCATCACCAGATAGCGCGCGTCGAAGACGATGCGGTGGACGTCGTCCTCGCTCTCCAGCCCGTTGATGCGCCGGATGAACTCGATGTTGTCGGGGCACCAGGGGGCGTCGTCGCGCACCGAGGCCATATACTTGTCGATGGTCTCGTAGATCGCCGGGTCCTTCCAGGACAGCGGCAGGTGGATCACCCGGCTGGGGATCTCGAAGTCGTCCAGGCCGCCCAGGCGCTCCTCCATGTCGGCGAGCGCCTGCAGAAGACGGACCTGGGGCAGGACGCGGCTGTCATAGTGGACCTGCAGCGAGCGGATGCCGGGCGTGATGTCGATGACGCCGGGCAGGGCCTGGGCCTGCAGCTCCAGCATCAGGGCGTGGATGCGCAGGCGCAGTTCCAGGTCCAGCACGATGGGGCCGTACTCCACCAGCAGGTGGCGGTCGCCCTGGCGGCGATAGACCACCTGCGGCCGCTGGCCGGTGGCCTCGATGGTCGCCAGGACTGGGTTGGTGATCGCCTCGTCGAACAGGACGCGGTGGGGCGTCCGGGCGGGCGCCTGCGCGGGCGCAAGGCTCGCCACCAGGCGATCCTGCTCGGTCTCCGCCAGGGTGGCGGCGGTGTCGTCCACCAGGTCGAAGGTGACGGTGTCGCCAGGAGCCAGCTGTCCCACCTTCCAGAGGTCGGCCTGGATCACCACGAAGGGACAGACGAACCCCCCGAGCGACGGCCCGTCCGGCCCCAGGATGATCGGCATGTCGCCGGTGAAGTCGACGGCCCCGATGGCGTAGGCGTTGTCGTGGATGTTGGAGGGGTGCAGCCCCGCCTCGCCGCCGTCCCGCCGCGCCCAGTGGGGCTTGGGGCCGATCAGGCGCACGCCGGTGCGGTTGGAGTTGTAGTGCACCTTCCACGCCGCCGAGCGGACCATGGCGATGTCGCCCGGCGTGAAGAAGTCCGGCGCCCCATGGGGTCCAGCCAAGACGCGGATCGCCCAGGTCTTGCCGAGTTGCGGCCGCGCGGCCAGTTCGAGCGGTTGGGCCACATCCTCCACCTCGGCGTCGCCTAGATGCAGCACGTCGCCGGCCGCCAGCGTGCGTCCGGCATGACCGCCGAAACCGCCGAGGGTGAAGCTGGAGCGGCTCCCCAGATAGGCCGGGATATCCAGCCCGCCGCGCACCAGGAGGTAGGCCCGAAGGCCCGCCCCCTTCACCCGGGCGATCTTCAGGGTCTGGCCCGCCGCGATTGCGATCGGCGCGTAGGTGGCCACCGGCTCACCGTCCAGGCTGACCTCCAGTTCGGCGCCGGTGAGGCAGACGACCGCCTCGTGGTTGAAAACCAGCGTCGGTCCGAGCGCGGTGATCTCAAGGCCGGCCGCGGCCTCCGGGTTGCCCAGCAGCCGGTTGCCCAGCCGGAAGGCGAGCGCGTCCATCGGCCCCGACGGCGGCACGCCGACGTCCCAGTAGCCGAGGCGGCCGGGATAGTCCTGGACCGTGGTGGCCGGACCGCCGCTCAGCACGCGGATGGTGCGGGGCTTGAACGCGATGTCGGCCAGGGCCCGCGTCGAGACCTGGCCGCTGACGAAGGCCTCGCTGCGCGACACCTGGCGGAGCCATTCGAGGTTGGTCTCCAGACCGTAGAGGGCGGTGCTGTCCAGGGCCTGCTGCAGGGCCCGCACGGCGGTCGCGCGATCGGCGGCGGTGATGATCAGCTTGGCCAGCAGGGGGTCGTAGTGGGCGCTCACCTCCGAGCCGTCGGTGATCCAGGTGTCGACCCGCACGCCCTCGGGGAAACTGGCCTTGGTGAGCACGCCCGACGAGGGCCGATAGTCCTGACCCGGATCCTCGGCATAGAGCCGCGCCTGGATCGACGCGCCCCTGGCGCTCCCGTCGAAGTTGTTCAGGAAACCGTAGTCGCCTGCCGCCCCGCGGATCATCCACTCCACCAGGTCGACCCCGGTCACCTGCTCGGTGACCCCGTGCTCCACCTGAAGGCGGGTGTTCACCTCCAGGAAGAAGAAGTCGTCGCGCTCGGCGTCGTAGAGGAATTCCACCGTGCCGGCCGACCGATAGTCGGCGGCCTCGCACAGGCGCACCGCTGCTGCCATCAGGGCGGCCCGCGTCGCCGCCGGCAGGTGCGGCGCGGGC
>JAZKFM010000239.1:0-2811 GCA_040386415.1 Pseudomonadota bacterium
GCCTCGCGGCTGGCCGCCATGTCCGGCGCCCGGGTCCTGGTCGCGGAGGAGCACCGGGTCGGCGGCACCTGTGTCGTCCGCGGCTGTGTACCCAAGAAGTTCATGGTCTATGCGTCGGAATACAAAAAGCATTTCGAGACCGCGCGCGGCTACGGCTGGACGGTGGCGGAGCCGACGTTCGATTGGCCCACCTTCCTGCGGGCCAAGGACGACGAGATCGCGCGGCTGTCCGGCATCTATGTGCGCAACCTGCAGAACGCCGGGGCGGAGCTGGTGCATGGAAAAGCCCGCCTGAAGGACCAGCACACGGTGGAGGTCGAGGGGAAGGGCGTGGTCTCCGCCAACCGGATCCTGATCGCGACGGGCGGCCGACCTTGGATGCCGGCCGACATGCCCGGGATCGAGCATGCGATCACGTCCAACGAAGCCTTCCACCTGGAGACCTTGCCGCGCTCGATGGTGATCGTCGGCGGCGGCTATATCGCCTTGGAATTCGCTTGCATCTTCAATGGCCTGGGTGTGGACGTGACGGTGGTTCACCGCGGCCCGAACGTTCTGCGCGGGTTCGACGACGACATCCGCAGCCACGTGGCCGAGGAGATGGAAGCGCAGGGCATCAAGATCCGCCTGGGCGCTCAGATCGCTGGCATCGAGAAGACGGCCGATGGCCTCGCCAGCGCTTGCGTGGACGGCCACAGCCTGAAGTCCGACGTGGTGATGTTCGCCGTGGGGCGCGAGCCCTACACCCAGGATCTCGGCCTGGAGGCGGCGGGTGTCGCGCTGACCGAAAACGGGGCGGTGAAGGTGGACGCCTACTCCCGCACCAACCTCGAGAACATCTGGGCCGTGGGCGACGTGACAGACCGGATCAACCTGACCCCCGTGGCGATCCGCGAAGGCGCGGCCTTCGCTCAGACGGAGTTCTACGCCAACCCCACGACCTTCGATCACGAGCTGGTCGCCTCCGCAGTTTTCACCCAGCCTCAGGTGGGATCGGTGGGATTGTCGGAAGCCGACGCGCGCCGCCTGCACGGCAAGGTCGACATCTACCTCGCCAAGTTCCGGGCCATGAAGGAGACCTTCTACGGCGGCCACCAGCGCTGTCTCATGAAGCTCGTCGTGGAACAGGGGACCGAGAAGATCTTGGGTTGCCATGTCGTGGCGCCGGACGGGCCCGAGATCATCCAGATGGCCGCCATCGCCCTCAAGATGGGCGTGACGAAGCCGCAGTGGGACGCCACCTGCGCCGTTCACCCGACCATCGCCGAGGAGCTGGTGACGATGCGCGACAAGCACGTGCCGCCCGGGCTGGGCCAGGCGGCGTGACCCTGCTTCGCCAAGGTTTCGCAGGGCGAGCCCATTGAGTGACGGCAGGAGGACTCCGGTCCTTCGAAGCTCCCCTTGGAGCGTAGGAGGATGGTGTGGCTGGGTGTTGGTGGGCGGGGCCGTCCTGTCCCCCCTGATGGCCTGGTTGGCGCCGCTGGGGTTCGCCGCTCTGCTGGCGCTGATGGGGCTCTTGAGCCTGCCGGCGGTCCGGGTGGGGAAGGGCGACCGCCTGGCGCTGGGCCTGCTGGCCGCGCTGGTGGGCTGGGCGGCGGTCTCCACCGTCTGGAGCCCGGTCCGCGCGACGGAGCCGGAAGACAACACCGCACTCAAGCTCATCCTGCAGCTACCCCTCTACTGGGCGGCGATCTGCGGCGCGCGGCGTGCCGATCCGGTCCTGCGCTCGCGAGCGTTGCGGATCCTGTCGTGGGGTTTCGCCGCCTACGGCGCAATCCTCCTGTTCGAGGCCTTCACCGGCGCCGCGGCCTACTCCGCGGTTCGGGCCGCCATCGGCGACCCGGTCGAATTCCCGTATGCGCGGAAGAACCTCGCCCAGGGGATCTTCGCCCTGGCGTTGCTCTGGCCTGTCGTGGCCGCGGCGGGCGCACGCGCGGGGGCGCCGGCCTGGCTGACTCTGCCCATGGCGGTCGGCGTCGCCATCCCGGCCCACCTATTCCTGGCGGACGCGCCGGTCCTGGCCGTCGGGCTCGCGCTCGCGGTGGCGACCCTCGTCGGGATCTGGCCAACGGCGGCGCCCAAGGCGCTGGGCCTGTTCGCCGCGGCCCTGGTGGTGCTGATGCCCGTCGCCGCCCTGATCCTGCAGAAGCTCGCCCTAGGGACTGCCCTGCCGCTCTCCTGGGCGCTGCGGACGGGCTACTGGACCTATGCCGCCGGCCGGATCGGCGAGCATCCATGGCGCGGCTGGGGCCTGGACGCCAGCCGGGCGTTCACGCCTCACATCCAGCTTCATCCCCACAACGGCCCGCTGCAGGTCTGGCTGGAGCTGGGCGTGCTGGGCGCGATCCTGGCGGCGCTGTTCTGGGCTGCGGCGTTCCGGGCTCAGGCCAGCCGCGCGCGCAACCTGCTTACCGCGGCCTGCGTCGCCAGCGGCGCGGTCTATCTGTTCTTCGGGCTGATCAGCTTCGGGACGTGGCAGGAGTGGTGGCTGGCCCTGGGGGCCCTGATCGCGGTGGTCATGGCTGCGGCGCCGGAGCGGAAGGCCGCTTGAGCCGGAGCGCCGGCCGCTCCACCATGAACCACGAGGCCACCGCGAACGGCAGGGTCGCGGCCACCGACGCCCAGAACGAGAGCGTCCCGCTCATCACCAGGATCTGCTGGATCGGGCACGCGTAGATGTAGAGCCCATAGGACATATCCGCTGGCACCCGGACGCTCTTCACCTCGCCCAGCAGGATCACGGCGGCCGGCAGGCCCAGGATCCACATCGGGGTCACCAGGAACACCAGGGATGCGAGCGTCCAGAGGGGC
>JAZKFM010000239.1:2821-3226 GCA_040386415.1 Pseudomonadota bacterium
CCAGCACCTTCACCAGCGCCCCAGTCACGAACAGGAACCCAAACTGGGCCCCGACAAGCGCCACCCGCAGCGGACCCTCCCCCGCCAGGTCGGGCCGCAGCACCGACAGGCCGAACGCGACGGCCGCAAGCGCCATGGCCAGGGCAGCCAGGACGCCTCGCCGCAGCAGACCGAGGACCCCCAGCGCAGCCAGCGCAAGGTAGCAGGAGAACTCGAACCGCAACGTCCACAGCGACGGGTTCACCTGCGGCAGCGGATTGCCGTCGAACACGCCTGGCAGGTCGTAGGTGACCGGATAGAGCAGCGCGTTCCTGAGGACGTAGAGCCACACGTCCGGACGTCTGAAGTACTCCGCCAACGGTAGGGTGGTCACCGCCGCGCCCAGCACCAGCGCGGTCACAGCCA
>JAZKFM010000240.1:0-2460 GCA_040386415.1 Pseudomonadota bacterium
GGGCCACCTGGCGGCCGAGGTTGCCGGCGCCGTGGGCCACGTTGCCGATCACGCAGTCTTCGATCGCCGAGGCGTCGAGGCCGGACTTGGCCACCGCGTGCTTCACGGCATGGGCGCCCATGGTCATGGTCGGGGTCATGTTGAAGCCCCCGCGACCCGACTTGGCCAGACCCGTGCGGGCATAGGAAACGATTACGGCTTCACGCGTCATGAAAATATATCCTCCCGGAAAATGGACCACGTCAGCCTGAATGTTTGGGCCGCGCAGGTTTAGATCGGCGGCGACCTTTGCATCCCGTGGCGTAAATGGCTAGAGCGGGACGGCTGGACCCCTGGCATTTTCGACTTCGAGGTATGGCCCATGGCGCTGGGAAGTTTCACCCGCATTTCGCACCCGGTCCGCACGATGATTGTCGTGTTGGCGGCGACCCTGATGCTCGCTTCCTGCGGGAAGGGCCCCGGCGCGGAACATCCGCCCGAACCCGGCGACGCCGCGGTGGCCAAGGTTGACGGCCGCACCGTCTGGGCCTCCGACGTCAAGCGCGAGGCGGTGGCCCAAGGCCTGATCGGCGAGGGCGAGCCCCTGGACGTTTCCTCCGACCTGTTCCGCCGGGTCATGGACGAGGTCGTGGATCAGAAGCTGCTGGCCAGCGAGGCGCTGAAGCGCAAGCTGGACAAGGACCCCGCCGCCCAACGCCGCCTGGCCGCCGCCCGCGAGCGGATCCTGGGCGACATGCTGGTGGAGAGCACCGTCTCCGACGCCGTCAACGAGAACGCCATCCGCGGCCTCTACCAGGAGCAGCTGAAGCTCGCCAAGCAGTCCGAGGAGCTGAAGGCCCGCCAGATCGTCCTGGGCAGCCTGGCCGAGGCTGACGCGGTCAAGAAGCTGCTGGCCACCGGCGCCTCCTTCGAGGCCCTGGCCATGGAGCGCTCCACCGACGCCGCCACCCGCTTCAACGGCGGCGATCTCGGCTACTTCACCACCGACGTCATGCCCGAGGCCTATGACGCCAACCTCAAGGTGGCCAAGGCCGGCCAGATCGTCGGACCCTTCGAGGTGGACGGCGGCTGGGCCCTGGTGAAGGTCGAGGACCGCCGCCTGGAACAGCCCATCACCCTGGAGGCCGCCCGGCCGCAGATCGTGCGCTTCCTGACCTATGATCAGGTTCGCGACCTGCTGGAGAAGCTGCGCGCCCGCTCCAAGATCCAGACCCTGATCCGGCCGCCCCAGGACGTGCCCGGCCAGCCCAAGGAGCCGGCCAACGCCCCGCCCGTGGCGCCCGGCGCCGCAGCGGTCCCAGCGACCCCCCCGGTGGCCGGCGCCAAGCCCGTCCCGGCCTCCCCCGCCGCCAAGAGCGCCGCCCAACCCCAAGCCAAGGCGGCCCAGCCATGACCCGTCCGCCCGCCAAGAAGCCTGCCGGAAAGTCGCCGCCCGCCAAGCCGGCGGCCACGCCGAAGGCCGCGGGCAAGACCCCGGCCGCCATCGCCCTGGAGGTCGCCTCCAAGCCGGTGGAGGTGGTGGGCCAGACCATCGAACGCGCCCGCGCCGCCCTCAAGCGCGCCGACAAACAGCCCCAGGCCCACGCTCCCCCGGCCACCCCGGCGCCCGCCAAGGGCGCCCTGCCGATCTCGCCCCTCGCCGTGCCGTTCCCGAAGATCCCGGCCATCGCCGGCGTGCAGATCGCCACCAGCCGCGCGGGCTTCTACAAGCACGACCGCGAGGACCTGCTGGTGATGCGGTTCTCCAAGGGCACGTCCGCGGCGGGGGTCTTCACCCGTCACGGAATCGGCTCGGCGCCGGTCGACTGGTGCAAGAAGCATCTGGAGATGTCCAAGGGCGCCGATGCGCGCGCCCTGGTGGTCAACGCCGGCTGCGCCAACGCCTTCACCGGCAAGCCGGGCGCCGACGCCGTGCGCCGGGTGGCCTCGGCCGTGGCCAAGCGCTTCGACTGCCGCCAGCGCGACGTCATGGTGGCCTCCACCGGGGTGATCGGCGTGCTGCTGGATGACGCGAAGATCACCCAGCGCCTGCCCGACATCGAGGCCAAGCTCACCGACGACAACTGGGCCGGCGCCGCGCGGGCCATCATGACCACCGACACCTTCGCCAAGGGCGCCTATGCCGAGGCGATGATCGACGGCGAGAAAGTCAGGATCGCCGGCATCTGCAAGGGCTCGGGCATGATCGCGCCCGACATGGCCACCATGCTGGCCTTCGTGGCCACCGACGCAGCGATCTCGCCCGTCGCCCTGCAGACGCTCGCCAGCCTCTACACGCGCACCACCTTCAACTGCGTCACCGTCGACGGCGACCGTTCCACCAACGACACCCTGCTGCTGTTCGCCACCGGCCAGTCCGCCGCGCCAAATATCAGCCGCGCCGGCGACAAACGCCTGGCCGATTTCCGCGTGAAGCTGGAGGCTGTGCTGCTGGACCTGGCCCTTCAGCTGGTCCGCGAT
>JAZKFM010000241.1:0-3343 GCA_040386415.1 Pseudomonadota bacterium
TGTTCGAACAGGCCGGGCTGAACGGCCAGCCCGTTTCCCTGCCCGGTTTGATCCAGGCCAAGGCGGCGTCCGGGCGGGTCGAGCTAGGTCCCTACGGCGTGGCCTTCATCCGGCGGCCCTGAACCGCTACAAGGAGCCCCATGGCCGACGGAGACACCAAGCCCGCGAAAGCCCCTGCCGCCGACGCCAAGTTCGGGCGCGGGTTCCTGGGCGATATCTGGTACTTCGCGGCGCTTTCCAGCGACCTGAAGCCCGGCAAGCTGCAGCGCTACGAACTGCTGGGCGAGCCGGTGCTGCTGTACCGGGACCGCAAGGGCGCGGTTCACGCCATGAAGGACATCTGTCCGCACCGGGCCGCGCCGCTGTCGGCGGGGACGCTCACCACCGAGGCCGATGGCCGCGAGGTGGTGGCCTGCCCCTATCACGGCTGGCGGTTCGGCGGCGACGGCGCCTGCACGGCGATCCCGTCCCTGGTGGCCGAGCAGGCGATGGACGTCAGCCGCATCCGGGTCCGCCACTATCCCGCCGCCGAAAGCCAGGGCCTGGTCTTCGTCTGGGTCTCCTCCGATCCCCGCTTTGACGGCGAGCCCAGCGAGCCGCCGCCGGTGTTCGAGGGGGTGGTGGGCGGCGCGCCCAAGCTGGTGGACCGTATGGTGTTCGACGCCCATATCGACCACGCGGTGGTGGGGCTGATGGACCCCGCCCACGGCCCCTATGTGCACCAGCAGTGGTGGTGGCGCTCAGCCAAGAGCCAGCACGACAAGGCCAAGAAGTTCGAGCCCCGCGAGGCCGGCTTCGCCATGGTCCGCCATGAGCCGTCGAAGAACAGCCGCGCCTACGCGATCCTGGGCGGCGAGCCCCTGACCGAGATCACCTTCCGCATCCCGGGCCTGCGCTGGGAGCATGTGACCGTCGGCAAGCACCAGGTGCTGTCGCTGACCTGCCTGACCCCGGTCAACGACACCCAGACCAAGATCACCCAGATCGTCTGGTCCGATCACCCGGCCTTCCTGTTCCTCAAGCCCTTCGTGGCCTGGGGCGCGCGGATCTTCCTGCGCCAGGACGGCGACATGGTGAACCTGCAGAACGAGGGCCTGCGCTATGACCCCTCCCTGCTGTGGATCGACGACGCCGACCGCCAGGCCAAGTGGTACCAGCAGCTGAAGCGCGAATGGACCGCAAGCCGCAAGGAAGGCCGCCCGTTCCGCAATCCCGTGGAGGCCGCCATCCTGAAATGGCGAAGCTGAACCGTTGACCTAACGGCGTTCGCGCGCGACGCTCTACCAGAGCGCGCGATAGCCGAAAGTGGACACCGGTTTCGGCGCCCATCGCGCGCTCACTCTAAGGGCGCAGCAAGCTTTTCGGCTTGCTGCGGGGGGAAGAGTTATGGCGCGGGGCCTCTCCAGACATCTACTCATCGGCTTGAGCCTTTGGCTGGCCTGGGCCGCGCCGGCCGCCGCCGGGGTGCTGGTCCGCACGCCGACCTATGTGAATCTCAGCGCCCAGGTGCGGACCTGGCGGCTGACGGACTCAAGTTGGGGGTTCATCAGCCCGCTTTCGACCGCTGTGGCGAGCGAACTGGAGAAATGCAAGCGGGTCAACCCGGCGATCGCCGCGCCGCTTCAGATGTCCCCCAACCGGCTCGACAAGGCCTCGGCGGACGCGCTGGCCGCCCTGCGCACCTGCCGCAAGCGCTGGTTCGAGAAATCGACGCCGGTGGGGGCGGCCGACGAGAAGCTGTGGGCCCGCCTCATGAATCAGCCCCTGCCCTCCACCCTGGACCGGGCCAAGGTGATCGCCTTCGGCGCCGCGACCCTGACGCCGGACTATGACCGCACCCTGTGGGACTGGGACCGGGGTTCGGGCTTCGCCAGCGCCGATCCGGCGTCGATCTTCAGCTGGGGCCCCTACAAGTCGACGGCCGGTCATGGCTGCACGTTCCAGCGGGTGCTGACGGTCCTGACCGCCAGTCCCGTCACCGGCCCCATGGTCCGCGAGGCCTTCGCCGAGGAAGGTCCGCTGCTGGACCAGCTCATCGACCAGTCGAAGCCCGACTGGTGCGCGGGCGCGGCGGCCATCCTCAAGCCGGTGTTCGACGATTCCGAGCGCCGCGAGAACTTCCGCATCATCTTCGCCAAGCTGGCGGGACGCCCGGAGATCCGCGCCGGCTATGACGGCTATTTCCTGGGGCCGAACGGCTATCTGGGCCGCCGGATCGCCCGCCACTACGATCTCTATGCGCGGGCGGGGCTGAGGCCGACGAAGATGGACTTCGCCTATTTCCTGGACCGGTCCCTGGACTATCCGCCCCTGAGCGAAGCGCAGATCGCCGACCTCTCGGCCAAGGTGCGCGCAGGGCGCATGACCAACTGGCAGGCCCGGCGACTGATCGCCAATGTCACGCCCTTCTCCTCGCCTGGCGCGCGCAGCTACCAGCTCGGCCGCGACGCGGTCTATTTCGTCGACGCGCTCGGCCAGGAAGGCCTGGATGACGCCGAGCGCACTTCCTGGATCAAGAACAGCCGGCTGAAGGCCAGCGATGTGGGCCTGACCGAGGAGCCCTACGCCCCGCCGTGCGACGTGGTCTTCCTGCCCGGCTGCCCGGGAGGCCCGCCATGAGATCCCTGCTGCTCGCCGGTGCCCTGGCCACCTGCGTGGTCGCCGCCCCGCCGCCTGCCCGCGCGGCGGGCTACGTCATCGACCGCGCCGAGCTGAAGGCCGCCTGCACCTCGGCCGCGGCCCGGCCGCCGCCGCCCATCGGCGCCGAGATCGCCCGGGTGGCCACCGACCAGTGGGCCAAGTTCGGCTATGGCCGGGTCAAGGAGACGGCCGCCGACGCGGTGATCGAGAAACAGGGGGACGGCGCCCTGGCCGGGTCCCTGTCCTGGGACGCCGTCTGGCAGTTCTGGGCCTTCACCGGCTACGACAACATGCTCACCTTCCCCTACGAGGTGGTGATCAAGGGCGGCGCCCCGCAGATCCTGAAGGCCAACAGCAAGGCCAATATCGAGGGCACCCCGCCGGCGCGGGCCATCGCCGGGGCCATCAAGCGCTCGTCCACCTCGTCCCTGCCGTGGTCGGCGGTGTTCATCTCCTCGGTGATGAAGCGCGCGGGCCTGACCAGCGACCAGTTCCGCCCGGCCGCCGCCCATGCGGGCTATATCCAGGCCGCCGTCGACGGCTACGGGTTCAGGCGCAACGCCTATGCCTACCTGGCCTGCGACCCGAGCTGGGTCGAGCCGCGGGTCGGGGACGTGGTCTGCTACTCCCGCAATGCGAGCCCGGTGCGGTCCTTCACCCAGGTCCTGGCCGGGGTCGAGCGGGCCTCGGCCAGACGCGGGGC
>JAZKFM010000242.1:0-3707 GCA_040386415.1 Pseudomonadota bacterium
GACGCCGATGATCAAGCTGACCTTTGCCCTCGTCCGTCTTCCGAGCCTGAGCCGGGAGGATTTCCAGGCCTATTGGCACGGAACCCATGGGCCCCTGGTGGCCAGCGTGCGAGAGGTGCTGGGCATCCAGCGCTATGTGCAGATGCACAGCCTGCCCGACGAGTTCTCCGAGCCGGTGCGGGGCAGCCGCGACGCGCCTGCGCCCTACGACGGGGTGGCGCAGCTCTGGTACGAGAGCCTTGAGGCCCTGGGGGCGCTGATGACCAAGCCCGAGGCCCAGGCGGCGGCGCGGCTGCTGCTGGAGGACGAGCGCAAGTTCATCGACCATTCCCGCTCGCCCCTGTGGTGGGGCCAGGAGCGGGTGATTTTCTAGGGTCTCAGAGCTTCTCCCTTTGCGGGCTGAGAGCTCCATCCAGCAAACCCACGTCGTCATCCCGGCCGCAGCGCAGCGGAGAGCCGGGACCCAGGGGCCATGCGCTCGGCCCCTGGGTCCCGGATCGCCTATCGGCGTCCGGGATGACGTCCTTGTTGATCCAAGAGCGCGGCGCGACCCCGCAAGAGCCGAAGGAAACCTAGCCCTACGCCGCCCGGTCGAACCGCGCCTCGGCGGCGTCGGCCAGGTCGAGCTGGCCGGGCGAGAGCTGGGCGCCGCGGCAGTCGGCGTAGCTGAAGCGGGCGCCGGTGAGGTCGGTGGGGGTGGTGCGGCCGCCGATCTCCATGTGGGTCAGGATCGCGCCCCGCAGGTCGGCCCGGGCGAGGTTGGCGCCGGTCAGGCGGGCGCCGCGCAGGTCCGCGCCCCGCAGGTTGGCCCCGCGCAGGTCGGCGCCCTCCAGATTGGCCGCCTGCAGGAAGGCGCCCTCGAGGTTCAGTCGGACGAAACAGGCGCCGGCGGCCTGCAGGCCGGTGAGCTGGCCGGCGGCCAGGGCGTCGCCGACAACCCGCAGGTCGGCGCCCTCGACCTGGGCCGCGGAGCCCTGCTTGCCGTGGGTGAGGCACCAGACCTGGTGGCCGGCCAGGGCCTCCAGCAGGGCCGGGCGCCTGGCCAGCGCGTCGGGCGAGGGGGCGTGAACCACGCGGTCCATGATGGCGTCGTGGGTGGTGGAGCCCATGAGCTGGGCGCCCGACAGCACGGCGTTGGTGAAGTCGGCGTTCTCCAGGTTGGCGCTGGTGAAGTCGGCCTCCTCCAGCAGGGCGCTGGTGAAGTTGGCGGACTTCATCTTGGCGCCGTTCATCCTGGCGCTGCGCATCGTGCAGTCGGTGAAGTCGGTGGCGTAGGCGGTGTTCACATCGGCGCGGATGCGGCTGGAGATGCCGTCGGGCAGGCCGGCGCGCTGGCGCTGGGACACCGAGACGAAGCCCTGGGCCGAATGGGCGGCGATCTGGCCGGGGCGGAAGTCGGCGTCGGTCAGGTCGGCTTCGGAAAGGTCGGCGCCGCAGAGCACGGCCCCGCGCAGGTCGGCGCGGCAGAGGCTGGCGCCGGCCAGGTTGGACCCGCGCAGGTCGCTGCCAAACAGCATGGCGCGGTCAAGGATGGTCCCGGAGAGGTCGCAGCCGCGCATGCTGGCGCCGCTGAGGTCGGCGTCGGCCAGGTTGCGGCGGGGCATGGCCAGGCCGGTGAGATCGACCATGGGAAGGATCATCCGGCGCCCGCCGGGGCTGCCGGCCAGGAACTTCTCATGGCCCAGCACGTGGCCCACCAGCTCGGCCTGGGTGAATCGTTCGACGGCTTTCTGCACCAAGACCCCACGCGCGCTCGGCCGTTGGGCCGTTCGTGATGAAACCGCACGTTGCGGGCAGAAGATGAAAAAAACTGAACGGGACTTGGTGAAGACCCTGGGGCGGATTGACGCAGTACGGTCAAGCTTGGGTGGCTAGACCGCCTGGCCGGCGCACCAGCCTGAGGACCAGGCCCATTGGAAGTTGTACCCGCCCAACCAGCCGGTGACGTCCGCCACCTCGCCGATGAAGTAGAGGCCGGGAACCTCCTTCGCCTGCATCGTGCCGGGGTCGAGGTGTTCGGTATCGACGCCGCCCAGGGTGACCTCGGCGGTGCGGTAGCCTTCCGAGCCCACCGGCTTGACGGTCCAGCGGTTCACCGCGGCGTCGACGCGGGTCAGCACCCTGTCGGGCAGGTCGGCGATGTTGCCGAGCGCGCCTTCGTCCTCGGCGATCATTTGGGCCAGGCGCTTGGGGAGGTGGTCGGCGAGCACGGTGGCCGTGGCCTGGCGGCCGCGGGTGGTCTTGGCCAGCTTCATGGCCGCCATCAGGTCGACGCCGGGCGCCATGCTGACCGTGATCTCCTGGCCCTCGCGCCAGTAGGAGGAGATCTGCAGGATGGCGGGGCCCGACAATCCCCGATGGGTGAAGAGCATGGCCTCGGCGAACCTGGTCTTGCCGCAGGCGACCACGGCGTCGACCGCGACGCCGGCCAGGGGCTTGAGCCGCTCCAGGGCGCCGACCTCGAAGGTCAGGGGCACCAGGGCGGGGCGGGTCTCGACAAGGGGCAGGCCGAACTGGGCGGCGATCTCGTAGCCCCAGCCGGTGGCGCCCATCTTGGGGATCGACTTGCCGCCGGTGGCCACCACCAGGGACGAGCAGGCCACGGTCCCGCCGGGCAGGGCGAGCTCGAATCCGGCGGCGGTCCTGGTCACCTTGGCGACCGCGGTGGCGAGCCGCAGCTGCACGCGGGCGGCCTTCATCTCGGCCAGCAGCATCGCGATGATGTCCCTGGCGCTGTCGTCGCAGAACAGCTGGCCGAGGGTCTTTTCGTGCCAGGCGATCCCGTGGCGGTCCACCAGGTCGATGAAGTCGCGCGGCCGGTAGCGGCGCAGCGGTCCCTTGGCGAAGCGGGGATTGGCCGAGATGAAGTTGGGCGGGGCGGTGTTGATATTGGTGAAGTTGCAGCGGCCGCCGCCGGAGATGCGGATCTTCTCGCCGGCCGCCTTGGCGTGATCGATCACCAGGACCGAGCGGCCGCGCTTGCCCGCCTCGATGGCGCACATCATCCCGGCGGCGCCCGCGCCCACCACCACGACGTCGAAGCTTTCCATGGCTAGTTGAGCGGTCCGGAGAGCCAGGCCTCCAGGGTCGGGATGACGGTCTCGCCCGACTGGTAGCCGCGGGTCACCACGGCATAGGCGCCGGTCTCCATCGGGCCGGCGATCAGGGTGGGGAAGCCGGTGACGCCGGCCTGCTGCGAGGTGCCGTAGTCGCGCCAGGTCTCGTGCTTGAGGTCGTCGCTGTCGAAGATGTCGAGGAAGCGCTGGCCGTCCATCTCGCGCTCGGTGATCAGGGCCGCCAGGACCTCGGGATCGGCGATGTTGCGGTTCTGGGCGTAGAAGGCCGCCTGCAGGTCGGCGAGGAAGGTCAGGGCGAGCTCGGTGTCGTGGCGGCGCACGAAGACCACGGCGCGGGCCGCGGGGTCGGTGTCATAGAGGAAGCCCGGGGTGTCCAGCACCGCGGGGTCGAAGGGCAGGCCTGAGGCTTCGGTGACGTGGGTCCAGTGGCCGGCCAGGCTGGCCTTGGCCTCGTCGGTCATCGGCTCTTCCGTGCCCGGACGCAGCCCGCCCATGATCAGCTGGATGGGCAGGGTGCGGCCGAAGGTCTTGCGGATATCGGCGATCACCGGCGAAAAGCCGTAGCACCACGAGCACATGGCGTCGGCGAAGTAGATCAGGTGCGGGGTCTGCATGGTGGCGGAGTGTAAC
>JAZKFM010000243.1:0-2597 GCA_040386415.1 Pseudomonadota bacterium
CCGCGCGCGAGACGGCCTCATTGACGCCGATACCCAGCTTTCGCACCCCCGCCATGAGCGCCCATTCCACATCCGACAGGATCGGCCGGCCGCCCTCGGCGGGCTCAGGCTCGGCGTCGGGCGGGTCGCCGTCGCCCTGGATCCCGGACAGCAGGGCCTCCGCCAGCTCCCCCGCCCCCAGGACCGCGTGGTCGGCGCCGAGCCGGGTGAGGTGCTCGACCTCGGTGTCGGAGTGGGCGCGGGTGACGATGGTGATGGCGGGGTTGGTGCGCCTTGCCTCCTGCACGACGCCGCCCGCCTCGAACCCGTCGGGAATGGTGACGATGAGCCGCCGGGCGACGGCCAGGCCCGCGGCGGTGAGCACCCGCGGGTCCGCGGCATTGCCGATGTGGGTCTCGACCCCGGCGGCCACGGCGCGCTTGCCGGCCGCGTCGTCGGCCTCGATCACCAGACAGGCGATCTTGGCGGCCGCCAGGCGCTCAGTGACGATCCGGCCCACCCGGCCAAAGCCCACCACGATGACGTGGTCGGTGAGGGGCGTGGGCGGCTGGTCGTCGGCCGCCTTGGCCAGGGCGCCGGCGGCCTTGGCGGCCACCGCCTTTTCGCGCCGGACCACGGCGGCGAACAGGAAGGGGTTGAGCATGATGGAGATGATGGCGCTGGCCAGGATCAGGTCGCGGCCGTCCTCCGGCAGCAGGCCGAGGCTCACCGACAGGCCCGCCAGGATGAAGGAGAACTCGCCGATCTGGGCGAGGCTGGCGGAGATGGTCAGAGCGGTGCGGTTGTCGTGGCCGAAGGCGCGGACGATGGCGAAGGCGGCCAGGGACTTGCCCACCACCACGATGGCGACGGTGGCCAGCAGGGGCCAGGGCTGTTCCACCAGGACCAGGGGATTGAACAGCATCCCCACCGAGACGAAGAACAGCACGGCGAAGGCGTCGCGCAGGGGCAGGGTCTCCTCGGCGGCCCGCTGGCTGAGTTCCGACTCCGCCAGGATCATGCCGGCGAAGAAGGCGCCCAGCGCGAAGGACACGTCGAACAGCATGGCCGCCCCGAAGGCGACGCCGAGCGCGATGGCCAGGACCGCCAGGCGGAACAGCTCGCGTGAGCCGGTGTGGGCGGTCCAGTGCAGGACCCAGGGGATCACCCGGCGTCCCACCACCAGCATGAACACCACGAAGGCTGCGACCTTCAGCAGGGTGACGCTCAGCGGGATCACCCAGGCGCCGGCCGGGGCGCCGCTCACCGGACCGGCGACGGCGCCGGCCAGGGCCGGCAGCATCACCAGGGCCAGGACCATGGCCAGGTCCTCGACGATCAGCCAGCCGACCGCGATGCGGCCACGGTCGGTCTGGACGACGCGCTGTTCCTGCAGGGCGCGCAGCAGCACCACCGTACTGGCCACCGAGAGCGCCAGGCCGAACACCAGCCCTGAGATCAGCGACCAGCCCAGGAGATGACCCAGCCCCATGCCCAGCAGGGTGGCCACGGCGATCTGCCCGAGCGCGCCGGGGATGGCGATCCAGCGGACCGCCAGCAGGTCCTTCAGCGAGAAGTGCAGCCCGACGCCGAACATCAGCAGGATGACCCCGAGCTCGGCGAGCTCAGTGGCCAGTTCCTGGTCGGCGACGTAGCCCGGGGTGAAAGGTCCCACCACCACACCGGCCAGCAGATAGCCCACCAGGGGCGAGAGTTTCAGACGATGCGCGAGCGCGCCGAACACGAAGGCCACGGTGAGGCCGGCGACCAGGGTCGCGATTAGTGGCGTATGATGCATGCGTCCTGACAGATAGACTGCAGGGCGGTGTCAAACCACCGCCGGCCTGGCGTCATCCGGACACAAGGACTTTATCCGCCGGCGCAATGACTTTCGCAAATCTCCGTTAGATGCGGCTGGCGCGATCGCAGCCTATGCTGGGGCGCATGAGCCTCCTGTCCCAATTGCCGCCCGACGCCTTCGCCAAGGAGGATGACGGGGACGATGCCGAGTTCTACGCCCAGGCGCGGCTGAAGACCCATATCGACGACGCCGCCATCGCGGCCCTGACCGGGTTCTACCGGCAGGTGCTGCCGGCCGGCGGGGCTCTGCTGGACCTGATGAGCAGCTGGGTCAGCCACCTGCCGCCGCAGGTGACCTATGGCGAGGTGATCGGGCATGGCATGAACCCCGAGGAGCTGGCCGCCAACCCGCGGCTGACGCGCTGGTTCGTGCAGGACCTGAACCGCGCCCCGCGCCTGGACCTGGCCGACGCCAGCCTCGACGCCGCGATGATCTGCGTAGGGATCCAGTACCTGCAGCAGCCGGTGGACGTGCTGGTCCAGGTGGCGCGGACCCTGCGCCCCGGCGCGCCGCTGGTGGTGAGCTATTCCAACCGCTGCTTCCCCACCAAGGCCGTGGCGGTGTGGCGGACTATCGGACCGCAGGGACACGCCCGGCTGATCGAGCTCTATCTGGAAGCGGCAGGGTTCGTGGGCGTCGAGGTTCACCGGCTGAGGGACGGACGGGGCGGCGATCCGATGACCGTGGTGATGGGCCGGACGCCGGCCTAGGTGTCGAAGCTATGAAGGTTGTTCACCCGGGATCGGGTTGAGAGAGT
>JAZKFM010000244.1:0-9157 GCA_040386415.1 Pseudomonadota bacterium
TCGATCCGCACCCCTCCAGAGAAGGCCACCAGCTCGGCGGTGATGGCGTTGGTCCGCATCACCCGATAGGGCACCACCACCGTGGCGCCCGGCCGCAGGCGCCGCGCGTCAGGGATCTTGTTCAGCCGCTGGACGGTGCGGTAGTCGCCCGGGCGCGCGAAGTAACGGGTTCCCAGGGTGTAGAGGTTGTCGCCCTTCTTCACCACATAGCGGGCGTCAGGCGGGCTGGGCAGCGGACCCTGCTGGGCGAGGGCGGCGGTGGGCAGCGCCAGGGCGAGCAGCAGGGCCGGCAGCTTCACTGAGCGTCCTCCAGGACCGGTTGGCAGCGCTCCAGCCGGTAACCGAAGCCGTAGACCGTCACAAGCCGGAAGCCGCCGGCCGGCCGCAGGGAGAGCTTGCCCCGCAGGCGCGAGATGTGGGCGTCCAGGGTGCGGGTCTCCAGGTCCGCCCGGTGGCCCCAGACCCGCTCCAGCAGATAGTCGCGGCTCAGCGCCCGGGACATGTTGCGGAACAGGGTGAGCGCCAGATGGAACTCCTTGGAAGTCAGCTGTTCGGTCTTGCCGTCGCGGCTGGCGGTCTCGGTGGCGGGGTCGAAGGTCCAGCCCTCGTGGGTCTCGCCGCTGGTGGGCGGGGCGGCCGGATAGGCGCGGCGCAGCAGGGCCGCCACCCGGGCCAGCAGGATCGAGGGCTCGAAGGGCTTGACCAGATAGTCGTCGGCCCCGGCGTTCAGCCCCTCCACCACGTCGCTCTCCACCGAACGGCTGGTGACCAGCAGCACGGGCGGCGTGGTGGAGAGAAGTTCCGGCAGGCGCGCCAGAACGTCGATGCCGGTCATCTCCGGCATGTTCCAGTCCATGATCAGCAGGTCGAAGGTCTGGCGCCGCAGGTCGGCCAGCAGGGCCGGCGGGCGCTCATAGACGGTGCAGCGGTGTCCGGCCTGCCGCAGCATGGCCGCCAGCAGGTCGTTGTGGGCCTGGTCATCGTCCAGGACGGCGATGTTCATGCCTTCGAGCCCCCACTCAAATCGACTGGCGGAAGCTTAGCCCTCCCAGGCTCTTCCGCCCCCTGGATTCGTCTGCAGGTTACAATCCTTTACGTTCCGCCTCCGGCGGATTGTTGCGGGCCACGAAGGCGGCGTAGCCCTCGATGTATTCGTCCGGGATGAACCCCGCCATCATGGCGCTCAGGTGCCCCTTGCCGGGCAGGACCAGGTTGGTGAAGTCCGGCAGCTCGCGGGCCATGCGATGGGTCCGCGCATTGGGCCGGTCGTACTCGCCGTTGATGGCCATGACCGGAAAATCGACCTTGGAGAGATCCAGCTTGTGGAGCGTCGCCATCATGCGGCCCGCCATGTCCTCCATCTTCCGCACCGCGCCGGCGCCGGCCACGGCCTGGACCTTGGCGCGGATCTTGTCGCCGAGGTCGTTGCCCACCTCCTCGCCCTTGGCCTGGCGGCGCGCCTTGGCCCGGGCGTTGGCGGCGGCCTCGTCGGGGGCCTCTCCCGTCACGTCGGGCGGGACCTTGTCCTTCCACTCGCCGACCTCGCTGATCCCCGAGCCCTGGAAGCAGGCGGTGATGAACCGCTCCGGCGCGCGGGCCAGCAGTTGCAGGGTCACCCCGCCGCCCATGGAATAACCCGCGATATGGGCTTTCCTGATGCCCATCTGGTCCATGAACTCCAGGACGTCGTCGGCCATGTTGAAGTGGCTGTGCCGCGCCCCGCCCGACAGGCCGTGAGCCCGCATGTCCAGGGCGTAGACGTGGTTGGTCTCCGCCAGCTTCGGCGCGATGCCGTTGGAGAACCAGTTGCCGATGGCGCTGCCCCGCGCCCCATGGATCAGGATCACCGGAACGCCCTCCCCGGCCTCCACATAGTGCAGGCGGGTCCCGTCCTTGACCGTGAAGTAGCCGTCTGGCCAGCGCGGCGGTGCGGCGCGCTCGGCCGCGGTCGAAACCGACATGAAATCCCCAAGACTCTACGCGACGGAAATGACCTCGGCGGGAAATGAGTCCCGCCTGCCCGCAGTATGACGACACGGAACCCCCGGCGCCAACGGCCTCAGTTGACAGGCGAGGCGTCGGCGGTGTCCTGGGTCGTCCCCAGTCAGGAAGCTCCCCCTTGCGTCACGCCCTGCTCAGCCTCGCCTTCGTCCTCCTCGCCGGCGCCGCCAGCGCCGCCCCGGCCTTTGTCTCGGGCGAGCCGTCCCTGGGCAAACCCACGGCCAAGATCCATGTCGAGGAGTACGCCTCCCTGAGCTGCAACCACTGCGCCCAGTTCAACAATGAGGTCTTCCCGGCCTTCAAGGCCAAGTACATCGACACCGGCAAGGTCCGCTACACCCTGCACGAGTTCCTTACCGAGCCCGCCAATGTCGCCGCCATCGGCTTCATCACAGCCCGCTGCGCCGGCGCCGACAAGTACTATGCCGTGGTGGACGGCCTCTTCCGCCGCCAGGCCGAGATCTTCGAGACCCGCCAGCTGCGCCCGATCCTGCTGGCGGTCGCCAAGGAAGCCGGCCTGTCCGAGCCCGAGGTCAGCGCCTGCGTCAACAACCCGGCCCACGGCGAGGCCCTGGAGGCCCGGGTGGCGGCCGGGGTCGCCCGCGGCGTGGACTCCACCCCCTTCTTCTTCGTCAACGGCGTGAAGGTGAACGGCGTCACCCTGGCCGACCTCGACAAGGCCATCGCGGCTGCGGGGAGGAAGAAGCGCTAGCGCACTTAACAGGCTAAGGCGAGGAGGCTAGCAGAGCGGCCGCTGATTTACACCCGCTCCGCCTGCGGAGTGAGTCACTTCGCGTCGCTAAAATGTTCTTCTTTTGTTCTTTACATTCGGTCGTAACCGCGCGAATGTTTCTTCACGGTGAGTAACCCCCCGTGGCCGAGCGACCGCTCCGCCCGCGAGGCTCATCCCCTTTCCAAACCTGCGCCATCGCCCCGCCTGAGTTCTACGGACAGGGCGCCATTTTCATTGAACGGAGGCCTGCATGGCTGAGCGTCAGATCGATCCCGCGCGCCTGGAAGGAGAGGCCCTTCGGCGCTGGTACTCGCGATCGCCGGACCAAATCCAACGGCAGCGACAAGCGGCCGAACACCGGCGCAAGCAAGTCTTCTTCGATCGCGCGCAGAGCGCGAACGGCCACCTTGCCGCCGAAGAGTCCGCGGAGAGAGCTCGCCGCCTTAGTGCGAGCGCCGACGATAGACTTTGGATCGCGGACGGGAGCGGCGGCTTTCGACCCGTGCGCTCGGGATCGGACAGCCGTCCGACCACGATAGAGCCCGAGGCGTTTGATTACCCAGAGTTCCTTCCGGAAAGCGCCGCAGCCTTCGAAGAAGGCGACCCCCAGGAAATCGTCAACCCGCACCATCGCCGCCTTCGCGGTGAGTGGGAACGCGCAGAGGGCAGGCCCTGGCCGAAGACTCCGGATGGCCGCAACTTTGATGTGGCGCACACGAAAGCGGTGGCCGACGGCGGAACCCAGACTCTCAACAATATTCAGCCAATGCATCACGATGAACATACAGCCCAACACCGGCTCAACGGCGACTATGAACGATTTGGGCGTCGCCCAAGCATAGCCCGCGCATTCGGCGGGCGGGTGGAACCACCGGCTAATTCATCAAAAACTTTGCGCCTTCCCACTATGCGGGGGCTCGGAATGCTTGGATTGATTCCTAACATTACTGGAGTTCTCAGCGGGCGCATACGAACAGACACGCCCATTCACTTCTGGAATGATATGGCCGGGCTTCCAAGCCCCGATGACCCGCTACCAAAGGATCTCATTACCTAGGACATGCGCCGCCGCCGCCGACTAGATGGCCTCGGGCAGCACGCACTCAGAATCCGGCGTGTAAACGCTTGCCCCAAGGCATGGGCCGTTGACCAATGTTTCCTTTTTGTTCTACCAGTGGGTGGGGAGATCAGGAACGGGGGTGGCGCATGTGGTTCTTGAGGAAGCTTTTCCGCCGACCACCGCAGGCCGCGCCCGACGATGGGATATCACCGGTCGTGGCGGAATCCATCGCCGCGCTGAAGGCCCAGGCCCAACCGTGCCTTCGGCTTGTTCCGGGCGGCGATGGTCGGTCACGGCTTGGCGGCACGCCGGAAATGGCTGGCGTCTGGCCCCGATACGAAGGGCGGTCGCTCGCCTTCGTCGCGCAGCTGGATCTGGCCGAGGTGCAAGCCGCTGGAGGGCCGGAATGGCTGCCGGGAGATGGCCGTCTGCTGTTTTTCTACGAGCTAGAGCACGGCTCGTGGGGCCTTCATGAGGAGGACGCCGGCAGCGCGGTCGTGATCCATGAGGCGGGTTCGCCAATCGCCGCAACGGAACCAAGCGACCTTCCAGACGACGCCAAGTCACCAGCCTACCCGATCACCTTTGAGCTGACCGTCTCCTACCCGAGCGATGACAGGGCGGAGATCGACTGGAACAGCCTCGACACAGCATCGGCCGACGCGCTGGAGGAGGTTCTGGTGAGCATGGATCCCGCCGCCCCGGCGCACCAGATCGGGGGCTATCCCTCTCCTGTCCAAAGCGACGGCATGGAGGCGGAATGCGAAACTATCGCCCGGCGCTTAGGCCATGGCGGCGGCGATCCCGCGGACTGGCGGCTGCTGCTGCAATTCGACACGGACCTGGACGCAGGGATGATGTGGTGCGACATGGGATGCCTTTATTTTTGGATCCGAGAACAGGACGCGAGAGCCGGGGACTTCTCGAAGGTCTGGACGATCCTGCAGTCCAACTAAGTCGCTTCTTGGAACGGACGATTGGAGGCCGTGCGCCAGCTAGCGGACCGCGCCCCGCGCCAGGCTCTCGAAGGCGGACCGGATCACCTGGTCGGTCACCGCCTGCGGGGTGATCTGGTGCTGGTGGATGAAGCCCAGGGTCAGGGCCTGCAGCGCCATCACCAGGTCGCGGGCGGGCATGGCCAGCACCTCGCCGTGGGCGGCCTGGGTCCGTTCGGTCAGCCGGTCGAAGCGCGCCAGATAGACCGCCGCCGAGCGGGCCCGCAGGTCCGGATCGGTCAGGGCGTAGATCTGGAACTCGGCGTTCAGGCGCTGCAGCCCCCCGGCCCGGGGCAGGAGCGCCACCAGGGCGGCGGCGGCGGCGGCGAGCTGCTCGGCCAGGGAGGCGCCGGGCGCCGGGGCCGGCTCGAGGCTGAGGGACTGGCTGGCGGCGACCGCGAACATCAGGTCCGATTTGCCCGCGAAGTTGCCATAAATGGCCCCCTTGGTCATGCCGGCGCGGGCGGCGATCTCGTCCAGGCTGGCGGCCACGAAGCCTTTCTCGACAACGACTTCCAGGGCCGCGGCGATCAGGCGCTCGCGGGTCCTTTGGCGCTTTTGGGCGCCGCGTGAAGAGGTATCGCCGGCCACGGCTTGCGATATACCATCGGTATAATATACTCATGGTATATTCTTGGGAGGGCGGGCGATGGGGTGGATCATCAAGGGCGCGGCGGCGCTGCTGCTGCTGGTGACGATCCTGGGCGTCCTCGCCCTGCTGACGGAGAGCCGGGCGCGGGGACGGGACGCGAAACTCCACCCGCCGCCGGGCCGGATGATCGCCGCCGACGGCCGGGCCATGCATATCCGCTGCGTCGGCCAGGGCGCGCCGACCGTGGTGCTGGAGGCGGGCGGCGGCAATCCGGCGATGCTGGCCTATCCGGTGCAGGAGCGCGTGGCCCGGTTCACCCGGGTCTGCAGTTATGACCGCGCGGGCCTCGGCTGGAGCGACCCCGCGCCGGACGGGCGGACCTTCGAGGACCGGGCCCGGGAGCTTCACGCCCTGCTGGCGGCGGCCGGCGAGCCCGGCCCCTATGTCCTGGCCGGCGAGTCCTTCGGCGGCCTGGTGGCGCGGACCTTCGCCCGGCTCTATCCGGAGGCGGTGGCGGGCCTGGTCCTGGTGGACGCCGCCGAGGAGCAGTTCTTCTTCAGCAAGCTGGACAGGTTTCAGGGGGAGCGCGGACAGGTGAAGGTCTACGCCCTGTCGGCGCGGCTCGGCCTGGCGCGCTGGATGATCGTCCACCAGCCCCGGCTGGCCGGCCTGCCGCCCGGCATGGCCCTGGCGGACCGCCGCCGTTTCGCCGCCCTGTTCAGCCGCCCGGCCTACATGGCCGCCCTCCCCCAGGAGGTGGAGGCCTATGAGCTGGCCCCGCCCGAGCAGCGCGTGGCCGGCGGCTTCGGCAGGCTGGGCGACCGTCCCCTGGCGGTGATCGCCCACGGCCGGCCTTTCATCGGCGCCCAGGCCTGGATGGAGGACGGCTGGAGCGCCGGCCAGGCGCGGCTGGCGACCCTGTCCACCGACAGCGAAACGGTGGTCGCCGCCCAGTCCGGCCACGCCATCGCCCAGACGCAGCCTGACCTGGTGGCCGACGTGATCGGGCGGGTGGTGGGCAAGGTGCGGGGGCGGATGGGCGGCTAGGCAGCTTCCCCCACATCGTGGGGGAAGTGGCCCGACAGCCTCTTGGCTGGAGGGTCGATGGGGGTGCGAGCCTGCAGCGCACCGCCTTTCAGATTCGCACCCCCATCGTCACGCGTCTCGCTGCGCGAGCCTTGCGACACTTCCCCCACCTGAGTGGGGGAAGAGGGAACGCCAGCCTGCTGCCACATCCTGTCATCAGGGCGCCCTAGCCTTCCGGGGTCATGATCCCTAAATTCGACCCCATGCCCCGCACCCCGAAGACCGCCGAGCCGACCGGTGTCGCCGACATGTCGGCGGTGTTCGATTATGACGAGTCCGCCGGACCCGTCGTCTGGATCCCCCACCGTCCCGACCGCCCGGTAAAGTCCGAGGGCGGCCGCCGGTTCAAGCTCGTCAGCGAGTACGAACCCGCCGGCGACCAGCCCACCGCCATCGCCGACCTCGTCGCCGGCCTGGAGGGCAAGGAGCGTGACCAGGTGCTGCTCGGCGTCACCGGCTCGGGCAAGACCTTCACCATGGCCAAGGTGATCGAGCAGACCCAGCGCCCGGCCCTGATCCTGGCGCCCAACAAGACCCTGGCCGCCCAGCTCTATTCGGAGATGAAGAGCTTCTTCCCCGAGAACGCGGTGGAGTTCTTCGTCTCCTATTACGACTACTACCAGCCCGAGGCCTACGTGCCGCGGACCGACACCTATATCGAAAAGGACTCCTCGATTAACGAGCAGATCGACCGGATGCGCCACTCGGCCACCCGGGCGATCCTGGAGCGCGACGACGTCATCGTGGTGGCCTCGGTCTCCTGCATCTACGGCATCGGCTCGGTGGAGACCTATTCCACCATGACCATCCAGCTGGAGGTCGGGCAGCGGGTGGACGAGAAGAAGCTGATCGCCGACCTGGTGGCCCTGCAGTTCAAGCGCAATGACGCCAGCTTCGAGCGCGGCGCCTTCCGCCGGCGCGGCGACACCATCGAGATCTTCCCCGCCCACTACGAGGACCGCGCCTGGCGCGTCAGCCTGTTCGGCGACGAGATCGAGGCCATCGTCGAGTTCGACCCGCTGACCGGCCGCAAGACCGCCGACCTGCCCAGCATCAAGCTCTACGCCAACAGCCACCACGTCACCCCGCGCCCGACGCTCCACCAGGCGATGATCTCCATCAAGGCCGAGCTGAAGGAGCGCCTGGACTGGATGATCGCCAACGGCAAGCTGCTGGAGGCCCAGCGGCTGGAGCAGCGCACCACCTTCGACCTGGAGATGATCGCCGCCACCGGCTCCTGCGCGGGCATCGAGAACTACAGCCGCTACCTGTCGGGCCGCCGGCCGGGCGAGCCGCCGCCCACCTTCTTCGAATACATCCCCGACAACGCCCTGCTGTTCGTGGACGAGAGCCACCAGGCCGTGCCGCAGATCGGCGGCATGTACCGGGGCGACTACCGCCGCAAGTTCACCCTGGCCGAATACGGCTTCCGCCTGCCCTCTTGCCTGGACAACCGCCCCCTCAAGTTCGAGGAGTGGAACGCCATGCGGCCCGACACCATCAATGTGTCGGCCACGCCCGCGGCCTGGGAGCTGGAGCAGTCCGGCGGCGTCTTCGCCGAGCAGGTGATCCGCCCCACCGGCCTGATCGACCCGCCGGTGGAGATCCGCCCGGTCAGCAAGGACAACCACAGCCAGGTGGACGACGTGATCGCCGAGGTCCGCGAGACCACGGCCAAGGGCTACCGCTCGCTGATCACCGTGCTCACCAAGAAGATGGCCGAGGACCTCAGCGAGTACATGCACGAGCAGGGCCTGCGGGTCCGCTACATGCACTCCGACATCGACACCATGGAGCGGATCGAGATCATCCGCGACCTGCGCCTGGGCGCCTTCGACGCCCTGATCGGCATCAACCTGCTGCGCGAGGGCCTGGACATCCCCGAGTGCGGGCTCGTCGCCATCCTCGACGCCGACAAGGAGGGCTTCCTGCGCTCCGAGACCAGCCTCATCCAGACCATCGGCCGGGCGGCGCGCAACGTGGACGGCAAGTGCATCCTCTATGCCGACCGGGTCACCGGCTCCATGGAACGCGCCATGGCCGAGACCTCACGCCGCCGGGAGAAGCAGGCCGCCTACAACCTCGAGCACGGCATCACCCCCGAGAGCATCAAGTCCTCCATCAAGGACATCCTGGCCTCCCCCTACGAGAAGGACCGCGTCACCGTGCCGGTGGGCGTGGCCGAGGACTCCAAGCCCTTCATGGGCGACAACTTCAAGACCACCCTGCGCGACCTCGAAAGCCGCATGCGCCAGGCCGCCGCCGACCTGGAATTCGAGACCGCCGCGCGCCTGCGCGACGAGATCAAGCGCCTGAAGCTGATGGACCTCGAATTCGCCAACGACGTGCTCACCGCGCCGGGCGAAGAGGTGGATCGCACCGCGGTGAAGAAGGTGCGCGCCGAGGCGCGGGCCGAGGCGCAGGAGCGGTTCCGGAAGGGGAAGCGGTAGGGGGGACTCCCCCTCGTCACCCTAGGCCTTGTGCCTAGGATGACGAGTGTGGGGGGTTCATGGCCCGGGAGAATTGGCGCGCCCCTCGCAATCCCGCCAACCTGTTGATCACCAGCGCCTGAAGCGTCTGTCGCCTGGCCGACCCGCCCCACGTGGACGTCCTGCACCTTAGTTCCGCCCGCCGCCTTGACCGCGGCGATCCGCCGGTCGGGGCAGAGGCCGTCGTCGCCCCCCCTCCGT
>JAZKFM010000245.1:0-4856 GCA_040386415.1 Pseudomonadota bacterium
GCTGGGCGTACATGACCGGCTCGGTCGACGGCGGCGTGATGCCCCGTGGTTTGTTGCCAGGGGCGGTGAAGCCAGAGGTGTTGACTGACGTCTGCTGGGCGGTGGTCAGCTGGCCGAACAGGCTGCCCGGCAGGCAGGCCGCGACGCCCGCCGTGCCGCAGAGGCCCGGGTTGCTGCGCGAGATCAGGAACGAGCCCGAGGCCGTGCCGGGACCGAAGGCCTGGGTCGGGCCGTAGGAGGGCGAGGTGCCCTCATGCGGCACGTCGTGGCTGGCGTAGAGAGCCTCGGCGTGGAACTTGGTGGTCTCGGTCAGGTCCCAGTTGAACTGGGCGTAGAGCTGATAGTGCTCCTCGGTCTCCACCAGATTGTTGAACCGGCCAAACTGGAAGTAGCAGCTCTGGGTCCCCGCCGCCGAGGTGACCAGGGTGTTGCCGAGCGCCGTACAGCCGGGATCGATGATGCGGCTGGTCCCGGAGACATAGGTCCCCGGATTGCCGAAGCCCGACCAGCTGCCGTTGGGGTTCTCCAGATAGGAGTTCACCGCCCAGTCGCGCTCGAGGGTGTCGAGCTCGGACCGGTGGCGGTAGCCCGCCGAGATCAGGGCGTCGCCCCGGTCGCCGACCCAGCCATAGTTGGCGCTGATGTTGTAGTCGCCGTCCGAGCCCTCGATGGCCGTGTAGCTGCCGGTGACCTCCAGGCCGTTCAGGTCGGTGCGGGTGATGAAGTTGACCACCCCGCCGATGGCGTCCGAGCCGTAGGTGGCCGCAGCGCCGTCCTTCAGCACCTCGATGCGGCCGATGGCGGCGCTGGGGAGCAGGTTGGTGTCGACCCCCGATCCGCCGGGAGAGCCGGTCAGCCGGCGGCCGTTCATCAGCACCAGGGTGCGGATGGCGCCCAGCCCGCGCAGGTTGATGTTACCCGAGCCGGTGGTGGCCTGGCTGGCGAACTGGTTGGTCTCGCCGAGCACGCTCTGCACGCCGGGGATCGACTTGATGATGTCGACCATGGCCGGGGAGCCCTGCTTCTGCAGGTCCTGGGCCGACAGCACGTCGACGGGAAGGGCGGCGTCTTCAGGGGTGCCACGGATATAGGAGCCGGTGACGATGACCTCGGCCACCTCGGTGGCGTCCTGCGCCTTGGCCGCTCCGGCGGCGAGCCCCGCCCCCAACAGAATCGCGACGGCAGACGCGCCCCGCAGGCTGTCCAATCTCAGCATGGTCTTCCCCCAATGACTTTCGGGCGCCTCTCACTGGGCCCCGATTGCGAACAGTGTTGTCACCGCCTGAACCGAAAGTCCATATCCTGGATTTGAAGTCTAATCTTTGGAACATTAGGGCGTTTCACGATGTGGAACAGCCTGCTAGGCTTCAGGGAGTCGGAGGGGCGATGGACACCACGGTGGCCAAGGGGATGGCGGTTCTGGAGGCCTTGGCGCGCGCCAAGCGGCCCTTGCGGCTCGCCGCCCTGACCGAACAGCTCGGCCTGCAGAAGAGCAACGTCCACCGCCTGCTCAACACCTTCATGGAGCTGGGCTATGTCCAGCAGGACCCGGAGACCTCCCGCTACTTCGCCTCCCTGAAGACCTGGGAGCTGGGGGCGGGGATCATCTCCACCAACAGCCTGCGGCGCAGCGTGGCGCCCCATCTCCAGGCGATGCAGGAGAAGACCCGCGAGACGGTGATGCTGACCGTGCCGGTGGATGACGAGGTGCTGTTCCTCGACGGCGCGGCCCAGGTCCGCGCCCTTCGCTACGTGCCGCTCAACGGCACCCGGGCTCCGATGGTCTTCACGGCCGCCGGCCGCGCCATCCTCAGCCGCCGGCCAGACCCGCGCGACGCCGTGGCGCGCAGCATCGCCGCCTGCCCCCCCGAGGCGGGGTTCGTGCTGTCCCAGGTTCTCGAGGACCTCGAGAAGGCCCGGCGGGACGGCTATGCGAGCTTGGTGGGCGGCTTCACCCCCTGGGCGCGCGTGGTGGCCGTCGCCCTGCCCGGCCCCGGCGGCGCTCCGGCCGCGGCCATCGCCATCTCCGGCCCGGAGGAACGCATGACCGGAGACCATCTGGCCGAGGTTCTCGATGTCCTGCTCGCCACCGCCGACGAGATCGGCGAGGTCAGCCCGACCTAGCGTCTTCCCTGACCTTGCGGCGGCGGGCTAGAGACCTCCCATGACCCAGTCCGACTCCATCTCGCTCACCCACGTCGCCCCTGGCCGCTGGACCACCTTCGCCGGGCCTGAGTGGCAGAACCCCGGCGGCGGGCTGTGGGGCGGCTACGCCATCGGCCTGTTCATCCGGGTGCTGGAGGCCGAGCCGGACGCGGTGGGCGAAGCCCTGTCCATGACCCTCACCTATGCCGCCGCCCTGCCCTCGGGCCAGGTGGACATCCGCACGCGGCGGCTGCGCCAGGGCGGATCGATCGGCGTCTGGGAGGTGGAGCTGCTGGGCGCCGGCTCCGACCAGGTCGCCGTGCACGGCATGGTGACCATGGCCCGGCGTCCCGAGACCCCGCCCTTCGCCTTCGCCGTGATGCCTGAGGCCCCGACGCCGGAAAGCCTCCCCAGCCCCGACCACCCCGGCACGCCCCTGCACTATGGCGCCCTGGCCTTCGAGCGCCGAGGCCAGGACATCTTCCCGCCGCAGGTCAGCGGCGATTCCCGGTCGCTGGTCTGGGTCCGCTCGCGCCGCGGGCCGTGGGACAAGGCCCTGCTGGGCATGGTCACCGACAATTCCGCCCCGCGCGCCATGTATGCGCTGGGCCGCACCATCAACAACACCACCCTGTCCCTGACCGTCTACCTGCACGCCAGCGTCGAGGAGCTCGCCAAGGTGGGGGACGACTTCATCCTGATCGAATGCGAGGGCCGGGTCGGCGGCGGCGGCGCCTCGGACGAACGCTCCAGCTACTGGAGCCGCGACGGCAAGCTCCTGGCCACCAGCGAGCAGCTGACCTGGTACCGGCCCGTGCAGAGGCGTTCGCCGGAATAGACCCCCCGCTCATCCCCGCGAAAGCGGGGACCCAGGTGTTTACTCCCTTCTGAAAGCCTGGCGCCCCAACAGCCTCAGGAAACAAAAAAAGCCTGGGTCCCCGCTTTCGCGGGGAGGAGCGGATAGGGGGGTCCTACTCCGCCGCCACCGGCGCGAGCTTCCGCCCGAAGAAGTCCAGGGTCGTGCGCATCCGGTGCAGCAGGTGGGTCTGGGTCCAGCCGGCGCGGTGGCGCAGGCCCGGATACATCATGGTCTCGAAGGTGGTGCCCTGGGCCTGCAGCGCCGCCATCAGCCGGGTGGAGTTGTCGAAGGTGACGTTGTCGTCGGCCATGCCGTGCATCAGCAGCAGGCTGCCGGACTTCAGCCGGCTGACCCGGCCCAGGACATCGGAATCGGCGTAGCTGGCCGGATCGGTCTTGGGCGTGCCCATGTAGCGCTCGGTGTAGTGGGTGTCGTAGAGCGTCCACTCCGTCGGCGGCGCGCCGGCCACCGTGGCCGCGTAGGGCGAGTTCTCCGCCGTCATCAGCAGCAGGCTCATATATCCGCCGTAGGACCAGCCGGTGACCCCGATACGGGCCGGATCGACGTAGGGCAGCGACTTGAGATAGGCGACGCCCGCCATCTGGTCGTCCACCTCCAGCTTGCCCAGCCGGCGGTCGATGGCGGTCTTGAAGGCCACGGAGCGGTTGGGCGTGCCGCGGTTGTCGATGGAGAACAGGATGTAGCCCGCCTCCAGGAACAGCTGGTCGGCGGGATTGTGCCAGATCTTGCGCACCGTGGCGCTGCCCGGCCCGCCATAGACCTGGACGATCACCGGATAGCGCTTGGAGGCGTCAAAGCCCGGCGGCGTGCGCAGGGACCACCAGAGGTCCTGGCCGTCGGCGGCCTTCACCGTCCCATAGGTCGGGGTCCGCAGGCGCGCGGCGTACGGCGCGTAGGGGTGGTTCCGGCTGAGGCTGTTCTCCTCGATCCAGCGCACCAGGCTCCCGTCGGCCTTGTAGAGCCCCGTGCGCGGCGGGGTGGCGGGATCCTCATAGGAGCCGACGAAGGCGCCGCCGGCCTTGGCCATCTTCACGGTCCACCAGCCGCCGGCCGGGGTCAGGGCCTTGGGTTCGGCCGGGCTCCGGAAGGCGACTTCGTACAGCCGCCGCTCGATCGGATTGTCCTTGAAGGCCGTGAAGGTCACCACGCCGCGCGCCTCGTCGACCCCGGCGATCTCGTCCACCGGCCAGTCACCCTGGGTGACCGCGCCAACCGCCTTGCCGTCCGCGCCGTGCAGGTAGAGGTGGCGCCAGCCGCTCCTCTCCGACGACCACAGGAAGCCGCCGTCCTTCAGCGGCCGGAAATCGTCGGTCAGCTCCACCCAGTGGGGGCTGGACTCGGTCAGCAAGACGCGGGTCTTGCCGGTGGCGGGGTCGGCGGCCAGCAGATCGAGACGGCGCTGATCGCGGCTCTGGCGCTGGACGTAGAGGGTCTTGCCGTCCTTGGACCAGTCGACCCGTGCCAGGTAGATGTCGGTCTCCGCCCCCAGGTCGATCTTCACCCGCTTGCCGGTGGCGACATCGGCGACCTGCAGGGTGACCACCGAATTGGGCCGGCCCACCCGGGGATAGCGCTGGTTGACGATGGTGGCGCCCGTGGCCCCGATATCCAGCCGTTCCACAACATCGACGCCGGTCTGGTCGACATGGGTGAGCGCGATGCGGGTTTCGTCGGGGCTCCACCAGTAGCCGGTCTGGCGGGCCATCTCCTCCTGGGCGATGTAGTCCGCTGTGCCCCAGGACGTCAGCTCGCTGCCGTCAGTAGTGAGCGCCCGCTCGGCGCCACCCTGCGAGGGCAGGACGAACAGATTGTCGTCCCGCACGAAGGAGAC
>JAZKFM010000246.1:0-9781 GCA_040386415.1 Pseudomonadota bacterium
CGTACGACCAGCGAACGCCGGCGAAGATCTGCCGAAACCCGGAGACGAAGATGCCCTCGGGTCGGCGCGCGATGACGTAGACGTCGTCGGTCAGATTCTTGGCCGTCACGTGGAACGCGAGGCCCGAGCGGGCGCTCTGGTAGATGGGTTCGTCTGGCAAGGTCTGGGAACTCCGGGTCTGGCCAGAACGCGCCAGCCGCCGAAGGGGTCCGTCTAGTGACGGACACCGCGGCCAGAGAAGGCGGTCATCGCGGTGCGCAGGATGATCGACAGGTCCATCAGCGTGGTGTGGGCGGCCAGGTACTCGGCGTCCAGCCGAACCTTGTCGGGCACCGGCAGCTCATCGCGGCCGTGGATCTGGGCCCAACCGGTCAGGCCCGGCCGCAGCGACTGGACGCCGGCCGCGTCGCGCAGGGCGATCAGGTCATCCTGGTTGAAGAGGGCGGGACGCGGCCCCACCAGGCTCATATGCCCCCGCAGCACGCTCCAGAGCTGGGGCAATTCGTCCAGGCTGGTCCGGCGCATGAAGGCGCCAAGGGGGGTGATCCAGGAGGCCGGGTCGGGCAGCAGGTGGGTGGCCACGTCCGGCGCGCCGACGCGCATGCTGCGGAACTTGGGCATGGGAAACAGGGCGTTGAACCGGCCGACGCGGCGCGACCAGTGCAGGGCGGGGCCGGGCGACTCCAGCCGCACGGCGAGCGCCAAGGCCAGCAGGACAGGCGACAGCACGATCAGGCCCGCGGCGGCGCCCAGGATGTCCAACCCACGCTTCAGCACACAGGTCCCCCCTCGTTGGAGACCAGCCTTAATGCGCCGCGCGTTGTCGCGCTACGCCTCAAGCCTTCGGCGCGGCCTTGGGCTTGGCTTTGGTCGTTGGCGCGGCGATTTCCGCCGAGGCTTCGACGACCGGCGCCGCGGCCTCGACCACCGGCTCAGCGGCGGCTTGCGCCGGCGGGGTGTCCAGGGGGTTCGGGGCGGGTTCCGGCGCGGGCGTCGGCGCCGGGTCGGGATCGACCACCACGCCGGCCTCAAGCACGGGTTCGGCCGCCTCCAGCAGAGGCTCGACGAAGGCCTCGATGAGGATGGCGGCTTCCTCCAATGGCGCTGCGTCCGCGCCGGAAAGCGGCAGCATGGCCTCCAGATTGATCGGCCGCATCCAGCGGGTCATCCACCAGTAGGCGACGCCGGCCGATGCCGCGCCGGTGAACATGAACCAGAGGGGCGAGGCCGCGCCGATCGGCACGTGAAAGGCCGCGGCAGGGCTGACGGACTCGTTCGGCTTAAGCGCGATCATGGAACGTCTCCGAGGTTGATTGTGCAATGCAACATAACATCACCCGGCGACGCCTTGATGCACATCAACGTTACGACAGCGTCGAAACCCGGCCCTGACCATTCTGGCCCAGGGTCTGGGCGGTCCAGCGGCACATTTCCTCCATCGAGGCGGCGAAGTCCGCGGGCGCGCGAGCTGTCACCAGGGCGCAGCCGTTCATCTTCATGGGATCGTTCAGCGGCCGCATCCGGCACTCCCCCACCAGCAGGGGGCCGATGCCGGTGTCCTGCGCCTCGTTGAGGAAATGGTCGAAGGTCTGCAGATCCTTGATGGGCAGCCAGATCATCACCACCGCCTCGCGGTTGCGCCGTCCGATGGCCTTCAGGGTGGCGACGATGCGGGTGTAGTCGTCGGGCCGCTCGAAGGGCGGATCGATCAGCACGAGCACCGCGCCCTTCGGCGGGCAGCGGCTGACAGCGGTGTCATAGCCGTCGGCGCAGAGGGTCTCGACGCCGGTGCGGCCCTTGAGCGCCATCCGCAGGGCCGCGTGCTCCTCACCGCGCAGCTCGCAGGCGATATAGCTGTCCTTCTTGCGCAGGGTGTCGGCGATCAGGCGCGGCGACCCTGGATACAGCTTGGTCGGCCCATTGTTGTTCAGCTTGTTCACCGCCGCGCGCAGGGGGCCGAAGGCGGCGGGCAGGTCGGCGGCCTTCATCAGCTGGGCGATGCCCGCCTCCGCCTCCCCCGACCGCTGCGCCTCGGCGCCCGACAGGTCGTACAGCCCCCGCCCGGCATGGGTGTCGATCACCGTCAGCGGCCCCGGCGCCTTGGTCAGGGTGGCCATCAGGCGCAGCAGGCCGGCATGCTTCACCAGATCGGCGAAGTTCCCGGCGTGATAGGCGTGGCGATAGTTCACAGAAATGAGTCTCCCGTCCGACTTAGGAACTTGGTGAGGCGGCCTCACGTTCACCGGCCAGAGGGACGTAGATGCCACGTCCCCGTTGATCTCCAAAGGCGACAGATGGCCAGAGACACCGCAGAGCTTACGCCCCCCGCTCCGGCCGGCCTGATCTATGTCAACGACGACGACGCCGGCATCACCCGCGTGGCCGGGAAGTCGGGGTTCTCCTACCGCGACGCCGAGGGACGCCCGGTCACCGACGCCCAGACCCTTGAACGCATCAAGGCCCTGGTGATCCCGCCGGCCTGGACCGACGTCTGGATCTGTCCGTCGGCACGGGGCCACATCCAGTGCACCGGCCGCGACCAGAAGGGCCGCAAGCAGTACCGCTATCACACCGGCTGGCGGCAGGACCGCGACGGGATCAAGTACGACCGCGTCATCGCCTTCGGACGCGCCCTGCCCCGCCTGCGCAAACGGGTCGAGGGCGACCTCGCCCGCCGGGGCCTGCCGCGCGAGAAGGTGCTGGCCGCCGTCGTCGCGGTGATGGAGGTCACCCTGATCCGGGTGGGCAACGAGGAGTACGCGCGCACCAACAAGAGCTTTGGTCTGACCACCCTGCGCGACCGCCACGCCAAGATCACCAGCACGGGCGCCGTTTTCGAATTCCGCGGCAAGAGCGGCAAGGTCCACCAGACCGGGTTCCGCGACCGCCGCCTGGCCCGCATCGTCAAGGCCTGCCAGGAAATCCCGGGTCAACGCCTGTTCCAGTATCTGGATGACAAGGGCGACCGCCACGTCGTCGAGAGCGCCGACGTCAACGCCTACATCCGCGAGGTCCTGGGCGAGGATTTTTCCGCCAAGGATTTCCGGACCTGGGCCGGCACCCTGTCGGCGGCGCGCGGCCTGGTCATGCACCCCCCCGCCGCCAGCGCGACAGAGGCCAAGCGCAACGTGGCCGCCTGCGTAAAGGCGGTCGCGGGCCTGCTGGGCAACACCGCCGCGGTCTGCAAGGGCTCCTACATCCACCCCCTGGTGCTGGAATCCTACGAGCGCGGCGTCCTGCCCCTGAAAGGGACGACGTCGTCGCGCGCCTTCGAGCTCTCGGTGCTGAAGTTCCTGGAGGCCGCCCGCGACTCCGACGGCTAGGGTTCGAAATGCTGGTACGGGGCCGCTAGGCGCCGGAACGTCACCCCAGCTAAGGTTCTCCCAACAGACCCAGGGAGGGCAAGATGACGCTCGAGACCAAACTGCGCTTTGGCGCCTTCATCGCGCCCTTTCACCCGCTCGACGAGAACCCGACCCTGGCCATCCAGCGCGACCTGGAGCTGGTGCAGCACCTGGACAATCTGGGCTTCGAAGAGGCCTGGATCGGCGAGCACCACTCGGCCGCCTATGAGTTGATCGCCTCGCCCGAGGTGTTCATCGCCGCGGCCGCCGAGCGCACCAAGCACATCAAGCTGGGCACCGGGGTGTCCTCCCTGCCCTATCACCACCCGATGATGCTGGCCGACCGCATCAACCAGCTGGACCACATGACCCGGGGCCGGGTGATGTTCGGGGCGGGGCCGGGCGCCCTGTCCTCCGACGCCTTCATGATGGGCATCCCGGTGGCCAAGCAGCGCGACCGCATGGACGAGGCCCTCGACGTGCTGGTTCGCCTGCTGCGCGGCGAGGAGGTCAGCCACGAGAGCGACTGGTTCAGCTTGGTCAACGCCCGCCTCCAGATGACCCCCTATTCGCGCCCCTCGGTGGAGATCGCCGTGGCCAGCCAGGTCTCGCCGACCGGCGCGCGGGCGGCCGGCAAGCACGGGGTGGGCCTGCTCTCCCTGGGCGCCACCACCACGGCGGGGTTCAACGCGCTCGCCGCCAACTGGGGCATCGCCGAGGACATCGCCAAGGCCAACGGCCAGACCATGGACCGCAACGCCTGGCGGCTGGTGGGCCAGATGCATATCGCCGAGACCAAGGACAAGGCCATCGAGCAGGTTCGCTTTGGCCTGGAAAAATGGATCTATTACTTCCGCGAGATCGCCAACCTGCCGATGGTGCCCGAGGACTTCGCCGGCGACCCGGTGGAAGCCTATCTCGCCCTGGGCTCGGCCGTGGTGGGCACGCCGGACGAGGCGATCGCCCGTATCGAGCAGCTGAAGGAAGAGAGCGGCGGCTTCGGCTGCTACCTGATGATGGCCCACAACTGGGCCAACTGGGAGAACACCCAGCGGTCCTACGAGATGATCGCCCGCTACGTGGTCCCGCACTTCCAGCAGCTGAACGTCAACCGCAAGGCCTCCATGGACTGGGTGCGCGAGAACAAGACCGAGTTCACCAGCCAGACCCGCGCCGCCGTCGGCGCGCGGATCGTCTCCCACATGATGGAGAAGGGCGCCGACAACATCAGCCCGCAGATCGTGGCCCTGATCACCGGCGCGGGAGAGCCGGCCAAGTCATAGCTGCTCACACCACCCGGTAGACGCCAATCCGCACGGCCTTGCCGCTATCGGCGACGCCGATCGTACCCACAAAGATCGACTTGTTCAGCCAGTCGTGGGGCCCCTGCGGCGCGTCAAAGGTGGGGTTGGTGCGGACATAGCGGCCGCCCTCCGGCGTGGGCGACACCAGGCCCAGATTGCGCACGGCGATGACCGCACCGTCGGAGGTCTTCAGCGCATAGATCGCCTCGATCACCGTGACGCCGTCTGCCCGCACCGTCTGCCAGTCAGCTCCGCCCGGGATCACCTCGCCCTCGATGCGCGGGCCCTTGAAGGTCCCGCCGGTGATGCCGATGAACCGCCGCTTGCCGAGCGCGGTGTCCCCCATGCGGGTCGCCGCATCGATGGAGACCAAGGCTTCGAAGGCGAATTCGGTGGTCAGATTGTCCATGCGCTCCGTCCTAGCCATGCTGGTGGAATGACGCCAGCCATCCTAGCTTGAGCACAAGAAGGAGCGCCCATGGACCTCGACGCCTATCTGGCCCGCATCGGTTATGCCGGGACGCCGCGCCCGGATCTGGAGACCCTGAGGGCGATCCACCGCGCCCACCTGCTGGCCATCCCCTACGAGAACCTGGACGTGCAGCTGAAGCGGCCGGGCGACGTCTCCCTGCAGCACGCCTTCGACAAGCTGGTGACCCGGCGGCGCGGCGGCTGGTGCTACGAGATGAACGGCCTGCTGGGCTGGGCGCTGAAGGAGATTGGTTTCAAGGTCACCCGCATGGCCGGGGCGGTGGGCCGCACCGAGCGCGGCGAGATCAGCCACGGCAACCACTTGGTTCTGCGGGTGGACCTGGATCGGTCCTACATCGCCGATGTCGGCTTCGGGGACGGCGTGCTGGAGCCCGTGCCCTTGGCCGCCGGCCCGATGACCGTGGCCGGCTACGACTTCCGCCTGGAAAGGCTCGACGCCGACTGGTGGCGCTTCCACAACCACGCCCTGGGCGGCGCGCCCTATTTCGATTTCACCGAGGCGACCGCCAGCGACACCGAGCTGAACACCAACTGCCAGTGGCTGCGGACCTCGCCGGATTCGATCTTCACCCAGTTCCCCATTGTTCAGCGCCACACCCCGGACGGCCTGGTGATCATCCTGGGCCGCACCCTGCGCCGCGTGCGACCAGGGGAACGCACCCAGACCCTGATCGAGAGCGCCGAGGCCTTCATCGACATCCTGGCCCGCGAGTTCGGCCTCGACGTGCCCGAGATGGCCGCCCTGTGGCCTGCGATCTGCGCCAAGCATGAGGAACTGTTCGGGGAAAAGGCGGACTAGCGCCGCAGCGAAAACCCGATCCGGAAGGTCTGGGGCGCGGCGAAGCTCTCTGTCCCGTCGCCGGTCTCCCCCACCTCGATGCGGGCGTCGGTGAGGTTCTCGGCCGCCAGATAGACCTCGCTGTCAGGCGTCAAACGCCAGGCGGCCCGGGCGTCGATCCCGATGGAAGCCTCGAGCTTGCGGCTGTTGAGATCATCCTCGAACCGCGCGCTCTCGTACCGCGCGTTGGCCGACAGGGTCAGGCGTTCGGTGGCCTTCCAGTCCGCCCCGGCGGTCACAGTGTATTCCGGCGTCTGGGCCGGACGTTTCCCGGTGAGCTGGGGGGACGCGCCGCCGCCATCGACCTCCGCCTTGGTGGCCGAGGCCGCGCCCATTAGGGTCAGGCCGCCGAAGGTGCGCGAGATGTCGGCCTCGAGACCCCAGGCCTCGATCTGGCCGGCGTTGCGGCGCTGGCGCAGCACACCACCCACCGGGATGAAGCCCGCCACCGGATAGGTCATCCCGCCCGGCCCCACGGTGACATTGGTGATCGGGTCGTCGAGGCGGTTGTAGAAGATCGTCCCGCTCCAGCGGGTGGCCCCGTCGCCGCCGAACCCGAACTCGACCCCATAGAGGGTCTCGGGCGTCAGGGTCGGATTGGCCTCGGTGACATCGTTGCCCACCCGGAACGGGCGGTGCAGTTCATTCAAGCTCGGCGGCCGGAAGCCGGCATAGGCCGCGCCCCGCAGCCAGGTGGCCTCGTCGAGCCGGTAGCGCACCCCGAACCGCGCCGTCGGCGTCGTGCCCGAGGTGTCGGGCGAGGTGGCGTTCAGGGTCACCGCGCCTGTGGCCAGGTCGCGTTCGCGGCGGACCGCCTCGTCCTGGCGCCAGGCGTCGATCCGCGCCCCGCCGGTGACCAGCCAGTCACCCGGGTCCAGCACACCCTCGGCATAGAGCCCCGCCACCGCCGTGGTCCCGCCGGACTCCCGGCCGCGGGTGAAGCCGCCGGCCATGTAGCGGAAGCGCTCGAAGGCGTGGCCGTCGGCGAAGCGGGCGTCGCCGCCAACTTCCCAGGAGAAGGCCGTCCCCCGGCCCTGCCAGGCGGCGTTGAAGCCGTAGCCGAGGGCCGGTGTCGAATACTGGTCGCTGGCCGGGGTGGTGGACACGCGGCCCGCCGCGACCGCCGACGAGGTGTTCTTGAGGTCGCTGGACCGCGCCCAGGCCTGCAATCGCCAGCCGCCGCCGTCGATGATCCTGGCGATGGTCGCCGTGACCGATCCGCCGCTGGCCGTGGAGTTGGCCCCGACGAGACCCGCGCCGCGCTGTTCCTCATAGACCCCCAGCCGCAGGGCGCCGACGATCCCCTCGTGCTCACCTTGAACTCGGAAGGCGAAGGCGCCGGCGTCCAGCGTCGTCGGCGCGTCGGCCGCCCCGCGTACGCCCCGCACCGGAGTGTAGCCGTCCGACGTCTCCGCGCTGGCTGTCACCAGCAGGCCGGTCGTACCGACCGCGACCGCCGCCCGCGCCCCGCCCCTCTGGGCGATAGAGACGTCTAGGGCCGATATGCCTTCGGTCGCCCCGTGCTCCTCCAGGGCGATCACCCCGGTCAGGGCGCCCGCGCCATAGGCGCCGGCCCCCGCGCCCCGGACGATGGTGACGCTCTCCAGGCTTTCCGGCGGCAGGGCCGACCAGATCACCCATCCTCCGAAGGGATCATTCTGCGGCGCGCCGTCCAGGGTCACCAGGGCCCGGCCGGCGCCGGAGGGCGCGACGCCGCGCAAGGAGATGCCCTGGATGGTGGGATTGGCCGCGTCGCTCCCGGTGCGCCGGAACAGCGAGACGCCGGGCGCGCGCTTCAGGGCCACGTCGAGCCGAGGCGCGGTCCTCAGGTCCTCCGCATCGAGCTGCTGGACCGCGAACACCGCCTCCCCGCCCAGGGCGGGCAGGCGCGGCGCGTGGACGATGACGACTTCAACTTCGGGCGGGGGAGGACTGATGGGCATGGCCAAGGGCATAAGGGCAAAGGGGCGCCCTGTCAGCCGTCACCCCGCGGCAGGCGATACAACCCCAGGCAGACGACTGCGAAATTGCCTGCTCAGGAGGCTTAACGGAGCCTCTGCTTTCCGGTCATAAAACCGTGGCTGGACTTGGGAGTCAGCGCGGCGCAAACCCCGGCCGCTGGGGGAAAACTGGAGACGAACGCCATGCTGGACCTGTCCCTGCCGCCCTCCGTCACCGTCAGCCCGACCCTCGTGGGGGTCTCGATCCTCACCGATGACGGCGTCACCGTTCAGGTCAGCCTGCCCCGTCCGCGCGGCCTGCACGACATACCAGAGGCCGAGGTGGCCGTCCGGGCCAAGCGCCTGGCCCAGGCGGCGCTCATCACCGCCTTCGAAAGCCTCGAGACGGCCTAGCCTTCAGTGTCGATGGACGCCTGCATGGCGGGCGAATAGCGCGGGCCGGTGACGGTCTGCGGATTCACCAGGGCTTCGACCTGGGCCATCGTCTCCGCCGACAGCTTGATCGCCGCCGCGCCGGCGTTCTCCACCATGTGATCGGGGTTGGCGGTGCCGGGGATCGGCACGATCGTCTCATCCTTGGCCAGCAGCCAGGCCAGGCACAGCTGGGCCGGCGTGCAGCCCGCCGCCTTCGCCAGGGCCGCGAAGGCCTCGAACATCTTCAGATTGGCGGCGAAGGCCTCGCCCTGGAAGCGGGGCATGCCCAGGCGCATGTCGCCTTCCTGGAAGGCCGCGGGATCGGACGCACCTCCGGCCAGGAAGCCCCGGCCCACCGGACTGAAGGCCACGAAGGTGACGCCCAGGTCCTTGCAGGCCTGCAGCACCGCGATCTCCGGATTGCGGGTCCAGGGCGAATATTCTGTCTGCAGGGCGGTGATGGGATGGACGGCGTGGGCCCGGCGCAGGGTGTCGGCCGACACCTCCGACAGGCCGATGGTCTTGATCTTCCCCTCCGCCACCAGCTCGGCAAGCGCGCCGACGCTGTCCTCGATGGGCACGCGCTTGTCCCAGCGATGCAGGTAATAGAGGTCGATGACGTCGGTCTGCAGCCGCTTGAGGCTGCTCTCGCAGGTGGCCTTCAGGACGTCGGGATGGCCGTTCAGCTCGCGCTCGGTCCCGCGGCTGAGACCGCACTTGGAGGCCAGGACGAATTCGTCCCGACGATCGCCCAGCACCTCGCCCACCAGGGTCTCGTTATGGCCCAGGCCATAGACGGCGGCGGTGTCGAAGAAGGTGTAGCCGGCGTCCAGGGCGCCCTTCAGCACCCGCTCGGCCTGTTCGCGCGGCGGCGGCGGTCCGTAGGCGTGCGACAGGCTCATGCAGCCCAGGCCGATGGCCGAGACCTCGAACGATCCCACGCGACGCTTATCCATGACCGGCTCCATCCCTTATCGTTGCAGCGCTTGGAAAGGCGCCGCTCAGGACGGTGCGGTCAAGCGCCCCTTAGGGGTTCACATTCATTTTGATGACGATCCGGCCCGGGTTGGCCAGGGCGAAGCTCTCGGCCACTTCGATCTGCGCGGCCAGCTTCACGGCGGCCTCGGCGGTGGCGCCCTCGGCGTCCAGGGCCTTGCAGTCGGTCAGGCCGGTCTCCTTGACCTGGCAGTCCAGCAGGACCGCCACCGCGGCGGCGGGCTGGGCGACAGGCACGGTGGCCGAGGCCGGGGTGGCCGCCTGGGTCGCGGAAATGGCGGCGGCGGCGGCGAGTACTGAAAGCAGCATGGAGCCTCGGGACGGTTGAACGTGGTTACTCAAAGGTGAAGACGCCCCCGACGCAAGTGTTTCATTTCGGGGCCTTCGAATATCCCCGCCGCAACGGCCGTGCCGCCCCAGCCTATCGCGATA
>JAZKFM010000247.1:0-13027 GCA_040386415.1 Pseudomonadota bacterium
TGATCGGCGGGGTGGGGCAGCTCTTCCTGACCGAGGCCATCCGCCGAGCGCCGGTCGCCGTGGTGGCGCCCTTCGACTACACCCAGCTGATCTGGGCCAGCATCATCGGCTACCTCGTCTGGGAGGAAACCCCGCGCCTGGCCACCCTGGCGGGCGCCCTCGTGGTGGCCGGCAGCAGCATCTACATCCTCCTGCGCGAGACCCGCCGTTTCCGTCAGTCCTGAGAGGTCCCTCAAGCGCGAGGGGCTTTAGAAACCCTGCGTTGACAGACCCGAGGTACGGGAAGACTCTGGTGGCCAAGTCAGGTTCCTTTCAGGGCCTTCGGCGCTCGGAACCCGGCTCCAGGTCAGATGGAGGCCAGGCATGATCAGGACAGTATCGGCGGCAGGCGCCTTGGCGGTGGCCCTTTGCGCGGGCTCGGCCCAGGCGGCGGTGACGGTGATCGGCGGCGGGATGGCTGAGGCCTGTTCCGAGGCGGCGATCAGCGGCGAAAGCGACATAAAGTTCCAGCAGCTATGCACCGACGCGCTGGATAGCGAATTCCTGAACGCGCGCGACCGTGCCGGCACCCTGGTCAATCGCGGGGTCCTGAAGCTGCGGCGAGGCACCTATCCCGAGGCGACCCGCGACTTCGACCAGGCCGTTAAGCTCCAGCCCGGCATGGGCGAGGCCTATGTGAACCGCGGCGCCGCCTCTATCGGCCAGCGGCGCTACGCCGACAGCCTGCCCGATATCAACAAGGGGCTGGAACTGGGCCTGCAGGAACCGGCCAAGGCCTACTACAATCGCGCCCTGGCCCATGAGGGCCTGGAGGACGCCAAGTCCGCCTATTTCGACTATCAGAAGGCGTTGGAGATGCAGCCGGAATGGGCCGCGCCCCGCGAGCAGCTCGCGCGGTTCAGCGTCTCGCGGCGGTAGGGACCCAAGCCGGGATCTCGCGCGTTCCCAGATAGATGCGAGCTCTGTTCACAGCCCTGATCGTCGCCGCGGCCGGCGGCGGACCTGCCTTGGCGCAGGACCCTAGCCTCAATGCTCGCTATGAGGCGATGTGGCACGAGCAGCAGGCCGCCAATCGGATGGCGCAGCAGCGCGCCGTCGCCATGGAAAACCAGGTCGGCGCCCTTGAGGCTCAGATGCAGACCGAGATCCGGCTGCGTGACTTGGAAGCGCAGCGCGGCGCGCCGCACCACCCCACGACGGACGCCGCCAAGGTCGCGCCCGCTACCGTTTTGCCCTCCAACATCGACGCCTGGATGGCCGAGTCCAATGCTCGTGTCCGGGCGGCCGCCGCGAACCGGCGATAGAGTCGGCTGACAGCGCCGCCGTTCCGCCGCATCCTCGGCCACTCTGGCGCGTTGAGGCGGCCAGGGTTGGAGGAGATGGCCATGCGTTGGGACGGTGGACGCCGAGGCGGCAATGTCGAGGATCGACGCGGAATAGGCCCTGTGGCGGGAGGCGTCGGTATCGGCGGCCTGCTGCTGGCTGCGGTGGGCTACTTCGTCTTCGGCATCGACCCCTCGACGACGCTCAGCGTGGTCAACGGCGTGAACGGCGGGGCCGAGCAGCAGGAGGGCGTGCGCGGCACCCCAGCCGACCGCGACGCCCAGTTCGTGGACGTCATCGAGACCTCCACCAGCGATGTCTGGACCCAGGTCTTCAAGGCCTCTAACCGCAGCTACGATCCCCCCGCGGGCCTCGTGATCTATGACCGCGCCACCGGCACGGGCTGCGGCATGGGCCAGTCGGCCATGGGGCCGTTCTATTGTCCGCAGGACCGCAAGGTCTATCTGGACCTCTCCTTCTGGCAGGAGCTCTCGGGCCGCTTCGGCGCCCAGGGCGACGCGGCGCGCGCCTATGTCATCGCCCACGAGGTGGCCCACCACGTCCAGAACATGACCGGCCAGATGGAGAAGGCCAAGCAGTACGGGGCCAAGGGCGTGGACTCAGGCTCGGTGCGCCTGGAGCTGCAGGCCGACTGCTACGCCGGCGTCTGGGCGGCCCGTGCGTCGGAAGCTTCCGGCGGCCAGGTGGCGCTCGATCCCAAGGATATCGAGGACGGGTTGAACGCCGCCGCCGCCGTGGGGGATGACACCCTGCAGAAGCAGTCCCAGGGACGTGTCATGCCCGACGCCTTCACCCACGGCACCAGCGAGCAGCGCATGCGCTGGTTCCGCGCCGGGGTGCAATCTGGCGATCCCGCCAAGTGCGATACGTTCGGCGCTTCACGTCTCTAGGATCGGGACCGGCTCATAGCCGAGGCAGACGTCCACGCAGCGCCTGGCGAGCAGTTCGCCGGCATCCAGCAGCGGCTTGCCGACGTCCTTGGGACCCAGCACCATCGTCACTTCGGTGCAGCCGGCGATGATCGCCTCCGCGCCGTCCGCCACCAGGATCTGGGCGAGGTCTGCCATGCCCTGGCGGACCTCGGGTCCGACATCGCCGGCCTTGATCTTGGAAAGCAGGGCCATGAAGCGCTCCTGGGCCTCGGCCGGCAGGGTGACCAGGCCCATGCCCTGGGCCGCGAGATACTCGCGGTAGAGCCGGATCGCCTGCTTGGTGCCCAGCACGCCGGCACGCCGCGCGCCGGTGTCCCGCGCGGCGTGCGAGGCGGTCTGGATCATGTCGATCAGCGGCAGGCCCGAGGCCCGGGTGATCAGGTCGGCGTGGGCGTGGGCGGTGTTGCAGGCGATGGCGAGGACCTCGGCGCCGGCGCCATGTAGAGCGCCGGCCATCTCGGCCAGGACAGGTCCCGGCTTGGCGAAGGGATCGTTGCGGTCAGGGACCTGCGGGTTGATGTCGACGATGACCCGGATGTGGTCCTTCTCCTGCTTCACCGGGGTGAAGGCCTGGAGCTTGGTGAGGAAGTCGAGGGTGGCGGCGGGGCCCATGCCGCCGAGGACGCCGAGGACGAGGCTCATGCCAGGGTTCCTTCCAGTTCGGTGGCGTAGCCGAACAACCCCTGGGCGCCGCCGGTGTGCAGGAACACCACCGTCTCGTCCCGGAAGGCGCCGGCCTTGGTGAGTGCGATCAGGCCCTTCATGGCCTTGCCGGTATAGACCGGATCCAGCAGCAGGGCCTCGGTGCGGGCCACCAGCTTCAGGCCGTCGATCACCGCCTGGTCGATCAGGCCGTAGCCCGCGCCCACATAGTCGCAGTCGGCGACGGTCATCTCTCGGGTGACACGCTCGCCGTGGCCCAGCATGGCCGCGGTTTCGACCGCCAGCCTGTGGACATTGGCCTCCTGGGTCTCCCTCGGGGCACGGACGCCGATGCCCAGCACCGGAATGTCGGCGCCGATCAGGGCCAGGCCCGCCACCAGGCCGGCATGGGTGCCCGCGCTGCCCGTGGCCGTGACGATGCGGTCGATGACGATCCCCTGCTCGTCGGCCTGACGCACCAGTTCGATGGCGCAGTCCACATAGCCCAGGGCGCCGATGGCGTTGGAGCCGCCGCCGGGGATGATGTAGGGCACGCCGCCTCGGCTGCGGACCTCGTCGGCGACCTTGGCCAGCTCGGCGTTCATGTCGGTTCCGGCGGGCACGGTGCGCAGCTTGCCCCCCAGCAGCCGGTCCAGCAGCACATTGCCGGAGGTGTTGTAGTCGACCGCCCTGGAGCCGGTCCGTTCCTCCAGGATGATCTCACAGGCCAGGCCGAAGCGGGCGGCGGCGGCGGCCGTCTGGCGCACGTGGTTGGACTGTACGGCCCCCTGCGTCACCAACGTGTCGCAGCCCTGGTCCAGGGCGTCCCCCAGCAGGAATTCCAGCTTGCGGGTCTTGTTGCCGCCGCCGGCCAGGCCGGTGCAGTCGTCACGCTTCACCCACAGCTCCGGGCCGCCCAGGGCGGCGCTCAGGCCCGACATGGGCTCCAGGGGCGTGGGCAGGTGCGCGAAGCGCGCGCGCGGGAAACGGGCCAGATGCATGGGGAACTCCTAGGCTCCCTGACTAGCATGCCGACCGCGCGTTTCGCGAGCTACGGCTTAAGTTTGCGCGGCAGGCTGGCGATCTGCGGCGGGGTCAGCTTGGTGATCGACTTCACGATGCAGGGCGACAGGCCGATGGTCCCGGCGACCTTCAGGCTGAGGTCGATGGGCCGGCAAACCAGGTCGTTGCCGCCCACGGTCTCGATCACCAGGGGATCGCCCATGCTGGCCCCGGCCAGACAGGCTCCGGCCATGTCCACCCGATAGACGTCCTTGTTGCGGACGCCGACATAGAGGGTCTTGGAGTCGCCCACGGTGTGGCCGTCCATCTGGCTGACGCGGAAGCATTGGCGGGCGGGCGCGGGCTCCTGCGCCAGGGCCTGGGAGGCGCCGGCGGAAAGCGCCGCAACGGCGAGGGCGAGGGGGAGCAGGCGGCTCATCGGGGCGCTTCCTTCTTGGGTGTCCTAGATCAACGCGCCACGATGGCATTTGTCGGGCGATCGCGGTAGCGTGGGACCTTCTCCGGGGAGTCGCCGCAGCGGCTGAGAGGCGGGTCTGTCCCCGCGACCCGCCGAACCTGATCCGGGTCATGCCGGCGAAGGGAGGGAACGCGGACCTGCTCCGCACGACCACTCTGCGCGACACGTCCGGGTCTCCCTATCAAGGCAGGAGCCCGCGCATGAACTTCCAGACCCCCGTCCCCAGCAATGGCGCCATCCCCACCGGGGAGCGTCCCGGCTCGCGCAAGGTCTATCAGCCGGGCCTGCTGTGGCCCGACATCCGGGTGCCGTTCCGCGAGGTGGCGGTGCATCCCAGCGCCAACGAGCCGCCGGTGACGATCTATGATCCGTCCGGCCCCTACACCGACCCGACGGCGACCATCGACATCGAGCAGGGCCTGCCCCGGACCCGCGAGCCTTGGGTGGTCTCGCGCGGCGACATTGAGGTCGTCGCCAACCCGCGCGCCGTGAAGCCCGAGGACAACGGCGGGGCCGCAGGCGTGCACCTGGCGCCGGAGTTCAAGGCCCCGCGCCGCATCTACCGCGCCAAGGGCGCCGGATGCGTCACCCAGATGGACTACGCCCGCCGCGGCATCATCACCCCGGAGATGGAATACGTCTCCATCCGCGAGAACCTGCGCCGCCAGGAAGGCGACGGCTTCATCCGCGACGGCGAGGACTTCGGGGCCGAGATTCCGGATTTCTGCACCCCGGAATTCGTGCGCTCCGAGGTGGCCCGGGGCCGGGCGATCATCCCGGCCAACATCAACCACACCGAGCTGGAGCCGATGGCCATCGGCCGCAATTTCCTGGTGAAGATCAACGCCAATATCGGCAACTCCGCGGTGCTCTCCACCGTGGCCGACGAGGTGGACAAGATGGTCTGGGCCATCCGCTGGGGCGCCGACACGGTGATGGACCTGTCCACCGGCCGCAACATCCACAACATCCGCGACTGGATCATCAGGAACAGCCCCGTGCCCATCGGCACGGTGCCGATCTACCAGGCCCTGGAGAAGGTGGACGGCGTCGCCGAGGACCTGACATGGGAGGTGTTCCGCGACACCCTGATCGAGCAGGCCGAGCAGGGGGTGGACTACTTCACCATCCACGCCGGGGTGCGGCTGTCCTATGTGCCGCTGACCGCCAAGCGGGTGACCGGGATCGTCAGCCGCGGCGGCTCGATCATGGCCAAGTGGTGCCTTGCCCACCACAAGGAGAACTTCCTCTACGAGCACTTCGAGGACATCTGCGAGATCATGCGGGCCTATGACGTGTCGTTCAGCCTGGGGGACGGCCTGCGGCCGGGCTCCATCGCCGACGCCAACGACGCGGCCCAGTTCGCCGAGCTGGAGACCCTGGGGGAGCTGACCCAGGTGGCCTGGAAGCATGGGGTCCAGACCATGATCGAAGGCCCCGGCCACGTGCCGATGCACAAGATCAAGGCCAACATGGACAAGCAGCTGAAGGTCTGCGGCGAGGCCCCGTTCTACACGCTCGGCCCGCTGACCACGGACATCGCGCCGGGCTACGACCACATCACCAGCGGCATCGGGGCGGCCATGATCGGCTGGTTCGGCACCGCCATGCTCTGCTACGTGACCCCCAAGGAGCACCTCGGTTTGCCCGACCGGGAGGACGTCAAGCAAGGCGTGATCACCTACAAGATCGCCGCCCACGCCGCCGACCTGGCCAAGGGCCACCCGACGGCCCGGGCCTGGGACGACGCGCTCAGCCGCGCCCGGTTCGAGTTCCGCTGGGAGGACCAGTTCAACCTGGGCCTCGATCCGGAGACGGCGCGGCAGTACCACGACGAGAGCCTGCCCAAGGAGGCCTTCAAGACCGCCCACTTCTGCTCCATGTGCGGCCCCAAGTTCTGCTCCATGAAGATTAGCCAGGAGATCCGCGAGACGGCGGCCAAGCAGAACGACGTGGCGCAGGGCATGGCCGAGATGAGCGCCAAGTTCCGCGCCGGCGGCGGGGAGATTCAGGTCAAACTCTGAGCCACATGTCGGTCGCCACGGATGGAAGAAATGGCCTTTTCAGACGGGGCGACCGACCAGGACCTGTCGATGGCCGACTGGTCCGACGCCGATTGCACCGATGCGGTGTTCACCGGCTGCACGATCGAGGGGGCGCAGTTCTCGGAAACCGTGCTGGAAGGCAGTAAATTCAAGGGCTGCCGCATCCTTGGCGCCAGGTTCGCCCATGCCAACCTGCGCGACGCGCACTTCGAGGCCTGTGTGTTCACGCAAGGCCAACATGGGCCGACATTCGCCCATTGCGGTCTCGATGAGGTGCGCTTCACCCGCTGCGACCTGTCCTTCGCGCGGTTCGAGCGGTCGAGCCTGTACGGCTCGCAGTTCGAGACCTGCAACCTGCGGGGCGCGGCCTTCGTGGGGGCCGACTTCAGCCGGGCCTTCGGGCGCAAGGTGATCCGCACCCAGGTCTCATTCTCGGGCTGCAGCCTGGAGCTGGCCGACCTCGCCCAGGCGCGGCTGGCGGGCGCGGACCTGACCAATGTCTCGATGCGGGAGACCGACCTGCGGGAAGCCGACCTCACCGGCGCGGATATGAGGAAGTGCGACCTGTTTCAGGCTTTGACGGGGGGCGCCAAGATGGCCGAGGCCGACCTGCGCGGCGCGGAGGTCAGCGGCCTGAACCTCTCAGGCCTGGCGAACTACGAGGGGATGAAGATCGACGTCGGCCAGCAGTACCGTCTGCTGACGGCCATGGGCCTCGACGTCCACGCGGGCTAGCCGCGTCGCTTAGTCGTCGCGCCGCGCGCGGACCTTGGCCTGCTCAGGCTTGGGCCAGGACTTGACCATGATCACCAGCATCGAGGACCCGAGGATCGCGGCCAGGCCTGAGAGGCCCTGGGCGGTGTCCATCCCGATCGCGGCCTGACGGCCCACCAGGGCGCTGGCCAGGATCACGAAGGCCATGGCGGCGCGTTCGGCGGAGATGCGGGCGGTGATCGACTTGAGCATGGGGTCTCCAATGCCCTCCAATTGACGTGCGATCTCAGGATCGTACGGCACGGTAAACATCGAATGTGGTCGGCCTGCGGCGAGTGGTCACGCTTGAGGCGACCTGGCGCGCGCTCTGCGCGCTTTCGCGTCAGTCGTCCTGGCGGGCAGGAACCTTGGCCTGCGTCGGCGCGATCCGCACCCAGACCGCCACCGTCACCGAGCCCAGCACCGCGGTGACCGCCCCGGCCCACTGGACCGCGTCCATGCCCTGGGCGGCGTAGCGGCCGGCCATCAGGCTGACCACAAAGACCAGGGCCGCGGAGCCCCATTCGGCTCCGGTGCGCGAAAACAGCGTGTTCAGCATGGGGTGCTCAAAGGAGGGCGGGATGTCGGTAGGCGAGCATAAGGCCATATCTGCGAAGGATTCGCGATGCGGCATGGTCGCGCACAGGCTTGACGCCCCGCGTCGCCCTGACTTGCGTTCAACCCGCGCCGGGAGGCCCTACGGCCCGCAGGTCCAGAGGCCCGCCAGCGTCAGCTTGGCGCCGTCGGCGCGGTCGTAGGTGAGGGTGGCGGGATAGCCGGGGGACTCGCCGCCGCCGACCGGGGCGGCGCCGGTTCGGGCGATGGTGACGCTCTTGCCCTGGCCGGTGAACACCGCGCCCTTGGACATGGCGTCGAAGCCGCCCGGCGTGGCGACGCGCTCCACATAGTCGCCGACCTTGACCACGCCCTGGGCCGGTTCCTTGGAGGCCACGACCCCCATCGCCACCAGCAGGGGCGAGGCGGCCGGGGTGGAGAAGCTGCACCCGAGCTCGCCCTGCAGGTTCGCCGACTGCAGGTCGGCGCTGGACAGCGGGTTCAGGGTGATGGCCGAGCCGTCCCCGCCCACCGTGGCGGCGGGTTCGGGGTTGGGCGTTTCGGGAGGGGCGGCGGGCACGCCCGGCGCAATCGGCGCGGCAGGGGCGGGCTCCGACGGCGTGGCGGCGGGCTGCGGCGAGCAGGCGGCCAGGGCCAGCGCCACGAGGGCCGCGACGGAGGCCGCGCGCCGGCGGGCGCCTGAAGAGATCTCGTCCGGGAGGCGGGTCATCAGGTTCCTCAATCGTCGCGGCGCGTCCGTCGTTGAACACTCAGCCACGAGCCTCGGTTGCGCGGCAAGTCCGGCGTGGGTCGCCGACCCCGCTGATCGTCATGGCCGGGCTTGTCCCGGCCATCCATGATCTCCGTGGTCCCGCAGGATGGCTTGGCGCGGGCCGCGCGACCTGAGGGCAGGCGGAGATCATGGGTCCCCGGGACGAGCCCGGGGATGACGGAGATTTGCGGGGTCAGCCCAAAGCCGTCAGCAGTTGGGTCCGGACGCCCAACTCCCCGGCGGCGGTCGCCAGCCGGTGGTCAAGGGTCACCAGTTTCAGGTCGCCGCGACGGCAGATGGCCGCGTGCAGGGCGTCCGGCGCACGGAGCATCAGGTCGAAGCGGCGGACGAAGATATGGGCCAGGCGGATGTCGGAGGCCTGGAGGTCGATGTCGAGGGTGGCCGAGGCGCGCCAGGCGTCGAAATCGGCGAGGCGGGCCGTGGCGTCGCCGGCGTCCAGCAGGCCGGTTCGAACGAGACGCGACAGGGCCGAGACCACCTCGGCGGCGGCGAATTCGCACACCACCAGGGGCTGGTCGGCCTCGGCCATGAAGCGATCCACAAGCGGGCTTCCCGGCTCCTCGATCAGGATCGGAAGGATCGCGCTGGCGTCGAGATAGGCGCTCACGTCTCGTCGTACAGCTGGTCGAGCAGCTCCACCGAGGTCAGGCCGACGCCCTTGCGCTTCAGCCGGCGCGCCTTCAGCCACATATAGCTGGCCGTGGACACCTTCTGGTCCTCCCGCGCGACCGGGCGCAGCTCCGCGACGGCCTTCCCGTGCCGGGAGATGATGACCTCCTCGCCCTCCAGGGCCCGGTCGATCAGACGCGGCAGGCCATTCTTGGCGTCAGCGACACTGTAGGTGGTCAAGGGCGACCTCCGAAATTATGGCTATAATTATGGCCATATATTTCGATGGATCAACGCGTTTCGCCGCCGCTCAGGCGATAACGACCCACCGCACCGGACTCCAGCGGCGTTCCGGCAGGGCCGTTGTGACCTTCTCAGAAACACCCAAGGCCTTCGCGGCAAGCCCAGCAGCGTGGCGGCTGCTGGGCCCTTTGCCTTTAGCCGAAGAGGAAGTCGCCCGCGGAGAGGCTGTCCAGGGATACCCCGGTGAGCAGTATGGAACCGTCTTCATCGCCGAGCATAACGCCGTCAGGTGTGTCCTGCGCGACCGCTAGAATATCCTCGAAGCTGCTCACATAGGCGCTCAGGTCGATCCGGTCGTTACCGGTCTTGAAGTCAAAGATGACGTCCCGACCGCCGGAGTAGATGAAGAGGTCATTGCCGTTGCCGCCCGACAGGGTGTCATCGCCAGCGCCTCCGTCGAGTACGTCCTTACCGTTGCCGCCGGAGAGCACATCGTCTCCCGCGCCGCCGAAAAGGCTATCCTCGCCGTTGTCGCCGCTGATCGTATCCGAGCCGCCAACGCCCGAGAGCGTGTCGGAGCCATTGCCGCCGGTGATCAGGTCGTCGCCACCCATGCCGGTTAGGACATCGCTCTTGTTGGTTCCGTTGAGGACAAGCGGGGGGTCGGGCAGAGTGAGCAGGACGGGGCCATCGTTGAAGCCGAGGACTTCGACGCCTTGCAGCGTATCGGCGCCTTCCGGCGATCCAGCCCGGAGATCTGTGACCTGGAACAATCCACTGCCGAGGTAGGTCACGTCGTAGGCGCTTGCCGGACCGTTGTAGATGGCCACATCGGTTCCTGCGCCGCCGGCCAGCCAATCGTCGCCGCCGCCGCCAATCAGCAGGTCGTCCCCATCCTGGCCGTCGACGGAGTCGCCGCCCGCGGCGCCCACCAGCAGGTTTGCGCCTTGGTCGCCGGTCAGAGTGTCTGCAAACGCAGAACCCGTCAGGTTCTCGATGTTGATGAGGGTGTCGACGCCTTGACCGCCGCCAACGGACTGTGGGCCGGCGACTGACAAGCTTACGCGAACACCGCCCGCTGCGATCGCGTAGGTCGCCGCGTCCCGGCCAACGCCGCCGTCCATGGAGTCGTCGCCTGCGCCGCCCTGGAGGACATCATCGCCATCCCGGCCGCTAAGGGTGTCGTTCCCGCCGTTGCCGTTCAGGAAGTTGGCGCCCCCGTTACCGAACAGCTGATCGTCGCCGACGTCAGAACCGCCCGTGTTCTCGATCGAGATCAGCAGGTCCGTGCCTTGGTTGGCCCCGATGGCCTGAGGCCCCACGATTGCGAGATCAACGTGGACGCCCGAATTGGCGCTGAAGTAGCCCGAGTTGTCCGCACCCGCACCGCCGTCGATGGTGTCGTCGCCTTGGCTGCCGAACATATTGTCGTTGCCGTCGCCACCGCTGATGCTGTCATTGCCTCCGAGGGCGTCGATGTAGTCAGCGCCGCCGAGCCCGACGATGGTGTCGTCGCTGCTAGAGCCGATCAACGTGTTGTTGTTCCCGTTGCCGATAATTTCCATCTGCGCTTCCCCCTAATCGTGCCCGGACATGTTGGGCGATTTGCAAAGGTTAACGAAGCGTTTCGAGCTTAGCAATTCTCTCAGCGAAGGACGCGAGCGGCCGGTTAAGGCGTGAATAGGCCATCGAATGCCGATCCTGACTGACACTCTTCTTCAGGCGCGGCCGATCCTCCACCGCCGCCGCGCCCGTCAGCAACAGGCCGAAACTCTCTATCGACCTCCTGCCCGCAGGCCGATGGAGATGTCGCTCCCGGCGCCCCCCCGCCGTGAACGGGGGGATGACGGAGATCGTCCGCCCCTATCCCACCCCCAACCGCACCGGATCCAGCGCCGTCCCCGCCGGGTAGTTGCCGCCGAGCCATTGGCTGCCAAACATCAGCAGGGCGGCGGGGAGGGTGAGGTCGCCGGGGTCGGTCGCCATGCCCGCGAGGTCCAGCCTGGCGGCTTCCAGGCGGTAGGTGCGGGTGGGGTGGTCGGCGACGGTGAGGACGGCGCCGGCCTCGGTGATCTCCAAGATGGGATCGACCATCCAGACCTTGAGCATGCCGCCGTGGGCCTCGAAGTGGACGACGCCGGTGAAGGTCCCGCGTCCGGTCAGCCGGCCGGCCTCGTCGAGGGCCAGGGTGCTGTCGGGGGCGGCTGTGAAGACGAAGCCGCCGTCGGCGGCGGTCTGGGCGCCTTCGCTGGTCTGGGTCTTGCCGCCGGCGCCTTCGACATAGGCCCGGAAGCTCTGCTTCACGCCCCAGGTGAGGGTCTTGATGGTGGGCATGGGGGCTCTCCTCAATCGGCGCCGGTGGGGCTGCGGCGGGCGGCGAAGGCGGCCTCGACGCAGGGCATGACCAGCCAGCCGATGCCCTCGCCCACGAAGGCCAGTTCCTTGGCGGTGCTGGAGGAGACGTGCAGGAACTGGGACTCGCAGATGAAGTGGACCATCAGGACCCGGGGGTCGATGCGGCCGGCCACGCCGTGCAGGTTGAACTCGTCATTGAAGTCGCTGGCCTCGCGCAGGCCGCGCACGATGTGGGTGGCGCCGATCTCGTGGGCGTAGCCGATCAGGCTGCGGTTGGCGTAGTCGCCCACCTCCAGGGCGCCGCCGAACAGGGCTTCGGTCCCCGCGGGATCGGCGGCCTGGGGCCACAGCTCGGTGACCGAGTCGACGATCAGCTGCCGGCTCTCCTGGACGCCGAAGGTGCGGCCCTTGCGGACATTGGTGCCGATGGCGACGTGGACGGCGTCGAAGGTCGAGAGCGCCTTGCCGATGATGTCCAGGTGGCCCCGGGTGACCGGATCGAACGACCCCGCATAGAGCGCCTTGGTGGGGCCGGACTTACGCATGTGGGAACCTTGAACGCCTCGCTGGGGGGCGAAGAGTTCCGCGATGCGGAGCCGATGCGCAAGCCCCGGCGCGCGGGCGCGGCGTTCACGCTAAGGTCAGCAGATGATTCAGCGCCTGCTCAGCGCGGCCCTGGCGGCCGCCCTCGTCGCCCTCCCGGTCCAGGCCCAGACCGTGGTGATCGTCCGCCACGCGGAGAAGGTCGCCCCGACCGGCGATGTCGACCTGTCGCCGGCCGGCAAGGTCCGCGCCGAAGCCCTGGCCCAGGCCCTGGCGGGGGCGAGGGTGAGGATGGTGCTGGCGACGCCGCTCCGGCGGACGGGCCAGACCGCCGCCCCGACCGCCGACGCCGCCGGCTGGACGGTGGCGGCGATCGGCTTCGAAGGCGGGGATGCCGCTCACGCCCAGCGCGTGGCCGACGCGGCGCGCAAGGCGGGTCCCGGCGACACCGTGCTGATCGTCGGCCACAGCAATACGGTGGCGCAGATCGCCCGCGCGCTGGGCGATCCCGCGCCGGTGGCGCCCACCGATTGCGAGTACGACAAGATGACGGTGCTGGAGCTGGGCGGCCCCGCGACGCGCGCCATCCACACCCGCTATGGCGCGCCGACCGAACCCTGCGCCCCCTAAGAGGCGGGGGCTTCGTGTACGGCGTTTCGCCGGTCGGCTGCGGAAAGCTGAGGCCGAGAGATGCTCCCCCTCTGGGGGAGCTGGCGGCGAAGCCGACTGAGGG
>JAZKFM010000248.1:0-29617 GCA_040386415.1 Pseudomonadota bacterium
TCGACCCCAACCTTGGCAAGGTTGTGCTCTACCACTGAGCTACGCCCGCACTCCGTGAAACCGATCCCCGTGAGGATTGGCCCCGAAATTCGAGAGCGGGCTTATGGCAGAGGGTCTAGGGCTTGGCAAGCGGCGCTGGCCGCAATCGGCGTCTTTCTCATCCCATGAACCGCGGGGCCTTGAGGCGGCGCTTGTTCACGTGGTCCTTCGGGGCCTCGTTTTCGATCTCCGGCGGGAACTCGCCCTTGAAGTAATAGCGCTGCCAGGCCTCCTTGGTGGCCTCCGGATCGAGGCGGAAGATCCTGGCGTTGAACTCCGCCCGGTGCTTCTCCCAGACGTCGTACTGGTCGCGCAGTTCCGGGTTCCGGCTCATGGACTTGATCACCGGCTGCACCTGGGCGAGCTGCTTGTCCTGGGTCAGGGTGATGAAGCAGAAGGGCTCGCCCTTTTCGAAGCGGACCTTGCCCGGCCGGGTGAAGATCCAGTTCATCGTGAAGGGGAAGGGCAGCCAGTCGGTCTCCACCAGGCCGGCCAGGGGCTGGATGCCGTCCTTGACGTGGTTGGGCGGTCCCTGGGCGATCATCGACCAGCCGGGCGGGGTCCGGAACAGGTAGCCGGGGTGGAAGGTCACCACGCCATGACTGAAGTGGCTTTTGACGAAGTTGTGGAAGTCGGGGTGCGGATAGTCGGTCTTCAGCTTGATGTCGTCCTGGTGCGCCCCCCCGGTCCACTCGGCGGTGAAGGCCATGGGGCAGAGGATTTCCCAGCCGGTGGTGTTGGCCATGGACAGCGGCAGGCAGCGATAGGGGTGCCGCTCGGCGAAATGGTCCATCCAGGCGCGCTGTGGCCGACCCGGCACGATCTCCGGCGGGCGCTCGGCGGTGGGATAGCACTCAAGTTCCATGGCGGGGCCTCAACTGTGACGAACCCCAGGTCTAGCCAGCCTGTCGCGCCCGCGTCCAGTTCGCTAATCATCTGCGCGTGAAGACGCGCCCCGACCTGATCGCCTTTTTCGACGCCCACGGGATCGACCACGCCACCACCGAACACGAGGCGGTGTTCCGGGTGGGGGAAGGCGAGGAGATCAAGCATGGGATCGCCGGCGCCCATACCAAGAACCTGTTCCTGAAGGACGCCAAGGGCCGGCTGTGGCTGATCTCGGCCCAGGATACGACGGCGATCGACCTCAAGCGCCTGCACCCGGTGATCGGTTCGGCCCGTCTCTCCTTCGGCAGCGCCGAGCTGATGGCCGACGCGCTTGGGGTGACGCCGGGGTCGGTCACCGCCTTCGCCATGATCAACGACACAGACCGGCGCGTGACCTTCGTGCTGGACCAGGCGCTCGCCCAGGCCGAACAGGTAAATTTTCACCCTCTGACCAACACCGCCACCACGACGGTGAGCCAGGCGGGCCTGCGGGACTTCTTTGCGGCGCTTGGGATTTCGCCCCTCGTGGTGGATTTCACCACGCTCTCGGTGGTGGAGGACGGTTTCGTCCGTTGAAGACCGCGCCGCTTGGGACCATGTTAGCCGCCACGACGTTCAAACCCCTGAGACGGGAAAGACCAGAGCCATGACCTTGATCGGCGAAACCGCCCCCAACGCCGGCGGCGACCTCATCATCGACGGCAGCGACGCCGGCTTCATGGCCGATGTGATCGAGGCCTCCAACACCGTTCCGGTGATCGTCGACTTCTGGGCGCCCTGGTGCGGGCCCTGCAAGCAGCTCGGCCCCTCCATCGAAAAGGCGGTCCTGGCGGCCAAGGGCAAGGTCCGGCTGGTGAAGATCGACATCGACAAGCATCCGCAGTTCGCCGGTCAGCTGCGCGTGCAGTCGATCCCGGCGGTCTTCGCCTTTTCCGGCGGTCGGCCCATCGACGGCTTCATGGGCGCCCTGCCCGATAGCCAGGTGAAACAGTTCGTCGATCGCATCGCCGGTCAGGCGCCGGCCAATGAGGCCGACGAGCTGCTGGCCATGGCCAAGGAGTCCCTGGACCTGGGCGACCTGGGCGGCGCGGCCCAGGCCTTCGCCCAGGTGCTGCAGGCCGATCCGGCGAACCTGAAGGCCATCGGGGGTCTCGCCCGCGTCTACCTGCAGGGCGGCGACGCCGAGAAGGCCCGGGAGATCGCCGACATGGCCCCCGAAGGCGCCAAGGACCCCGACCTCGACAGCGTGCGCGCGGCCCTGACCCTGGCCGACGCCGCGCCGGAGGAAACCTCCGACGTGGAGAAACGCATCGCCGCCGATCCGAACGATCATGAGGCCCGCTATGAGCTGGCCACGGCGCTCGCCGGGCGTGGGGCCTGGGAGGCGGCGTCCGATCACCTGCTGAAGATCATCGAGGCCGACCGCGCCTGGAACGACGAGGCCGCCCGCAAGCAGCTGATCACCATCTTCGAGGCCGCGGGGCCGGGCTCCGACATCGCCCGTTCCGGCCGGCGGCGGCTGTCGGCGATCCTGTTCTCATGAAGGGCGAGCGGGCCATACCCGGCGGCTATCAGAGCCCCTCGGACCTGCCGCAGGTGATCCCGGTCTTTCCCCTGGACGGCGCCCTGCTGCTGCCCGGTGGCGAACTGCCCCTGCGGATCTTCGAGCCGCGCTATCTGAACCTGGTGGACGACGTCATGGCGGGCGACCGCATGATCGGCATGGTCCAGACGCGGGCCGGCGGCGAGCGGGCGCGGCCCAACCTCGCCCATGTGGGCTGCGCGGGCCGCATCACCAGCTTCAACGAGACCTCCGACGGCACCTATCTGATCACCCTGACCGGGGTCTGCCGCTTCGAGGCCGGCGAGGAGCTGCCGGTGAAGACCCCCTATCGCCAGGTGCGCACCGCCTTCGCCCCCTTCTTCGGCGACCTGGCCGACGAGGAGGTCGATCCCGATGAGTTCGACCGCAAGCGCTTCGCCGTGGCGCTGAAGAAGTACCTGAACCGCCGCGAGCTCGACATCGACTGGGACACCGCCGAGACCGCGCCCCTGGAGAGCCTGGTCACCAGCCTGGCCATGGGCCTGCCCTTCGAGCCCCTGGAGAAGCAGGCCCTGCTGGAATGCCCGACCCTTGTCGAAAGGGTGGACGCGCTCACCACCCTGCTGGAGATCGACGCCCTGGAAGACGGCGATGACGCCGGCCATTCCATGCAGTAGGGATGGCGCCCATGACGCAGCCCCTCCCCGCCCTGACCGTCGATATCGATCCGCGCCTGCTGGAAATCCTGGTCTGCCCAGTGACCCACGGTCCACTGACCTATGACCGCGACAAGGCCGAACTGGTCTCCAAGTCCGCCAACCTGGCCTATCCGATCCGGGACGGCGTGCCGATCATGCTGCCGGAAGAGGCCCGGGAACTGACCGACTAGAAGGCCAGCACCCGGCGCACGCTCTCCTCCACCGTGGGTGCGTCGCTGATCTCCAGCACGGGACAGGTCAGGCTCGACAGCCACAGCCTGTGGGAGGCCAGGCTACGGCCGCCATTGGAGCCGTCGTCATAGCCCCGCGACCAAGTCATGAATTTCAGATGGGCCTCGTGCATGTCGCCACCCGGCAGAATCCGGTCGCCATACCGAAGCCGCTCGCGCGCCATGCTGCGGGCCATGCGGATCTCGGGGTCCAGATACAGGAAGACCACGAGGTCGAAGCGGTCGGCCACCTCCAGCCCCCAGGACAGCAGGGAGCCCGAGATCAGCCAACTCCCGTCGGCCGGCAGGGCGGCCTTCAGCATCGGCAAGCGGTCGTCCTGCGGCCGCTGGGTGGTGAAGGGCGGCTCGGTGGGCAGCCAGAAGAAGTGGTCGCTGTCCTGATGGGGCGCGTCCATGGCCAGGGCCAGGGCGGCGCCTGAGGCTCCGACGATATGGATGCGCTGCGCGGCCATGCTCACTCTCCCCTGGCCTCCAGATACCGGCGCCGTCCGGGTATGGCGACCCTAGGGGCCCCTTAAAGCGCCTCGCCCCGCAGCAGCCGGGGCAGATCACCGGAGGCTCCGCCCGCGTCGTGCATGAAGAACCGGCGGGCGGGGCCGATCCGGTTGACCACCGACATGCCGGCCCCCCGCGCCAGGCGCAGCAGGGGATTGTCGTTGGAGAACAGCCGCACGAAGACGTCTGTCGCCGCCGCCAGCATGATGTTGTCGAAGCTGCGCCAGCGGGCGTAGCGCTCCAGCACCAGCTCCGAGCCGATGTCCTCCCCCAGGCGCGCGGCGTCCACCAGGACCTCCGCCAGGGCCGCGGCGCCCTTCAGCCCCAGGTTCAGCCCCTGTCCGGCGATGGGATGGACGCCGTGGGCCGCGTCCCCCAGCAGGGCGGCGCGGGGCGCACAGAGCCGCTCGGCCAGCTGCAGGGAAAGCGGATAGGTGAAGACCGGGCCCTCCACCACAGCCTCACCCAGGAGGGGCCCGAACCGGCGCCGCAGATGGGCGTGGAAGATCTCCGGCCGCGCGGCCCTGAGGGCGGCGGCCTTGGCCGTGGGCTCTGTCCAGACCAGGCTGGCGCGGTCGTCGGTCAGGGGCAGGATGGCGAAGGGCCCGCCGGGCAGGAAGAATTCGTGAGCCACGCCCTCGTGAGGCCGTGAAAGTTTCACCGTCGCCACCACCCCGGTCTGCGGATAGTCCCAGCCGATGGCGTTGATTTTCGCCGCCGCCCGAACCACCGAGTTGCGGCCCTCGGCCCCCACCACCAGCGGCGCGGTCAGGACGCGGCCGTCCTCCAGGGTGACGCGGGCGCAGGAGGTCTCGAAGTCCACCGAGGCGACGCGGGCCGGGGCCAGCACTGTGACGCCCGCCTTCTCAACGGCCTTGGCCAGGGCGGCGCGGGAGCGGCGGTTTTCCAGCAGGTAGCCCAGGGGCTCGCCATCAGAGCGGTCGGCGATCTCGGCTGAGTCGAAACGCAGGTAGAACGGTGAAGGATTGCCCGCCGAGGCCCCAGGGCTGCGGCCGTCCGTCACCAGGATCTGCTCGATCCGCTGGGCGTGGGGCTCGATGTCGTCGGCCAGGCCCAGGGCGCGCCACTGGCGGAAACTGGCGAAGGCGATCGCCGAAGACCGTCCGTCGAAGGTCGGCGCCAGCTGAGCGTCGAAGACAATGGGGTCGATCAGGATTGGGGTCAGGCCGCCCTGCTTCAGGGCCAGCGCCAGGGTCGCCCCGGCCATGCCGGCACCGGCGATGATCACATCGGCGTCAAAGGTCTCGCTCATGGGCCGATATGCCGACGAACAGGCGTGGGCGTCCAGCCCCGGGATCACCCGATTGTTGGACGCCTGCGTCCAATTATCCATTGCCGAGGCGCCGCCCGGAATGTTTCTTGGACTGAACGGTCCAGTTTTATCGGCCGACAGTTAGGGATAGGCGCATGGCGGGCTTGCCGAAGACGCGACGGATGACCCTCGTCGTGGTCGCCGGGGTGGCGGTCGTCCTGGCGGTGGGCGGCGGGTTCTGGTGGGCCAACAAGCAGAAGTACGAGTCCACCGACAACGCCTTCATCGCCGCGGACAAGGTCTCAGTGGCCTCGCAGGTGGACGGCTATGTCGCCCAGGTCCTGGTTGAGGACAACCAGAGGGTCGCCGCCGGCCAGGTGGTGGCGCGGCTGGACGCCGCCAGCCTGCAGGCCAAGCTCGCCCAGGCGGTCGCCAACGCCGCCGCCCTCGACGCCGCGGTGCGCGGGGTCGACGACAAGTCGGCCCTGGAGACCGCCATGATCGCCCAGAAGGCGGCCGGCGTGGATTCCGCCCACGCCCAGGCCCAGATGGCGACCGCCGAGCTGAACCGGTACGGGGCCTTGGCCAAGCAGGGCTGGGTTTCGTCGCAGCGGGCCCAGTCGGCCAGGGCCGCCGCCAGCACGGCGGCGGCCGGTGTCGCCCAGGCCCAGGCCGCCCTGGAGGCCGAGCGTCGGGCGGCCGAGTCCCTGGGTTCGGCGCGGGACCAGACCTTCGCCCAGGCCCAGGCGGCCCACGCCGCCGTGGACTCCGCCCGCATCGACGTCTCCCGCACCGAGATCCGCGCGCCGGTCGCCGGCGTGGTGGGCGCCAGGGCGGTGCGGCCGGGACAGTATGTGCGGCCAGGCGCCAACCTCATGAGCATCGTGCCCCTGGGCCAGGCCTATGTGGTGGCCAACTTCAAGGAGACCCAGGTCTCGCGCCTGCGGATCGGTCAGCCGGTGGAGATCCGCGCCGACGCCTTCGGCAAGCAGGTCATCCGCGGCCGCATCGACAGCTTCGCGCCGGCCACCGGTTCGGAATTCGCCCTGATTCCCGTGGAGAACGCGGTCGGCAACTTCACCAAGATCGCCCAGCGCCTGCCGGTGAAGATCGCCGTCGACCCCAAGGAGCCCCTGGCCGGGGCCCTGCGGCCCGGCCTGTCGGTGGAGGTGAAGGTCAATGTGCGCCAGGCGACCGGCCTGGGCTTCGCCGACGCGACGCCCCCCACCGAACTCGTCCGCCGCGGCGTCTCGCGCTGACCCGCCGTGGCTGACGCCGCCGTCACAGCCCCCGCCCAACCCGGCGCCCCTGGAGGTCACGTCACCGCCAGCGGGGCGGTGGACTGGACCAAGGTGTTCCTCGGCTTCGGGGGCATGGTCATCGGCCAGTTCATGGCCGTGCTCGACGTCCAGATCGTCGCCTCCTCCCTGGCCCAGATCCAGGCCGGGGTGGGGGCCAGCGCCGACCAGATCAGCTGGGTGCAGACCATCTACCTGCTGGCCGAGGTGGTGATGATCCCGCTGGCCGCCTACTTCTCCAAGATGTGGGGCACGCGGCCCTTCTTCATGGCCGCGACCGTGGTCTTTATCATCGCCTCGATCCTCACCGGCCTGGCCACCACCTTCGAGATGATGATCGTCACCAGGGCCCTGCAGGGCCTGGCCGGGGGCGCCATGATCCCCCAGGTGTTCGCCGCGGCCATGACCGTCTTCCCCCTGGAGCGCCGGATCACCGCCAATGTGGTGGTGGGCCTGATCGTCACCCTGGCGCCCACCATCGGCCCCACGGTGGGGGGTCATCTCACCGACGCCCTGGGCTGGCGGTGGCTGTTCTACATCAACGTCCTCCCCGGCCTGCTGTCGCTGTTCCTGGTGGCGCGCTACGCCGACTTCGACAAGGGCGACCCCAGCCTGGCCAAGGGCATCGACTGGACGGGCCTGGCCTTCATGGCGGTCTTCCTGCTGAGCATGCAGTACGTGCTGGAGGAGGGCTCGGGCGAAGGCTGGCTGAAGGACGACAGGATTCTCTGGCTCTCGGTGCTGGCGGCCCTGGCCGGCGGCGCCTTCGTCTGGCGTCAGCTCACCTACCGACAGCCCATCGTCTCCCTGGCCCCCTTCAGCGACCGAAACTTCGTCATCGGCACGGTGATGAACTTCGTCTCCGGCATGAGCCTCTATTCCGGGACCTTCGTCCTGCCCCTCTACCTGGCCCAGGTGCGGGACTATTCCCCGGGCCAGGTGGGGACCACCATGCTGGTCTCCGGGCTGGCCATGTTCCTGGCCGCCCCCATCGCGGGCCGGGTGATCCGGGCCATGGACCTGCGGATCGGCATGGTGCTGGGCTTTTCCCTGGTGGGGATCGGCCTGGGCCAAGGGATCCACGTCGGAGACGACTGGGGCTTCAACGAGTTCCTGGTGCTGCAGGTCTGCCGGGGCCTGGGGGCCATGATCGCCATGATCGCCGCCTCGCAGATGAGCATCTCCACCCTGCCGCTCAGCATGATGAAGGACGGCTCTGGACTGCTGAACCTGATCCGCAATGTTGGCGGGGCGGTGGGCCTGGCCATGGTGACCACCATCCTGTCGCGGATGAGCGCCGTCCACATGGGAACCCTGTCGGCCTCCCTCAACAGCGGCAGCCTCGAGGCTCAGGAGATGATGTCCCGGCTGGCGGCGATGATGGAGGCCGCGGGCGCGCTGGATCCCCAGGGCGGCATGTACAAGATGATGGGCATGATGCTGCAAAGGAAGGCCCTGGTGATGGCCTTCGCCGACGTCTTCATGTTCCTGAGCGTCGGGTGCGCCGCCGCCGTGGTCCTGGCCCTGCTGGCCCGCCCCGCGCCGGCCACGCCCGCCCCGCCTCCCGGAAAGCCCTGATGCCCCGCCTGGCCGGACAGATCGATCTCGCCAAGGGAGAGGCCATCCTCGACGCCGCCATCCAGGTGCTGGGGGAACGGGGCCTGTCGGCCTCCATGGAGGAGATCGCCCGCCGGGCCGGGGTCTCCAAGCAGACGATCTACAACCACTACGGCTCCAAGGCCGAACTGGTCCGCGCCCTGGTGCGCCGCCGCGTCGCCGGCATCACCGCGCCCCTGGAGATGCCGGGCGCCGACGAACATCCCGAGCAGGCCCTGACAGCCTTCGCCCGCGAGATGCTGCACGCCCTGATCAATCCCCGCGCCAACACCATGATGCGTGTCTACATTTCCGGCGCCAGCGAGGCGCCCGACGTGGCGCTCGCGGTGTTCGAGGCCGGGCCCAAGGCCTCCCGGGCCCATCTGGCCGCCTTCCTGGCCCGCGAACACGCCGACGGCCGCCTGGCCGTGGACGACCCGGCCATGGCGGCGGAGTTCTTCGGCGGCATGGTGGTGGGCACCTACCAGCTGGCCGGTTTCCTCGGGGTGGACCGGGGCCTCACCGGCCCACAGATCGAGGTCATCGCCCTGGAGGCCGCCCGCCGCTTCATGCGGGCCTACAGCATCTAGGCTTCGGGGACGTCGTCGGGCAGGCCCATCATGTGGAAGCCGGCGTCCACATGCACCACCTCGCCGGTGGTGGAGCGGCCGAGGTCAGACAGCAGCCAGAGCGCCGCGCCCGCCACCCCCTCCATCGAGGTGTCCTCCTTCAGCGCCGACATGGCCCGGCCCTGGGACAGCTTTTCCCGGCCCCCGGCGATGCCCGCCAGCGACAGGGTGCGCATGGCCCCGGCCGAGATGGCGTTGACCCGGATCTTGGCCGGCCCGAGATCGCGGGCGGCGTAGCGGGTGGCGGCCTCCAGGCCCGCCTTGGCCACCCCCATGGTGTTGTAGTTGGGGATCACCCGCTCCGAGCCGAGATAGGTCATGCAGATGATCGAGCCGCCATTCGGCATCAGCCGCGCCGCCCGCTTGGCGCAGTCCACAAAGCTGAACACCGAGATGTCCATCGCCTGGAGGAACCCTGCCCGGGTGGTGTTCTCCACGAAGGAGCCCTTGATCTCGTCCCGGGGCGCATAGGCGATCGAGTGGACGAAGAAGTCGAGGCGCCCCAGATCGGCCTCGATCTTCGCGAAGGCGGCGTCCATCTGGGCGTCGTCCGTAGCGTCCACCGCCACGACGGTCTTGACCCCGATGCTGTCGGCCAGGGGCTGGACCCTGCGCTCCATGCCCGGGAGGTGCAGGAAGGCCAACTCCGCCCCCTGGGCCGCCAACTGGGCCGAGATGCCCCAGGCGATGGACTGGTGGTTGGCGACACCGATCACGACGCCTTTCTTGCCCTTCATCAGGTCGCCCCTGGGCAGGTCGTAGTCCTCGGCCACGGCGGTTCTCCTAGAGTTTGATGCGGTAGCCCACATGGCTCTGCTCGAAGCCAAGCCGGTCATAGAAGCGGTGCGCGTCGGCGCGGGACCTGTGGGTGAAGAGCTCCACGGCCTGGCAGCCCCGGGCGCGGGCCGCGTCCAGGGCGTGGGCGAGGAGCTGGGCGCCCAGGCCCCGGCTGCGCAGGGCGGTGTCCACACGGACCCCCTCGATGAGCGCCAGGTCCGCGCCCTGGTTCGACAGGCCGGGGATGAAGGTCATCTGCAGGCAGCCCACCACCGCGCCGTCCAGCTCAGCGACGGTCAGACTATTACCGTCGCTGGCCTCGATGCGGTCAAAGGCGGCGTAATAGGCCTCGGGCAGCGGGTCTTCGAACCGCTCGCGTCCGGCGCCCAGCGGGTCGTCGGCCAGGAGCTCGACGATCCGCGCCACGTCCTCGCGCCGGGCGGGACGGAAGACCGGCGCCGCCAAGCCCCTAGACCCGGGCCATCACCAGGCAGCCATTGGTGCCGCCGAAGCCGAAGCTGTTGGACATCACCGTCTCCACCTGCTGGTCCAGGCGCTTGCGCAGGATCGGCAGGTCGGCGAAGGCCGGGTCGAGGTTTTCGATGTGGGCGCTCTCGGCCAGGAAGCCGTTGTTGAGCATCAGCAGCGAATAGATCGCCTCCTGGGCGCCGGCGGCCCCCAGGCTGTGGCCGGTCAGGGACTTGGTCGAGGAGATATGGGGCGCCTTGGCCCCGAAGACCGAGCGCACGGCCTCCATCTCCTTGATGTCGCCCACCGGCGTCGAGGTGCCGTGCGGGTTCAGGTAGTCTATTGTGCGCCCGCCCAGGTCGGCCATGGCCAGGTTCATGCAGCGGGCTGCGCCCTCGCCCGAGGGGGCGACCATGTCGAAGCCGTCGGAATTGGCGGCGTAGCCGACGATCTCGCCATAGATCTTGGCGCCGCGCGCCTTGGCGTGCTCGTACTCCTCCAGCACCACCAGACCCGCGCCGCCGGCGATGACGAAGCCGTCGCGGGCCGCGTCATAGGCGCGGCTGGCCACGGCCGGGGTGTCGTTGAAGTTGGAGCTCATGGCGCCCATGGCGTCGAAGAGCACCGACAGGGTCCAATCGAGCTCCTCGGTGCCGCCGGCGAACACCACGTCCTGTTTGCCCATCAGGATCTGCTCGTAGCCGACCCCGATGCAGTGGGTCGACGTGGCGCAGGCCGAGGAGATGGAGAAGTTCAGGCCCTTGATCTTGAACCAGGTGGCGAGCGTCGCCGAAGGACCCGAGCTCATGGCCTTGGGCACCGCGAAGGGGCCCACCCGCTTGGGGCCGCGGGTCCTGGCGGTCTCGGCCGCCTCGATGATGGCCTTGGTGGAGGGGCCGCCCGAACCGACGATCAGGCCGGTGCGCACATTGGAGACCTCTGACTCTTCCAAGCCAGAATCCGCGATCGCCTGCTCCATGGCGATGTGGGCGAAGCCCGTACCCTGGGCCAGGAAGCGGGCCGCGCGGCGGTCCACCAGCGATTCCCAGTCCAGCTGCGGCTTGGCTTCCACCTGGCTGCGGAAGCCCAGCTCGGCATATTCCGGGGCGGCCCGGATGCCCGACTTGGCCTCGCGCAGAGAGGTGAGGACCTCATTGGCGTCCACGCCAATGGAGGAGACGATACCAATACCCGTGACGACGACGCGGCGCATGTTTGCTCCCAGATCCGAACGGCCGTTTATCGTTGATAGAGACCGACGCGCAGGTCCTGCGCCCAGTAGATGGGCTCGCCATCGGCTTCGAGGATCCCGTCGCCGATGCCCATGACCAGGCGGCGGTTGATGACCCGCTTCATCTGGACCTTGTATGTGACCTTCGTGATGTTCGGGGTCACTTCACCGGCGAACTTCACCTCGCCGCAGCCGAGCGCGCGACCGCGGCCCTTGCCGCCGATCCAGCCCAGATAGAAGCCCACCAGTTGCCAGAGCGCGTCGAGGCCCAGGCTGCCGGGCATGACCGGGTCGTTGATGAAGTGGCAGTCGAAGAACCAGAGGCTGGGATTGATGTCGAACTCGGCCTCGATATAGCCCTTGCCGTGCTCGCCGCCCTCGTCGGTGATCTTGGTCATGCGGTCAAACAGCAGCATCGGCGGCGCCGGCAGCTGGGCGTTGCCCGGCCCGAACATCTCACCGCGCGCGCACGCCATGAGATCTTCGTAGCTGTAATTGTCCTTGGCTTTCACGCCCATGGTCATTCAGGTGGCCTTCCGGCTTGCAAAGAGGGTCAGGGCCTATCAGAGCCGGCCGCGTCGCTCAACGGCATTGGGGCTTGTCGTCGGTTCCCCAGAGTTCGGACGCCTGGGCCCAGCCCGAGACGCCGTCCACCCGGAGCTTGCACCAGGCCTTGCTGTCACAGCGAACCAACGCGGCCAGGGACCGGGCGTTCAAAATGGCGTGCACGGGGGCGTCGGCCCGAGGTGCGCTGCGCAGCGGCAGGGGGGTGGCCTGGGTGCGCATCACCATGCGGCGGCCGTCGGTGGTGCGCCGGTGCACCCAGGCCAGGCCGCGCTCGGGGTCGCAGATACGCCGCCACTCGGTGTTTTCCGCCACCACCTGCACCGGCAGGCCCTTGACCCGGTAGACCCAGAGCAGCCGGTGATCGTCGCCGGGGCCGGCGCGGGCGTTCACCTCGCCGAATTTCAGGATGATGTAGCGCGGCACCGGCAGGCCCGAGGGGGTCTGGCGCTCCGCCGCGGCCGCGCCTTGCGCCGCGCCGAGGCCCCAGAACAGGGCCGCCATAAAGATCGGCGCCCACGCCCGCGCGCTCATCGCCGTTTCCGCCTCGCCTTGGCCGCACATATGCCCTTTGCTAGAGGTTCATCTCACGACGCGCCATAGTCCCGCGCGCCGCACGCCCTTTTTCGAGTTCCGCAAACCGCCCATGCCCGCCCGAAAGCCCAAAGTCATCGTCACGCGCAGGCTCCCCGATCCCGTGGAAACCCGGATGCGCGAACTGTTCGACACCCAGCTCCACCTGAATGACGAGCCCCTGGACCGCGCCGCCCTGGTCGCCGCCGTGCAGGCCGCCGACGTCCTGGTCCCCACCATCACCGACAAGATCGACGCCGAGCTGCTGAGCCATGCGGGCGACCAGCTGAAGCTGATCGCCAATTTCGGCGCGGGCGTGGACCATATCGACGTCGCCGCCGCCAATGCGCGCGGCATCAGCGTCACCAACACCCCGGGCGTGCTGACCGAGGACACCGCCGACCTGACGCTGGCCCTGATGATGGCGGTGTCGCGCCGCATCGTGGAGGGCGCCAATGTCGCCCAGGCCGGCGGCTTCACCGGCTGGGCGCCCACCTGGATGATGGGGCGGCGGATTTCGGGAAAGCGGCTGGGGATCATCGGCATGGGCCGCATCGGCCAGGCCGTGGCGCGCCGGGCCAAGGCCTTCGGCATGCAGATCCACTATCACAACCGCAAACCGGTCAGCCCCCGCATCGCCGAGGACCTGGAGGCCACCTACTGGGAGAGCCTCGACCAGATGCTGGCCCGGATGGACATCATCTCGGTCAACTGCCCCCACACGCCGGCCACCTATCACCTGCTGTCGGCTCGCCGCCTGAAGCTGATGCAGTCCCACGCCATCCTGGTGAACACCGCCCGCGGCGAGATCATCGACGAGGGCGCCCTGGCCGACCAGCTGGCCAAGGGCGAGATCGGCGGGGCGGGCCTCGACGTCTTCGAGTTCGAGCCGGCCATCAATCCCAAGCTGCTCAAGCTGCCCAACGCCGTCCTACTCCCCCACCTCGGCTCGGCCACCGTGGAGGCCCGCACCGAGATGGGCGAGAAGGTGATCATCAACATCAAGACCTGGATGGACGGCCACAAGCCCCCGGACCGCGTCCTGACGTCGATGCTGTAAGCCCTTGACGGATAGAGCCCGGGCTTGAACCCTATCTGGGGTTGTTCGGGGGCTTTCTGTGATCACGAGACGTAGCGCGCTGGCGGCTGGCGCGGCCTTGCCTTGGCTCGGCATGACGGCGGCGCGGGCGGCTGAACCGACCCCGCCCAGCCTCGAGGAGCTGCTGCGCGGCCCGAGCGTGCTGGATGTCGCACTCTCGCCCGACGGCGAGCGGGTCGCCATCCTGCGCAAACAGACCGAGGGCAAGAAGGATAAGGCCATCGTGGTCCTGACCCGTGCCGACGGGTCGGCCGCCCCGGTCCGGGTGGTGGTGGGGGAACACGACGTCAAGACGGTGGAGTGGGCCAGCAACGACCGCCTGCTGGTGACGCTGAGCATGTGGAAATCGGCCTCAGGCGAGCCCTATGGCTTCACCTTCTACGGCTTCTTCCTGCCCTACCCGCTGCGCCGGATCATCGCTATCGGCCTGGACGGCTCCAATCCGCTGATGCTGTTCGCCGACCAGGCCAAGGTGCTCAAGTCACAGTTCGATGTGTCCTGGGTGGTGGACTACATGTGGGACGACCCCCGGCACATCTTGATGCAGATCTGGGATGGACGCCGCGAGGCCTGGTCCCTGCAGAAGGTGGACGTGAACACCGGCCAGTCGGAACTGGTGGAGCTGGGGGCCACCTCCACCGACTCCTGGATGACGCAGCGGGGCGTGCCGATGATGCGCTTCGACTCCAGCTCCCCAGGCACGGTGAGCATCCAGGGGCGCGCGCCCGGCGAGACGGCGTGGAAGCTGATCCGCAAGGCCCGGCGGGACGAACTCAAGAAGCTGCCCGACTTCGATGTCGCCGGACCCACCCCCACGCCCGGCGTCTTCCTGGTGTCCCAGGTGCGGGAGGGGGAAGACGCGCGGGTCCTGCGCACCTTCGATATCGCCACGATGCAGTTCGGCGACGTGGTCGCCCGGCATTCGTCGCGGGATATCGAGCTGGCCCTGATCGACGAGGATCTGAAGCTGCTGGCCACCGGCTACCGGGAAGACCGGCTGGAATACCAGTTTGTCGACCCCAAGCTGGCCGCCCACTTCCGCGGGGTGAACAGCTATTTCGGCAACACCTGCAATGTCCAACTGTACGACATGAACCTGGCCCACACCCGGTTCCTGCTGAACGTCACCGGACCGAAGGACGCCGGCGCCTTCTACATGTACGACACGACCAAGCGGGCCGTGGAGGCCATCGGCGACCGCTTCCCCTGGCTGCCGCCCGAGCGGCTGGCCGGCATGGAGGCCCTGAAGGTCAAGACCCGCGACGGCGCGGCCCTTACCGCCTATCTCTCGACCCCGGTCAACGCCCCCAAGGGACCCCTGCCGATGCTGGTCATGCCTCATGGCGGGCCGGAGCTGCGGGACAACTATGACTACGACTTCATGGTCCAGGCCTTCGCCGCCCAGGGCTGGCTGGTCTTGCAGCCCAACTTCCGCGGCTCCGGTGGGCTGGGCCGCGCTTTCGCCGACGCCGGGCGAAAGCGCTGGGGCGACCTGATGCAGTACGATGTCGAGGACGCCGTGGCACATGTGGTGGCGCTCGGCCGCGCCGATCCCAAGCGGCTGGCGATCCTCGGCGCCAGCTACGGCGGTTACGCCGCCCTGATGGGGGCGGTCCGCCAGCCGGACCTCTACAAGGCCGTGGTGTCCATCGCGGGGGTCTCCGACCTGCCGACCCTGATGGCCACCAAGCGGCGCGAAGACGGCGCGGATTCGCTGTCCTACGCCTATTGGCTGAAGACCATCGGCGACCCCAGGGCCGACCAAGCTGCGCTGGTGCGTGGTTCGCCCGCCCGGCGAGCCGCCGAGATCAAGGCGCCCGTGATGCTGATGCATGGCACGGAGGACAGCACCGTGCCGCCCAGCCAGTCCAAGACCATGGCCGACGCCATGTTCGCGGCCGGCAAGGGCTGCGAGCACCTGCCGTTGAAGGGCGAGGACCACAACGACTGGCAGGACTCAACCTGGACCACCGTGGTGACCCAGGCCTCCAAGTTCATCGCCAAATACATTTGATCGGATACTATTTCACCGAAAACGGCTTGGGACGCCGCGCTCCGCCCTGACGGTCCAGCATCCAGCCGGGATACTCGGACGGCAGGGCGCTGATCTTGTCGAGGTGGGCGATCTCGTCGGCCGTCAGGGCCAGGTCCACGGCGGCCAGGTTGTCGTCCAGCTGCTCGATCGTCTTGGCGCCGATGATCACGCTCATGACGTGCGGCTTGGAGAGCAGCCAGGCCAGGGCCACGCGGGCGACGGAGACGCCGTGGGCCTCGCCGATCTCGCGCATGGCGGCCACCACCGGCCAGGCGCGGTCGGTATTGACCGGCGGGAAGTCGAAATTGGTGCGCCGCGCGCCATTCACCGGCGGGGCACCGGGGCCGAACTTGCCCGACAGAAGCCCGCCGGCCAGGGGCGACCAGACCATCAGGCCGAGCTTCTCCTCGCTGAGCATGGGGACCAGCTCGCGCTCCAGGTCGCGGCCGGCGATGGAGTAGTAGGCCTGCAGGGTCTCGAACCGCGCATAATCCTTCGCCGCGCTGATCCCCAGCGCCTTGGCGATCTTCCAGGCGGTCCAGTTGGAGACGCCGACATAGCGCACCAGCCCCTGGCGGGTCAGGTCGTCCAGGGCGCGCAGGGTCTCCTCGATGGGGGTGACCGTGTCATTGCCGTGGATCTGGTAGAGGTCGATGTGGTCGGTCTGCAGGCGCTCCAGGCTGCCCTGCACCGAATCCATGATGTGGCCGCGACTGGCGCCCTTGTCGTTGGGGCCGGGCCCCATCTCGCCGAACACCTTGGTGGCCAGGACCACGTCCTTGCGCGCCACCCCGAGGTTCTTGAGCGACTGGCCCAGCACCTTTTCCGACTGGCCGTAGGCATAGACGTCGGCGGTGTCGATGAAGTTGACCCCGGCGGCCAGCGCCTGGCCGACGATCCCGTCCACCTCGCCCTGACCCAGCGCCCCGATCATTTTCCAGATGCCGGCGTCGTTGTCGCCGCCGAAGGTCATGGTCCCCAGGCAGATTTCCGAGACGAACAGGCCGGTCCGGCCAAGCTGGTTGTATTTCATGGGGTCGCGCTCCTCAGGCTCAGCAACAGCTAGGCGGGCGCCACGACGGCCGCAACCACGTCAGGGCGTCAGCACCATCTTCAGGGCGCCGGCCTCGCGGGCGTCGAACAGGCGGTAGGCCTCGGCGCCTTCCGACAACGGCATCTGGTGGGTGATGTAGCGCTCCGGGCGCAGGCGGCCGCCCTGGATCAGGGGGATCAGCTCGGGCCACCACTTGGGCACCGAGCAGGTGCCGATGCGGAAGGTCAGGTTTTTGATGAACGAGACCCCCATGGGGAAGTCGAAGGTGCGGCTCTGGTTGACCCCGATCACCGAGACCACCCCCATCCGGCCCACCGCCTTCATGGCCAGCGCGATGGTCTCGTCGGCGCCCACCGCCTCCACCGCGCAGTCGGCCATGCGGCCCGAGGTGGCCTGCGCGATCTGGGCGATGGCGTCGTCGCCAAAGGCCTGGGCCCCCAGGCTTTCGGCCACGGCCCGGCGCTCGGGCACCCGGTCGATGGCGAAGACCCTGCTGGCGCCCAGGACGAAGGCGCCCTCCACCGCCATCAGGCCGATGGGGCCCAGACCCACCACCACCACGGTCTTGCCGGGACCCACCTCGGCGTAGCGCAGGCCGTGCCAGGCGGTGGGCAGGTTGTCGGTGAGCATCAGGGCCTGGTCGGCGGTGAGGCCCTCGGGGATCGGCGTGCAGTTGAAGTCGGCGGCGGGCACCCGGATGGCCTCGGCCTGGCAGCCCTCCAGCCTGTGGCTGAGGCCGTAGCACTGCATGGCGTTGTTGGCGCAGAGGTTTAGCTCGCCGGCCAGGCAGGGGCCGCAGGCGCCGCAGCCCACGGCCGCCGAGATCATCACCTTGTCGCCGGACTTCAGGCGCTGGACGCCCCGGCCCACCTCGACCACCTCCCCCACCGCCTCATGGCCGACGCAGAAGCCGAGGTCGGGGGAAAAGCCATGGCCCGTATAGATGTGCAGGTCGCTGCCGCAGATCCCGCAGCGCTCCATCTTGACGATCACGTCGCGCTCGTCGGCCAGGGTGGGGTCCGGGAACCCCTCATAGCGGATGTCGCGGGCCCCCTGGTAAAGCAGCGCCTTCATGGGTCGAGCCTCCCTGTTTCCCATAGGGAACAGCGCCTGACCCAGGGGCGGTCAAGGGCGCCCTCCGCAGACCTCGCACTCCGGGTCGGGGCCGATCCTGACCGTGCGGGTTTCGCCGGACAGGCCGTCATAGATCAGCAGGCGGCCGTTTAGCGGGTCGCCGGCGCCGGTAAGCAGCTTGATGGCCTCCAGCGCCATCATCGAACCGACGACGCCGGCCAGGGCGCCCACCACGCCGACGGCCGAGCAGGTCTCGGCGTCCGGCGGGACCTCCGGCACCAGGCAGCGGTAGCAGGGCGCGCGGCGGAAGACCCCGACCTGGCCGGTCCAGCGGCCGATGGCGCCCGACACCAGGGTCACATGCTCGGCCACGCAGGCGGCGTTGACGGTGAAGCGGGTGGTGAAGTCGTCGGTGCCGTCCAGCACCAGGTCGCAGCCGCGCACCAGGCCCCGCGCATTGGCCTCTTCCAGGTGGACCGGGACCCGCTCGATGTGGACGTGGGGATTCAGCGCCTGCAGCCGGACGGCGGCGGCGTCGACCTTGCAGCGGCCCACATCGCCCTCGGTGTAGATCACCTGGCGCTGGAGATTTGAGACGTCGACCTTGTCAGGGTCCACCAGAACCAGGGTCCCGACCCCGGCGGCGGCGAGGTAGAGGGCGGCGGGCGCGCCCAGGCCTCCGGCGCCCACGATCAACACCCGGGCGGCCTTCAGCCGCTGCTGGCCGGGACCGCCGACCTCACGCAGCACCAGGTGGCGGGCATAGCGTTCGACCTCGTCGTCGGAAAAACTCATCGTCCTTGACCTCGGCCCTTCGCCTGCTCACATCGGCTCACATGAGCAATCCTAGCAACTTTCCCGACTGGCACGGCACCACCATCCTGGCCGTGCGCAAGGACGGCCATACCGTCATCGCCGGTGACGGCCAGGTGTCGATGGGCCAGACCATCGTCAAGGGCAACGCCCGCAAGGTCCGCACCCTGGCCGGCGGCAAGGTGATCGCCGGGTTCGCGGGCGCGACCGCCGACGCCCTGACCCTCATCGAGCGCCTCGAGGCCAAGCTGGAGCAGTATCCCGACCAGCTGGCCCGGGCCTGCGTCGACCTGGCCAAGGACTGGCGCACCGACCGCTACCTGCGCAGGCTGGAGGCCATGCTGCTGGTGGCCGACAAGGAGAAAATCTTCACCGTCACCGGGGTGGGCGACGTGCTGGAGCCCGAAACCGGTGTCGCGGCCATCGGCTCGGGGGGCAACTATGCGCTGGCCGCGGCGCTCGCCTTCATGGAGACCGACAAGGGCGCCGAGGCCGTCGCCCGCGACGCCATGGCCATCGCGGCCAAGATCTGCGTCTACACCAACGGCAATCTGACGGTGGAAGTCCTCTAGGGCCTAGCGCCTTTTCTTGGCAGCCCGCGCCGCGGCGGCGGCTTCATCCTGCTCGATCCGCCGGGCCACGATGTCGGCGATCAGCTGCGGCGGTAAAGGTTTCTCCGGCTGGAAGCGGATGGCGCCCTTGCTGGTCTGGTAGTCGGTCAGGCGGTCGGCGAACTCGGCCACCAGGCCGCTGGGATAGAGGGCGCAGTGCGCCTTGCCCGCGGCGAACCAGACCAGCACCCCGTGAAGGCGCACCGCCGGCATGCCGTAGCTGATGCATTCGACAGCCCCCGGCGCGGCGGCCAGGATCTGGCGGCGCAGGACCTCCAGGGCCTCGCGCTGCGCCACCGGCAGGGTGGCGAGATAGGCGTCGGTGTCGGCGGGCGCCGGCATGGCTCTCTCCAGCTCTGGATCCTGACCCAAGGACGCTTGGGCCACGCGGAATCCGACTCAAGGCCCGCCGCTGCGTCTTGAACCGTCCAGATCGTACCTATCTAACGGCGCTATGACCGAATTCTCACCACGCGAAATCGTCTCCGAACTCGACCGCTTCATCGTCGGCCACGCCGAGGCCAAGAAGGCCGTGGCCGTCGCCCTGCGCAACCGCTGGCGCCGCCGCCGCGTGCCCGAGGCCCTGCGCGACGAGGTGACACCCAAGAACATCCTGCTGATCGGCCCCACCGGGGTCGGCAAGACCGAGATCGCGCGCCGCCTCGCCCGCCTGGCCCAGGCCCCGTTCCTGAAGGTGGAGGCCACCAAGTTCACCGAGGTCGGCTATGTCGGCCGCGACGTCGACCAGATCGTCCGCGACCTGGTGGAGATCTCGCTGTCCATGGTGCGCGACAAGCGCCGGGCCGCCGTCCGCGCCAAGGCCGAGGCCGCCGCCGAGGAACGCATCCTCGACGCCCTGACCGGCCCCGGCTCCACCGCCGCCCGCGAGAGCTTCCGCAAGAAGCTGCGGACCGGTGAGCTGGACGACAAGGAGGTGGAGCTGACCCTGGCCGACACCGGCGGCGGCATGCCGATGTTCGACATTCCGGGCCAGCCGGGCTCGCAGATGGGCATGCTCAATCTCGGCGAGATGATGGGCAAGGCCTTCGGCGGCCGCACCAAGACCCACAAGACCACCGTGGCTGCAGCCCACTCTCCCTTGATCCAGGAAGAAAGCGACAAGCTGCTGGACCAGGAGGCCCTGACCCAGGAGGCCATCGAGCTGGCCGAGAACCAGGGCATCGTCTTCCTCGACGAGATCGACAAGGTCGCCACCAGCCGCGAACGCTCGGGCGGCGCCGACGTCTCCCGCGAGGGGGTTCAACGCGACCTGCTGCCCCTGATCGAAGGGACCACCGTCTCCACCAAGCACGGGCCGGTGAAGACCGACCACGTGCTGTTCATCGCCTCGGGCGCCTTCCACGTGGCCAAGCCCTCGGACCTGCTGCCGGAGCTGCAGGGCCGCCTGCCGATCCGGGTGGAGCTGAAGCCGCTGAGCCGCGACGACATGCGCCGCATCCTCACCGAGCCCGAGGCCAACCTCATTCGCCAGCATCAGGCCCTGCTGGCCACCGAGGGCGTGACCCTGACCTTCACGGCCGAGGCCGTCGACGCCCTCGCCGACGCCGCCGTGGCGGTGAACAGCTCGGTGGAGAACATCGGCGCGCGGCGGCTGCAGACGATCCTGGAGAAGGTGCTGGAGGAGATCAGCTTCACCGCCTCCGACCGCTCGGGCGAGGCCATCGAGATCGACGCGGCCTATGTGCAGGCCCACGTCGGCGACCTGGCCAAGGACGCCGACCTCTCGCGGTTCATCCTCTAGTCGCGCGCTGCGTCCAGGATCTGGCGCACGCGCTGCAGAGTCGGCAGCACCTGTTGCAGATCCGCCTCGGCGATCGCCCCCAGCAAATGCGCGAACACCGGTTCCAGGGCTGTGATCGCGGCGTCCCGCGCCGCTCGACCGGCCGGCGTGACGCTGACCCCCTTGGCGCGGCCATCTTTCGGATCTGGCGTAACCGACACCAGGCCTTGGCTCTCCAGCCGCTTGAGGGTTCCGGTTATCGCGCCCCGGGTCACCTGCAGGGCGCTGGCGATCTTGGCCGGGGCGCGGCGTTCATGGCCCATCCGGATCAGGTGATTCAGCACCGTAAAGCCGGCCATCGACAGACCCGGCGGCAGGACACGCTCGAACGCGGTCCGGGACAGATGCTCGATAATCCCGATCTCGTTGAAGAAGACGAAGACCGGCGGCGGGGCGGGGCTCATGCGCGGATGTGGGCCGCGAGCCCCCGGCGCGGCGCGGGGCCCACGGCCTTGGCGCGGCCGATCCGCACCAGCATCTGCAGCGGCGCCTGCGGGGTGGCGCCCAGCGCGGTCTGGGTGGCGGCGTAGAGGCTGGCCATCTGCGGGAACTCCTGCAGGGCCATGCTCCAGGGATGCATCGACAACCCCTGAGCCGTCGCCGCCAATTGCGCGCGGGCGTAGGCCCGGCCTGCGGCGATCTGGGTGACCCGGCTGTTATCGGCCCCCTTGAGCCAAAAGAAGGCCGGCGTCCCCGTCAGCATGTCGCGCCACATGTCAGCCCCGGTCTTCGAGGCGAAGGAGGCGGGATCAGCCAGGTTCTCACGGCTCATCAATCCCACGGCCTTCAGCCCCTCCATCATCGGGCCGTCGAGAGAGATGCCGTCCCGATGCTGGGCGACCTCGGCGGCGCCGATGCGGATCAGCCGCACGGACTCCATGTGGGTGGCCGGAGTTTCCGCCTCCACCATCCAGGCGCGCCATCCCAGATCGATCAGCCGCGCGCGGGCGCCGGCCTCTGTCACAGCTCCGGCAGCGAGGCCTGGGCCCTTGGCGGCGGCGATCACGTTGGCGAGCTCAGCGGCGGTGGGCGGGGCGTCCATCTGGAAGGCCGCGCGATTGGTGTGGCGTTCCAGGACCTGGGCGAACAGCGGATCGCGCGGGATCGTGGCGTCGGGGATCAGCCGGACACGGGCGACCGGGCGGGCGTCGAGGTTTGGCTGGGGCTCGCCTTCGGGCCACAGGGCGATCTCGGCGCGATGTCCCGCCTGGGCTGCGGCCTGGCTCAGCAATTCGAGGAATGCGCCGCAGCCCAGCGTGATCTGGCGGTTGGGCGGGTCGGTGAAAGGCAACAGCCGGGCGGTGTCGGCGTAGAAGATGATCTCGTCGGCGCCCACCAGGTCCACCAGCCAGGGCTGCCGGTTATGCGGATTGGGAGCCAGGATCGCGTGGGCCAGGGCGAACCGGCGGGGGTCGCGCTCGCCCAGCCCAGGGGAGCGCCACGCCGCGGCGGGGTCGACCGCCGGGGCCCCCGAACACCCGGCCGCGGCCAGGGGCGCGGCGGCCGCCAGCCAGTGCAGAACTCCACGACGGGCGAGCATGGTCCGCCTCCAGTTAGTTGAGATCTCAACTATATAATTGAGGTCTAAACTTTCCGCAATGGGCCACGTCTAGCCGCGGCGGGCCTTGTAGATGGCGTCTTCCAAGGCCTTCGCGAATTCGGCGCGTTCGGCGGGGCTGAGCGCCCGGGCCACCGGGGCCTCCTTGCCCGACAGGGCCAGGCGCAGGTCGATGGCGTGGTCGTCCTCGGTCAGCAGGGTGACGCGGGTGAAGGCCGTGGGGCTTTCCCACATCAGCCTGGTCCAGGTCGGGGTCTCGTGGAACACCTGCACCTGGCGGTCGGTGACCCGCACGCGCTCGATCTGCTTGGCCGCGGCGAAGCTGACCAGGAAGGCCACCACCACCGCCACCAGGTCCAGCCCCAGGAACATCGGCACGAAGACCGCGCCCATGGAGAGGAAGACCGCGGCCGAGGCGCAGTTCAGCACCGTCAGCACCGTGATGAGCACCACGAACCCCCGCCGCGACAGGCTGCGGTTGGGGCGAATCTCGGCGTCCATGAAGACCAGATCATCCATGACCCGGGCAGGTTAGGCGATTTGCGGACGTCCAAACAGGCGCCACGTGCGCGGGGCCTTGGCGAAGCAGGTCGCGGCGTACAATGGTCGGCCATGGCCAGAGCCCCCAGATCCCCGGCGAAGAAGAAGACCCGTGTCAGTTCCGCCGAACAGGCCCGCGTGGAGGAAATCTTTCACCGTTTCCTGTCCCTCAGCGACGATCCGCGCACCGAGCTGAACTATGCCAGCCCCTATGAGCTGGTGACCGCGGTGGCCCTGTCGGCCCAGGCCACCGACGTCTCGGTGAACAAGGCCACCACCGCCCTGTTCGCCGTGGCCGACACCCCGGCCAAGATGCTGGAGCTCGGCGAAGAGGGCCTCATCCCGTTCATCGCCTCCATCGGCCTCTTCCGCACCAAGGCCAAGAACGTCATCGCCACGGCCGCCATCCTGATGGAGCAGCACGGCGGCGAGGTGCCCCTGGAGCGCGAGGCCCTGATGGCCCTGCCCGGCGTGGGGCGGAAGACCGCCAGCGTGGTGCTGAACGAGTTGCGCATCGAGCCGGCCATCGCCGTGGACACCCACGTCTACCGGGTCTCCCACCGCCTGAAGCTGTCGGTGGGCAAGACTCCGGACCAGGTGGAGGCCGACCTGATGGGCCTTGTGCCCGAGCCCTACCTCACCCGCGCCCACCACTGGCTGATCCTGCACGGGCGCTACACCTGCGTGGCGCGCAGGCCCAAGTGCGAGGACTGCCCCATCGCCGATCTCTGCCCGTCGAAGATGCTGTTCGCGGGGGCGTGAGCTAGGGATCGACCCGGACCGGAACCTCCAGGTCGCAGATGGAGAAGTCCGCCCCCTTGGCGATCCGCGTCCGGCGGACCAGGGCGCGGAAGTCGGGGCTGTCGTCCCGCAGGATCGAGAGCCGGGGGCGCTGCGCCTCTGGCATGTCGGCCGCCACCCGCACCTTGAGCATCCGGTCGGGGCTGGCCGGGGGTTCGCCCACCGACAGCAGGCTGTTGACGTCGCGCCCCACCACGATGCGTCCCCAGACCGTATAGTCCCGGTCCAGGCGGCGGCTGGAGCCCCGCATGAAGAAGATCTCGCTGTTGCCGGTGTCGCGCGCCTCCTGCCGCCCCATGCCGGCGACCCCTTGGCAATAGGCGCCCCAGGCGCGGATCGCGCCGTCGGTGGAGCGCAGCGCCTCCTGGCCCGACACCGTGGCGATGGGGACTGATCCCTGGAAACCCACCGTCCCGTCGCTCGGCGCGGCCACCGCCCGGTAACCGGCGATCTTCAACTTGAAGGTCGCCTCCAGGGGCAGGTCAGGGTGACGGGAGACCCCGCCGTCGCGGTTGTTGGGATTGCCGGTCTGGTTGACGAAGCCCTCGATCACCCGGTGGAACTGTAGGCCGTCATAGACGCCTTCCCGGGCCAAAAGCTTCACACGGGCCACGCTCTGGGGGGCCATGTCGGGCGCCATCTCCACGATGATCCGCCCCTTGGTGGTGTCGATCACCAGCAGGGACTCGGGATCGAGGGGGCGCCAGTCGGGGGCCGGGGCGGCGCCCAGCAGGCCAAACGCGAAAAGGGCGGCGGTGAGCTTTCGGATCATGCGATCCAGTGAAGCTTCTCCGCCGCCCCTCGCCAAGCCGATCTTTCGAAGATCGGCCTCAACTGGGAAACGCGATCAGGTGATGCGCTTGACGCTTACCGGGTCGCTGCCCGGGAAGCTCTCTTCCAGGCCCTCGTCCAGCAGGGCTTCCTGCCGCTCTTCGGCGTTCTGCTCCTTGTCCGTCAACTGGTCAGGCTTCTCGCCTTCCTCCAGCGGCTCGACCTTGCGGGCGTGCGGCACCTCGGCCTCCTTGATGGCTCGCTTCTCCTGGACCGAGAGCTTGTCGTCCTTGGACTTGTCTTGATTGAGAATGCCCATGTGCAGGTCCTCCAGATACTTTTGGCGGGTGGTCCGCCTTGGCCATCTAACGTTTGGCGGCGTCAGGGGTTGCCGCCCAACCTTGAGCATGTCGCAGCCGAACCCCGCTGGCGTGCAGGCTGGAGGACCAGACGTCTCGCAGCGGAACCAGGCTCGCCATGAGCCGCAGCTCCACCCCGTGCGCTGCCATCATGGCCGGCAGGTCGTCGAGGGTTTCGACGCACAGGGGCGTGACGGCCTGGCGCGCCACCCACATGCCGGCGTCGGCCAGGTCCTCGAAGCTCTCCACCGGCAGTTCGTAGCGGTAGAGGGGCTCAGAACGCAGGCGCTCGAGCCAGGCCCACTCCACATGGGCGATCATCCGCGCGTCGCTGGCCCCGAACCAGCGCTCCCGGTCCTCCGCCGTGGTGGCCGGCGATTCCCAGAGCACGATGCGCGGGCAGTCGCGGGGGAAGAAATAGAGCGGCTGCGTCGCCTCATCGATGGCCCAGACCAGCGGGCCGTTCAGCCAATCGAGCCCCGGCGGCCGCGTCGAGGGAACCCGGACCGGCCTGGGGACAAAGCATTCGATGCCCGGATCGTCGCTGAAATGAAAAAGCCGCATGTCCTTGTCCCGTCCAAAGCCCCGCTCACGTTGATCAAGCTGGTCTTTCCCTGTAGTCAGCCCGCCTACGTTTCCCCGGAAAGCCCTTATGACCGAACTGTACGACGTCGCCGCCATCGGCAACGCCATCGTCGATGTGATCGCCCCGGCGACCGACGGCTTCCTGTCGGCCAATGCGCTCGACAAGGGCGCCATGATGCTGATCGACGAAGCGCGCGGCGTGGAGCTCTACGGCAAGATGGCCTCAGGCATCGAGGCCTCGGGCGGCTCGGCCGGCAACACCATCGCCGGGGTCGCCAGCTTCGGCGGCCGCGCGGCCTATATGGGCAAGGTGGCCAAGGACCAGCTGGGGGATGTCTTCGCCCACGACATGCGGGCCATCGGCGCCCATTTCGACACCCCGCCGCTGACCGGGGGGCCCGCCACGGCGCGGTCGCTTATCAATGTCACCCCCGATGGCGAGCGCACCATGTGCACCTATCTGGGCGCCTCGACCGAGTTCGCCGCCGATGATGTGGACGCCGCCATCATCGAGGGCGCCAAGATCGTCTATCTCGAGGGCTATCTGTTCGACGCCGAGGCCGCGCGCCGCGCCTTCGCCAAGGCCGCGGGCCTGGCCCGGGGCGCCGGCCGGATGATGGCCATCACCCTGTCGGACGGCTTTGTGGTGGAACGCCACCGTGAGGCCCTGCTGGGCTTCATCGAAAGCCAGGTCGACCTGGTCTTCGCCAACGACACCGAACTGATGGCGATGTTCCAGACCACCGACTTCGATGACGCCATGGCCCAGATGCGCGGCAAGGTTAAGATCGCCGCCGTCACCCGCGGCGCGGCCGGCTCCACCATCTGCGCGGCCGGCGAAACCTTCGACGTTCCCGCCTATGCTGTGGAGAAAGTCGTGGACACGACCGGCGCGGGCGACCAATACGCAGCCGGTTTCATGTTCGGTCTCGCCAAGGGCCGGCCGCTGAACGTCTGCGGCCAGCTCGGTTCGCTGGCGGCGTCGGAAGTGATCTCGCACTACGGCCCGCGTCCCCTGGTCAATCTGAAAGACCTGGCGGCGTCGAAAGGACTCTAAGCCATGGCCCGCACGGCCGAAGTCGTCCGCAACACCAAGGAAACCCAGATCACGGTTCGCGTGGATCTGGACGGCTCCGGCGTGTCCGATGTCGAGACCGGCATCGGCTTCTTTGACCACATGCTGGACGGCCTCGCGCGCTTCAGCGGGATCGACCTCTACGTCCGCACCAAGGGCGACCTGCACATCGACTTCCACCACACCGTGGAAGACACCGGGATCGTGATCGGTCTGGCGATCCGGCAGGCGCTGGACGGGTTCAAGGGCATCTACCGCTTCGGCCACGCCTATGTGCCGATGGACGAGACCCTGACCCGCTGCGCGCTGGACCTCTGCAATCGCCCGTACCTGATCTGGAAGGTCGCGTTCAAAACCCCGAAGATCGGCGAGTTCGACACCGAGCTGTTCAAGGAATTCCACCAGGCCTTCGCCATGAACCTGGGCGCCTGCGTGCACCTGGAAACCCTTTATGGCGACAACAGCCACCACATCGCCGAGAGCGGCTTCAAGGCCCTGGCCCGCGCCCTGCGGACCGCCATCGAACTCGACCCCAAGACCCATGGTCACGCTCCGTCGACCAAGGGCGTCCTCTAGGATCTGATCCATGCAGAGTGTCGCCCTGATCGACTACGGGTCGGGCAACCTTCGCTCGGCCGAAAAGGCCCTGGTGAAGGCGGCCGACGGCCAAAGCGAGATCGTGGTCACCTGTGATCCGCAGACGGTGGCCAACGCCGACCGCATCGTCCTGCCCGGCGTGGGCGCCTTCTCGGCCTGCATGACCGCGCTTTCCGAGCGTCCGGGCCTGATCGAGGCGATGACCGAGGCGGTGCGCGCCAAGGGCCAGCCCTTCCTGGGCATCTGCGTCGGCATGCAGCTGATGGCCACGCGCGGCCTGGAGTTCGGCGAGACCCGCGGCCTGGACTGGATCGGCGGCGATGTCCGCCGGATCGAGAGCGCCGACCCCGCCATCAAGATCCCGCACATGGGCTGGAACACCCTGGTGAACCCCCACGGGCCGGCCCCCATCGCGGCGATCGGCGACCAGCCGATGTATTTCACCCATTCCTTCGCCTTCTACCCGGACGACGAGACCGACGTCGCCGCCTGGGTGGATCACGGCGGCCGATTCCCCGCGGCTGTCGCCAAGGGCAACGTCGCGGGCGTACAGTTTCACCCTGAAAAGTCGCAGAGCGCCGGGCTTGCCCTCCTGGCGCGATTCCTGGAGTGGCGTCCGTGATCCTCTATCCCGCGATCGATCTGAAGGACGGCCAGTGCGTGCGCGTGCTGCACGGCGACCTGACCACCGCCACCGTCTTCAACGCCTCCCCCGCCGACCAGGCCCGGCAGTTCGTGGACTCAGGATTCCACTGGGTCCACGTCGTCGACCTGAACGGCGCGGTCCAGGGCCGGGCGATCAATGAGAAGGCCGTCGAGGCGATCCTCGAAAGCGTCTCCATCCCCATCCAGCTGGGGGGCGGCATCCGGTCCATGAAGGACGTCGAGCGCTGGATCGAGGCCGGCGTCTCCCGGGTGATCCTGGGCACCATCGCCGTCACCGAGCCCGAGATCGTCAAGGCCTGCGCCCGCGAATGGCCCGAGCAGATCGCCGTCAGCGTCGACGTGCGGGCCGGCAAGGTGGCGACCCAAGGCTGGACCGAAAGCTCCGACCTCGACGCCGTCACCGTCTCCAAGCGTTTCGAGGACGCCGGGGTCGGCGCCCTGATCATCACCGACATCGACCGCGACGGCACCGTGATGGGCTTCAATGTCGAGGCCTTCGGGGCCATCGCCGACGCCGTGAACATCCCGGTGATCGCCGCCGGCGGCCTGGCCAGCGTCGACGACATCGTGCGCCTGCGGGCGCGCAAGGGCGTGCCGATCTCCGGCGCCGTCCTGGGCCGGGCGCTCTACAACGGCGCCATCAACCCGGCCGAGGCCCTCAAGGTCGCCGCCTGATGCTCAAGGTTCGCGTCATCCCCTGCCTGGACGTCAAGGACGGCCGCGTGGTGAAGGGCGTGAACTTCGTGGCCCTGCGCGACGCCGGCGACCCGGTCGAACAGGCCACGGCCTATGACGCGGCGGGCGCCGACGAGCTGATGTTCCTGGACATCACCGCCAGCCACGAGCGGCGCGGCGCCATCCTCGACGTCATCGCCCGCACCGCCGACGTCTGCTTCATGCCGTTGTCGGTCGGGGGCGGCATCCGCCAGGTGGAGGACGCCCGGCGTCTGCTGCTGGCCGGGGCCGACAAGATCAGCGTCAACACCGCCGCGGTGGAGAACCGCGACCTGATCAGCGCCTGCGCCGACGCCTTCGGCTCCCAGGCCGTGGTGGTGGCCATCGACGCCAAGCACGGCACGGCGCGCAACGGCTCCGGCGGCCGCAACGACGGCTGGGAGGTCTATACCTATGGCGGCCGCACCGCGACGGGGCTGGACGTGGTGGACTACGCCATAGAGGCGGTGAAGCGCGGCGCCGGCGAGATCCTGCTGACCTCCATGGACCGCGACGGCGCCAAGACCGGCTACGACATCGACCTGCTCCACGCCATCACCAGCGCGGTGAACGTGCCGGTGATCGCCTCGGGCGGCGCCGGCAGCGCGGCCCACATGGTGGAGGCCGTGACCAAGGGCGGGGCCGACGCCGTCCTGGCCGCCTCGATCTTCCACTTCGGGGAAGTCTCCATCGGCGAGGTCAAGCGCGCCATGGCCGAGGCTCACATCCCTGTCCGCCTGACGGAGGCTTTCGCATGAGCCGCTTTACCGAGACCCTCGACCGCCTCGCCGCCACCATCGAGCAGCGCAAGGGCGCAAGCCCCGACAGCTCCTATACCGCCAAGCTGCTGTCGGAAGGCGTCGAGCGCGCCGCCAAGAAGCTGGGCGAGGAAGCCGTCGAGGTGGTGATCGCCGCGGTCCAGAAGGACAGGGACGGCCTGGCCGCCGAGAGCGCCGACCTGATGTACCACTTCCTGGTGGTCCTCGCCGCCGCCGGCGTCAGCCTGGACGACGTCGCCTCCTGGCTGGAAAGCCGCGAAGGACGCTCGGGCCTGGAAGAAAAAGCCTGGCGCCACAAGTCGGAGACCTAGCTGTCGTTGCCAAGGAGGTTGTTCACCCTCTGCCATGGGGTGAGGCCAGCG
>JAZKFM010000249.1:0-2610 GCA_040386415.1 Pseudomonadota bacterium
GGTTGGTGCGCGCCGTGGCGATATGGACCGTGCCCACCGGCTTGAACGAGGTGCCGCCGTGCGGACCCGCCACCCCGGTGATGGCCACCGCGATGTGGGCGTTTGACGCCTCCAGCGCCCCCTCGGCCATCATGCGGGCCACGGGCTCGGAGACGGCCCCCAGGTCAGCCAGCAGGTCGCCCGGAATACCGAGAAGTTCCTGCTTGGCGCGGTTGGTGTAGGTGACGAAGCCGCGCTCGAAGACGTCCGACGCGCCGGAGATCGAGCAGATGGCGCCGGCCACCAGGCCGCCGGTGCAGCTCTCGGCGGTGACGATACGCAGGTTGCGCTCCCGGGCCTCGTCGATGAGCAGGCGCGCGAGTGTCTCGATCTCGAGGGAAAACATGGGCGCGCGACTCCGACACAGCTAGGCAAGGGTGAAGCGAGACCACAACATCGCCGCGACCCCAGACACAAGACGATTCGAAACATGACCACGCAGGACGCCGCCGCAACCTCCGCCGTCGGCCGATCGCCGCTGCTGTTCGCGCTCACGATCTTCGCCAGCGCCAGCCTGGTGTTTCTGGTCCAGCCGATGATCGCCAAGCTGGTCCTGCCGCTGCTGGGTGGCGGGCCGTCGATCTGGAACACCAGCCTGGCCTTCTTCCAGACCGCCCTGCTGGTCGGCTACGGCTACGCCCACCTGCTGCAGCGGGTGCAATCGATCCGCCTGCAGGCGGGCATCCACCTGGCGGCCCTGATCCTGGCCGCCCTGGTGCTGCCGATGCATGTCACCGGGGTCTTTGGCGTACCCAGTTCGGAGCATCCCGCCCTGTGGCTGCTGGGGGTGATGGCCGTCTCGATCGGCGCGCCCTTCGCCGTGCTGTCGGCCACCGCGCCCCTGGTGCAGGCCTGGCACGCGCGCACCCTGCACGCCGATAGCGGTTCGGAGCCCTACGCCCTCTACGCCAGCAGCAACCTGGGCAGCCTGATCGCCCTGCTGGCCTATCCGATCGTCGTGGAGCCGCTCACCAGCCTGCACGCCCAGGCCATGGGCTGGAGCCTGGGCTACGGCGGCTTCATCCTGCTGATGGCCGCCCTGATGTACTTCGTCACGCGCGGACCCGCCGCGCCTGCGCCCGTTGTGCTTGAAACTGCCGACGCAGGCGACGACGCCGTCACCTGGCGCAATCGCCTGACCTGGGTCGTTCTGGCGGCCATACCCTCCAGCCTGATGATGGGGGTCACCACCCACCTGACGACGGATGTGGCCTCAGCGCCCTTCATCTGGGTGGTGCCGCTGGCCCTCTACCTGGTCACCTTCATCATCGCCTTCTCCACCAAGCCGGCGATCTCGCAGGACACGACGCTGATCCTGCAGGCCGCGGCCGTGGCGGCCTGCGCCTCACTGCTGCCCTTCAAGGCCAGCAACCTGTTCCTGCAGCTCTTCATCCACCTCTCGGCCTACTTCCTGACCGCCCTGATGTGCCACCAGGCCCTGGTGGCGCGCCGACCGAGCCCAAGCCGGCTGACCGAGTTCTATCTGTGGATGTCCTTCGGCGGCGTGGTGGGCGGCGGGTTCAACGCCTTCCTGGCCCCGACGATCTTCAACAATGTCTGGGAATACCCCCTGGTCCTGGCGCTGGCCTGCCTAGTCCGCCCGTGGGGCGAAGGCCCCATCGAGCGCTGGCGCTGGGTGACCTTCGCCCTCGGCAGCCTCGCCGCCGCCGCGGCGCCTGTCGCCACCTTGGCCGCCTATACCGGCGAGATCGGCCGCGCCGACATCCTGGGCATCACCGGCCACGACCTGATGCTGCTGCTGGTGAAGGTCGCCCTGGCCGTGGCCGTCGTCTGCGCCTTCCTGGTGCGCCGGCGCGCCATCGTCTTCTTCGGCATCATCACCATCATCTCACTGGCCGCGGAAGGCGCGGGCGACAAGGTCGACGTGCTGAAGAGCTGGCGCAGCTTCTTCGGGGTGGTCCGTCAGTCGGAACTGCGGCTGGCGGAAATGGGCGGCACGGTCCGGATGCTCTCCCATGGCACGACCCTGCACGGCGCCCAGGCCCAGGATGCGCGCTGGCGCTGCCGGCCCCTGGTCTACTACGCGCCCGAGACCCCCATCGGCCAGGTGTTCACCCAGCGGCTGGGCGAGAGGCCCGCCCTGCGGATCGGCGCCGTGGGCCTGGGGACGGGGGCCGTGGCGGCCTACACCCGGCCCGGCGATCACTTGACCTTCTTCGAGATCGACCCCCTGGTGATCCGCATCGCCACCGACCCGAAGCACTTCAGCTACACGAGCGAATGCGCCAAGGGCCAGATCGACTACGTGGTGGGTGACGCCCGCCTGACGCTCGCCAAGCAGCCGGCAGACCAGTTCGATGTCCTGCTGATCGACGCCTTCTCCTCCGACAGCGTGCCGGCCCACCTGCTGACCGTGGAGGCGATGAAGGCCTACCTGACCCACATCAAGCCCGACGGGGTGCTGATCCTCCATCTGTCGAACCGGAACCTGGATCTGCGCAGCCCAGCCATGGCGGTCGCCTACGCCGCCGGCGGGGAGGCGCTCTTGCAGCGGCATGGCGCGTCCAAGGATTCGCCCATGCTCTGGGAGTCTTCGGAGGACGCCCTGAT
>JAZKFM010000249.1:2620-10072 GCA_040386415.1 Pseudomonadota bacterium
GTGGCGCGAAACGAGGCGGCGCTCGCCGCCTTCAAGGCCGATCGGCGCTGGACGCCCAGCGAACCCACCCTCGCGCGGCCCTGGACGGACGATTACACCAACCTCGTGGGCGCCCTATACGGCCGCATGAAGGAACGCTGGGACTGGCTGCCTTAAGCAGGCGTCTCCACCGTCGCCACCGCCTGGGCCATCAGGCCTTCGCCCCGGCCGGTGAAGCCCATGCCTTCGGTCGTGGTGGCCTTTACGCTGACCCGGTCGAGGGGCAGGGCCAGCAGGTCGGCCAGACGCGCGCGCATGGCGTCGCGGTGCGGGCGGATCTTCGGGCGCTCGCAGATCAGGGTGACGTCGACGTTGAGAATCGATCCGCCCTTGGCCGCCACCAGCTTGGCCGCGTGGACCAGGAAGCGGTCAGAAGATGCCCCTCTCCATTGGGGATCGGTGGGGGGGAAGTGCTCGCCGATGTCGCCTTCGCCGATGGCCCCCAGAATCGCGTCGGTGAGGGCGTGCAGACCGGCGTCGGCGTCGGAGTGGCCGACCAAGGTCTGGTCGTGATCGATCTTGACCCCACAGAGCCAGACCGCCTCGCCGGGACCCCAGCGGTGGGCGTCGACCCCAAAACCGGTGCGCACAATCCGCCGTCCGCCCGCCAGCTGTTCGGCCATGGCGAAGTCCTCCGGATAGGTCAGCTTCATCAACAGGGGATCGCCCGGAACCAGAGCCACCTTGCCCCCGGCGCGCTCCACCACAGCGGCGTCGTCGGTGGGCTCAGCGTCGGCGGGCCAGGCGCCATAGGCCTGCCTCAGGGTGCGAAGACGGAACGCCTGCGGCGTCTGGGCGCGCCAGAGGCCGTCGCGCGACACCGTCTCGGCGACGATGCCCACCCCGCGCTTCAGGGTGTCGGCGACGGGGAGGGCGGGCACCGCGCCGTCAGCCTCCGCCAGGGCCGACAGCAGGCTGTTGATGTGGGCGGCGGTGACGAAGGGACGTGCGGCGTCGTGGACAAGCACCGCGTCTTCGTCGGGACCGGCGAGTGCGGCGAGGCCCAACTGGACCGACTCAGCCCGCACGGCGCCGCCGGCGACAGCTCTCCAGCCCGTTAATCCGGCGAGGGCCTCGTCTGCGTCCGGCACGCGTTCGGGCGCGGTGACCACGATGATTTCTCGGGCTCCGGCGAGGCTCAGGGCCTCGACCGACCAACGCAGAATGGGCCGCCCACCCAGGCTGCGCCACGGCTTGGGCGCCCCTGGTCCGGCCCGGGTGCTAGAGCCTGCGGCGACGACGACGGCAGAAAAGTTCATGGCGACGTTGTTTAGAGGGCGATCGTGTCCTGTCTAGGCTTTACGACGCCGCACAAATTGCCTAAAAAGGCGGCGATGGGGTTGATTACAAAATGAGCAACAAGCTCGCAGTCGGGGATATCGAAGTGCTGGGCCGGGCGTGGATCGCGCCTATGACCGGCGTTTCCGACCTGCCGTTCCGCAAGGCCGCCAGCAAGCTCGGGGCCGCCTATGTGGCGACCGAGATGGTCGCCTGCGCCGAGTTCTCCAGGGGCCGCCCCGATGTCGTGCGCCGCGCCGCGGTGGGCGAGGGCCTGCCCCTGATGGTGGTTCAACTGGTCGGCCGTGATCCCGTCCATATGGCGCGCGGCGCCGTGCTGGCGGCGCAGGCGGGCGCCCAGATCATCGACTTGAACTTCGGTTGTCCGGCCAAGGAGGTAACCGGTGGCGCCCAGTCCGGCTCGGCCCTGATGCGCGAGCCCGACCTGGCCGAGGCGATCATCGCCGCGACCGTGGACGCCGTCGATGTGCCGGTCACCGTCAAGATGCGCCTGGGCTGGGATGACTCGTCGAGGAACGCACCCGAGATCGCCGCGATGGCGGAACGGCGCGGCGCCAAGGCGGTCACCATCCACGGCCGCACCCGCAGCCAGTTTTACAGGGGCGTCGCCGACTGGACCGCCGTCCGCGCGGTGAAGGACGCGGTTTCCATCCCGGTGATCGTCAATGGCGACATCGTCGACGGCGCTACCGCCCGCGAGGCCCTGGCCCAGTCCGGCGCCGATGGCGTCATGGTCGGGCGCGGCGTCTATGGCCGGCCCTGGGTCGCGACCCAGATCGAGACCGAATTGAACGGCGGAACCTTCGTCGAGCCCGACGTCGAGACCCGCCTGGGCATCGCCCTGGAGCACTTCCGGGACAGCCTGAACTTCTACGGCGACCGCCTGGGCCTGCGGATCTTCCGCAAGCACCTGGCGTCCTATGTCGATAACGCGCCTTGGCCCATGCAGGTCGAGGCCAGGCAGAGCGCACGTTCCGCGCTTTGCCGCCTGGAGGATCCCGCCCTGGTCGAGGAAGGCCTGATCGCGCTCTGGCGCGATCCCCAAACGAGATTGGCGGCATGAACAGTCGAACAAGGGCCGCGAACAGCGGCGTGAATCTTGATGTCCTGAAGGCTGCGGCCTTCGACCTGTCCCCCGAACCCGCCCTGGTGGTGAACGGCGACGGCGCCCTGGTGGCGGTGAACGAGGCCGCCGAGGCCCTGTTCGGCCAGGGGCTCAGCCTGCTGACCCGGGGCCGCTTCGGCGCGGCCCTGCCGGAGGGCTCGGCCCTGGTCTCCCTGCTCAACCGGGCCCTGGAGGAAGACGCTCCGGTCCGCGAACGCGGGGTGGAGATCAGCCTGTTCGGCCATCCCTCCTTCGAGGCTGACGGCGCGGCGGCCCCGCTCGGCGACGGGTCGGTGCTACTGACCCTGCACGTCAAGGGCGGCGCCCTGGGCGGGGAGCGCACAGGGGCTGAGGCCGCCGGCCTGCGCACCATCGTCGGCCTCGGCCGCATGCTGGCCCACGAAATCAAGAACCCGCTGATGGGGATCCGAGGCGCGGCCCAGTTGCTGAAGGCCGGCGCCAAGGCCGAAGACACGCCGCTCGCCCAGCTGATCGTCGATGAGACCGACCGGGTGCGCCGCCTGGTGGACCGGATGGAGGCCTTCTCCGACGACGCCCTGCCGGTCTGCACGCCCATCAATATCCACCAGGTGCTGGACCGGGTCCGGGCCCTGGCGGTCAACGGCTTCGCCGACGGCTTGGTGATGAAGGACCTCTATGACCCCTCGTTGCCGCTGACCTATGGCGATGAGGATCAACTCATCCAGATCTTCCTTAACCTGGTGAAGAACGCCTCGGAAGCCGCCCACAGCCGGGGCGACAACCGTGGCGAGGTGACGATCCACACCGCCTACCGTCACGGCGTCCGGGTCCGGGCCGCCAAGGGCCAGGCCCTGCGCGGCGCGCCCCTGGAAATCCGCATCGTCGACAACGGACCTGGCATCCCGGCCCATCTGCGGGAGAGCCTTTTCCAACCCTTCGTCACCACCAAGGTCAACGGAGCCGGTCTCGGCCTGGCGCTCGTCTCCAAGCTCGTGTCCGGCCACGGCGGCTTGATCGATTTCGAATCCGAGCCTGGCCGCACGACATTCCGCGTGCTGCTGCCCATCGCATCTCAAGAGGACGTCTCGGCATGAACGCGATCGCCGCCAACGCCAACAAGAAGATCCTGATCGCCGACGACGACTCCTCGATCCGGCTGGTGCTCAGCCAGGCCTTCACCCGTCTCGGCTACCAGGTCCGCGCCACCGGCAACGCCACGACCCTGCTGAAGTGGGTCTCGGACGGGGAAGGGGACCTGGTGGTCACCGACGTGATGATGCCCGATGAGAACGTCTTCGACGTGCTGCCGCGCATCCGCAAGGACCGCCCCAAGCTGCCGGTCATCGTGATGAGCGCCCAGAACACCCTGCTGACGGCGGTGAACGCCGCCGAGGTGGGCGCCTTCGACTACATCTCCAAGCCCTTCGACCTGGACGACATGACTTCGGCGGCGCGCCGGGCCCTGGCCAAGCCTGCCGATAGCGAGGCCTCCAAGGCCCAGGCCCGCGCCGTGCGCGACGAGCGCCTGCCGCTGATCGGCCGCTCAGGGCCGATGCAGGACGTCTACCGGACCATCGCCCGCCTGGTGGGCGCCGACCTCACCGTGCTGATCCTCGGAGAGTCCGGGACCGGCAAGGAGCTGGTGGCTCGCGCCCTGCACGAGATGGGACGCCGCAAGGACGGCAAGTTCGTGGTCATCAACCTGGCCGCCGTGCCCCGCGAGCGGGTGGAGACCGAGCTGTTCGGCCGCGAGGATGGCGACCACGGCAAGCTCGTCGAGGCCGACGGCGGCACCCTGTTCCTGGACGAGATCGGCGACATGCCGCTGGACGCCCAGACTCGGCTGCTGCGCGTCATCGACGGCTCCGAACCGGCGCTGAACCCGAAGACCGGCCGCCGGCCCAATGTGCGGATCATCGCCGCCACCAATCGTGACCTGCGGGGCCTGATCCAGCAGGGGTTATTCCGCGAGGACCTGTTCTTCCGCCTCAACGTCGCCCCGCTGCGGCTGCCGCCGCTTCGTGACCGGGTGGAAGACATCCCGGACCTGGCCCGCGCCTTCCTGCTGCGCGCCAACCGCGAGGGCCTGCCGTCCAAGACCATCGACGCCGCCGCGCTTGAAAGGCTGAAGCTGCACTTCTGGCCCGGCAACGTCCGCGAGCTGGAGAACCTGATCCGCCGCATCTGCGCCCTCTATGCCGAAGAGCTGATCAGCGCCCGAATCGTCGAGCGCGAACTGGCCGACCAGCAGCCGCAGATCCAGGGCCAGGAGGGGCCGGTGACCCTGGCGAGCCTGGTGGAGCGCCACCTCGGCGGCTATTTCGCCGAGCAGCCTGACGGTCTGCCGCCCGCGGGGCTCTACGACCGGGTGCTGGAGGAGATCGAGCGTCCGCTGATCCAGCTCACCCTCACCGCCACCCGCGGCAACCAGGTTCGCGCCGCCGAGATCCTCGGTCTCAACCGCAACACCCTGCGCAAGAAGATCCAGGACCTGGGTGTGGAGATGGCCCGTGGACGCCGCTGACCGTCCCTGACGCGTATGTGAAGCATTCTCGCAACAACCTGTTGAGTCTCAGGCACAGTTCCGCCTAGGGTCGCGGCGTTATGGCGTCCCTGACCCACGACGGCGAGAGTCCTCGAGCGCCGGCCGCGCGGCTGTGGCGGGCTGTTCAGTCACGCTATGTGCTCGGCGGCGGCTACGCCCTGGCCCTGGTGCTCACCGGCGTCGCCATCCTGCTCGCTGCGTCGCCGCCCGAGACCGGGCCGCTGGCGCCCGCGAGCAAGAACATCCTAGTGCTGCTCGGCTTCAACCTGGTGCTGATCCTCGGCCTCGCGGCGATCATGGCAGCACGGCTGGTGGCTCTGCTGGACGCCCGGTCGATGGACGCGGGGGCTCGCCTGCACCTGCGATTCGTCGCGATGTTCGCGCTCGCCGCCGTCGCGCCCGCCGTGGTCGTGGCGCTGTTCTATGGCGTGCTGGTCAACCGCGGGGTGGAAAACTGGTTCTCCGAGCGGGTCCAGACCGTGGTGGAGAACTCGGCCACGGTGGCGCGGTCCTATGTGGAGGACCAGAAGCGCTACATCGGCGACCACGTCACCCTGATGGCCGTGGACCTCAACCGCGCGGCGCCGGCCTTGCAATCCAGCCCCATCACCTTCAGCCATTTCCTGGCCTACCAGGCGTCGTACCACGCCTTCCCGGCGGCCTATCTGATCGATGGCGAGGGCCGGGTGCTGGCCCGCGCCGAGGCCGGCGATGCGCCAGCCTACGTCACGCCGCCCGAGAGCAGCTTCAAGGCCGCCGATGAGGGCGACATTTCGGTGCCGGCCTTCGATTCGGCTGACCTGATGCGCGCGGTGTTCAAGCTGACAGCCTATCCCGACGCCTATCTCTACGTGGCCAAGCCGGTCGAGAAGGGGATTATAAACCACCTGACCGACGCCGACGCCTCCCTGGTGTCCTATCGCGAGGCCGCCCAGAGCCGGCAGCGGATCCAGGCTGTGTTCGTGCTCTCCTACATGGAGACCGCCCTGCTGGTCCTCGTGGGCGCGGTCTGGCTCGGAATGGCGGCCGCCAACGCCATTTCCGGGCCCGTGGGCCGCCTGGTGCAGGCCGCGGGCAAGGTGGCCGGCGGCGATCTGACCGCCCGGGTGGATGCTGAACGAGACCCTGAGGAAATCGCGGTTTTATCGCGTGCGTTCAACAGCATGACGCACGATCTTCAGGCTCAGCAAGCGGCGCTTCAGCGCGCGCGAGACGAGGCTGATCAGGATAGGCAGTTCATCGAGACGGTGCTGGCGGAGGTGTCGGCCGGGGTCATCGGCCTGGACTCGTCGGGCCAGATCTCCGCCGCCAACCGTCAGGCGACTGAGCTGCTGGGGCTGGGGGCGTCCGTTGTGCGGGGCCGCCGGCTCGCCGATGTTGCCCCCGAGTTCGTGCTGATCGCCGAAAACGCACGCATCGCCGGCGAGGCCGAGGAGGAGGTCGATGTCGACCGCGACCGCGAGACCCGGCGCCTGCGGGTCCGCGCCAGCCGCAGCGAGAGCGGACTGGTCCTGACCTTCGACGACATCACCCGCCTGGTGTCGGCCCAGCGCAACGCCGCCTGGCGCGACGTGGCCCGCCGCATCGCCCACGAGATCAAGAATCCCCTGACCCCCATCCAGCTCTCGGCGGAGCGCCTGCAGCGCAAGTTCCGCAAGGGGGTCCCGGCCGAGGACCTGGAAATCTTCGACCGCTGCACCGACACCATCGTCCGTCAGGTCGGGGATATCGGCCGGATGGTGGACGAGTTCTCCGCCTTCGCCCGCATGCCCGCGCCCAAGTTCGCCGAGCAGGACCTGGTTGAGCTGTTGCGGGCCGGTGTCTTCGCCCAGCGCGTCGCGAGCCCCGACATCGAGATCGACCTGATGGAACCCTTGCCGCCGACCGTGTTGATGGCCGATGGCCGGATGCTGGCCCAGGGACTGACCAATATCCTGAAGAACGCGGCGGAGGCCGTCGCGGCCCGAGTCGCCGATGAGCCCCAGCCCGAGGGTCGGATCATCGCCGAGCTGACCTCCGATGCGGCCGGCGTCTGCATCAGTATCGAGGACAATGGCGTGGGCCTACCCGAAAAGGACCGCGACCGTCTGACCGAGCCCTATGTCACGACCCGCGAGAAGGGCACGGGCCTTGGTCTGGCCATCGTCAAACGGATCCTCGAGGACCACGGTGGCGAGCTGATTCTGACCGACGCGACGCAGGGCAGGGGCGCCCGCGTCCTGCTGAAACTTCCGACGACGGCGCGGGTGGGCGCCGTCACCGACGATCACGGACTAGAGGTGACCAATGGCGGCTGACATTCTGGTGGTGGACGACGAGGCCGATATCCGCGAGCTAGTGGCCGGCATCCTGTCGGACGAGGGCTATGCGGTGCGGACCGCCAACGACTCGGAATCGGCGCTGGCCGCCATCCGGGCCCGCAAGCCGTCCCTGCTGGTGCTCGACATCTGGATGCAGGGCGGCGGCATGGACGGGCTGGAGC
>JAZKFM010000250.1:0-10221 GCA_040386415.1 Pseudomonadota bacterium
GCCGGTCGAAGACAGATGACAGCCGATCAGTTAGCGCGTCGAACATCAATTCACCCTGTGGCCCAAACGCAATCGACCCCCGTGGACGATCACGTCGACGGGGGGCCTCGCCGCTCTCGTCCCAGATAAGACCTGGGGGCCGTAGCGGTAGAGGGCGCGATTGCTCTGCGCCGGAAGGGCGCGCTTATGCGCTCGGCAGGCCGAAAGGTCAAGGAACCCGGGCCGGCGCCTCAGCTGGTGGGGAAGCCCTTGTCGCGGAGATAGGCCTTCACGTCCGGGTCTCGGCCCCGGAAGCTGCGATAGGCCTCGGCCGGATCGACGGTGTTGCCGATGCTCATGACCTTGTCGTGCAGGCGCTTGGCCACGGCCTTGTCGTAGGGCCCCGATCCCTCGGTGAAGGCGCCGTAGGCGTCGTGCGCCAGGACCTCCGACCACAGGTAGCTGTAATAGCCCGCCGAATAGCCGTCGCTGGCGAAGACGTGCTGGAACTGCGGCGTGCGGTGGCGCATCGGCAGTTCGCTCGGCATGCCCAGCTTCTTCAGTTCCTCGCGCTCGAAGGCGTCCGGATCGATGTCGGCGTCGCCCGCCAGGTGCAGCTTCATGTCGATGAGGGCCGAGGACAGGTACTCGGTCACGTCGAAGCCCTGGCGGAAGGTGTGGGCCTTCTCGATCTTGGCGGCCAGGGCGGCGGGCATGGGCTTGCCCGTCTGGTGGTGCAGGGCGAAGCGGTTCAGCACCTCCGGCGTCGCCAGCCATTCCTCGTTCACCTGGCTTGGGAACTCCACATAGTCCCGCGCCACCGCGGTGCCCGCGAGGGTGGGATAGGTCACGTCGGAGTTCAGGCCGTGCAGGGCGTGGCCGAACTCGTGGAACAGGGTGGTGGCGTCGTCCCAGCTGATCAGCACCGGCTCGCCGGGGGCGCCCTTCACGAAGTTGGAGTTGTTGGAGACGATGGTGGTGATCTTGCCGCGGAAGGTCTCCTGCCGGCGATAGGCGCTCATCCAGGCGCCTGAGCGCTTGCCAGCCCGTGCATAGGGATCGAAGTACCAGAGGCCGACATGGCGGCCATCCGCGCCCTTCACCTCCCAGACCTTGATGTCGGGATGGGCCACGGGAACGTCGGTGACCGGGTGGTAGGTGAAGCCGTAGATCTGGCCCGAGGCCCAGAACATCCCCTCCCGCAGCTTGTCGAGCTGCAGGTAGGCCTTCACCTCATTCATATCGAGATTGTAGCGCTCGGCCCGGACCTTCTCGGCATAGAAGCGGTAGTCCCAGGGCTCGATCTTCAGCCCGGCCTTTTCCTTGTCGGCGATAGCCTGCATCTCGGCCACCTCCTCCCGGACCCGGGCGATGGCCGAGGGCCAGACCCGCATCATCAGGGCCATCGCGTTGTCGGGCGTCTTGGCCATGGCGTTGTCCAGCCGCCAATGGGCGTGGGTCTTGAAGCCCAGCAGCCGGGCGCGCTCGACCCGCAGCTTGAGGATCTTCTTGATGATGGCGTTGTTGTCGTGGGCGTCGCCGTTGTCGCCACGGCTGTAGAAGGTGCGCCAGACTTTCTCGCGCAGGTCGCGCCGGGTCGAATAGGTCAGGAACGGATCGATCGAGGACCGCGTGTTGAGGATGGCGAACTCGCCCTTGTGGCCGCGCTCGGCGGCCGCGCCGGCGGCGGCGTCACGCACGTCGTCCGGCAGGCCCGTCAGCTCGCTCTCGGTGCGCAGGTAGAGGACGTAGTTGGTCTCGTCGGCCAGCAGGTTCTGGCTGAAGCTGGTGAAGTTCTGCGCCAGCTCCTGGTTGATGGCGCCAACCCGGGCCTTGGCTTCCGGCGTCAGCCGGGCGCCGGCCCGCACGAAGCGGTTCCAATAGACCCAGGTCAGGCGTTGCTGTTCCGGCGTCAGGCCCGAGGTCGTCCGGGCGTCGTAGACCGCCTCGATGCGCCTGAAGAGCGCGGCGTTCTGCAGGATCGCGTCGTCGTGGGCCGCGTCCTTCGGGGCGATTTCCTTGTCCACCGCCCGCACCTCCGGGGTCGACAGCGTGCCGCTCCAGATGCCCATCAGGGTGTCGACACGGCTCTTGGCGTCGCCCGTGCGCTCCAGGGCCTCGATGGTGTTGGCGAAGGTTGGCGGCTCGGGATTGGCGGCGATCGCTTCGACCTGCGCCAGTTCCGCCGCCATGGCCGCCTCGATGGCCGGGGCGAAATGGGCGACCTTGACCTTGTCGAAGGGCGGAACCCCGCCATAGGGCCCGGTCCAGGGGGCGGAGAGGATGTCGGCGTCGGCGGCGAGGCTCACGGCCGGGACCAGGGTTGCGGCGGCCAGGGCGCTGGACGCGGCGAGAAACGTGCGCCGATGCATGGCGACTCCGAAAAATCTGCTCAAGGAGCCAGGACCTTAGGCAGGATGTAACCGGACGTCACATGACAGGACCGTAATCTCGCCCGTCAGCCAGGGGCGCGGGTCGCTTCTCGGGCGGCGGTGAAGGCCTCGCGGCTGATCTGGGTGCTCTCACGGGGGGTCAGGCCGAAGGCGATCAGGATGAGGGACACCAGATCCACGGCGTGATCGTCGGCGACCGCCCCCAGGACCAGGTCGCGCTGGCCCATGCGGGCGGCGCCGAAGGCCAGGTTGCGGGCGGCGGCGACCTCGCAGTCGCGGAACCGGCCGCTGGCCACGGCGGACCTGTAGACGGCGTCGAAGCGGGCCTCGAACACCGCCTGGCGCGGGACCGCGGCCGACTCGATCCTCAGGGCCAGCCAGCCGCGCACCGGGTCGATGGCGTAGGCGGCCAAGATCCTGTGGGTGACGGTGGCCAACAGCACCGCGGGGTCGTCGATCCCTGACCGGACGGGCTCCAGGGTCCTGTCCAGGGCCTCCGAGATCTCGGTGTTCAGGGCGTGGAGCAGGTCTTCGTAGGTGGGGAAGTAGTTATAGAAGGTGCCGCGCGAGACCCCGGCCGCGGCCACGAAGTCCTCGATGGACGAGGCCTCCGGGCCCTTCTCGGCGATCACCGCCATCGCCGCCTCGATCAGGCGCGCACGGGTTTGCGCGCGGCGGCTTTCGGCCGCCGCGGCGCGGGCTTCCAGATTGACCCTCATGGGGCGTCGAGGGGTCAGGCGGCCTCCGGCAGGTACTGCTTGAGGGCCTGGGCGGCGGCGGCCGAGAGCGGGTCGCGCTGGGTTTCCAGGATGTCGATCTCGTGGGCCAGGGCCGAACGGATCTCGCGGTGGGCGAGGGGGGACAGTTCCAGCAGGGCCCTGGTGGAGGCGCGCGCCAGGGCGAGCGCGGTGGCCAGATCGACTTCGACGCCAACCGTCCAGGTGGAGTCAGGGTCGTCCTTGGAGAGTCCGGGACGAGCGGAGAGGGGCATAGCCATGGCGTTTCAGTGGGTCTCGGGGAGGAGGACGAGCCAGGCTGGGGGAGGACTGGCCAATTGAAAATGACAGCTATGTCAGGCTGACATTATTGTCAATAGTGGGTAACCACGTTCAATGAACCTGTCCGCCCGATAGCGCGCTGGACGCTGCCGCGCCGGAGGGCTAAGCGCGATCCATGGCCATTGGCGTTTTCGATTCCGGGGTGGGCGGACTGACGGTGCACCGTCGGCTGGTGGACCGCTTCCCACAGGCGGACCTCATCTACCTCGCCGATCAGGCCAACACGCCCTATGGGGGCCGCGAGGGGGAGGAGATCGTCGATCTCACCCGCGCCGGCTGCGAGGCTCTGTTCGACCGGGGCTGCGACCTGGTGGTCCTGGCCTGCAACACCGCCTCCGGCGTGGCCCTGCGGCGCCTGCAGCAGACCTGGCTGCCGGGCTACCGCAAGGAAAAACAACGCTCGGTGAACGTGCTCGGCATCATCGTGCCCACCATAGAGGCGGCCACCGGCCTGCCGTGGGAGCATGAGGCCGAACGCCGGGGCGACAAGGTGGAGAAGCTGGACGTGCTGGCGGTGTTCGCCACCCCGGCCACCGCGCGCTCCCGCGTCTATGAGATCGAGATCGACAAGCGCCGCCAGGACGTGGCGGTGTTCTCCGAACCCTGTCCCGACCTGGCCCGGATGATCGAGGCCGGCGCCGGGGCTGTGGAGCTGGCCACGGTGGTCGAGGCCCACGTGAAAGCCATCAGCACCCGCATTGGCCGGGCGCCTGACCGCGCCATCCTCGGCTGCACCCACTATGAGATGGTGGCCGACATGTTCCGCGCGGCGCTGAAGCCGGGCACGCCGCTGATCCACCAGCCCGACGCCACCTCGGACGCCCTGGAGGCCTATCTGGCCAAGCATCCGGAATACACGGCGGGCGACCTGGGCCGTCGCGTCTTCCTCACCACCGGCAAGCCCGGCGCCCAGCACACCCTGGTAGAGACTTTCTGGGGGGCTCCGCTAAGCTTCGAGCAAGCTTAGCAAGGAGGCCGTCCCATGAAGACCGTGCTGGCGGCCGTGGCCGCCCTGTCGCTCGCCGGCGCCGCGCGCGCCGAGGTCGTCGACCAGTCGCCCCAGGGTTTCCAGAGTCGCCACGTCGTCACCATCGCCGCGCCGCCGGAAAAGGTGCGTTCCGCGACCCTGACGCCCAGCGCCTGGTGGAGCTCGTCCCACAGCTGGTCGGGTGACGCCCGCAACCTGACCATCGACCTGGCGACAGGCTGCTTCTGCGAGAAGCTGAAGGACGGCTTCGTGCGTCACATGACGGTGGTCTATGCCGATGCTGGCGCCCTGCGGCTCTCGGGCGCCCTGGGCCCCCTGCAGTTCACCGGCGCCGGCGGCCACATGGCCTTCAGCTTCAAGGCCGGCGCGGATCCCACCACCACGGTGCTCACCGTCACCTACGACGTCGGCGGCTACGCCAAGGGTGGGCTGGCGGAACAATGGGCCAAGCCGGTGGACGCGGTCATCGGCGAGCAGGTGGCCCGGCTGAAGACGCTGATCGAGACCGGCAAGCCGGGCTGACAGCGCGCCCTCGTATGGAATAGATAAAATCTATCCCGACGACTTATATTATCAATTTCCCCAATGCTGCGGCGCCATATAGACAGCGGTCTCCTTCCCGAACCAACCAGGAGCTCGCGTGTCCCTCATCAATACCGAAATCAAGCCGTTCAAGGCCGATGCCTTCCAAGCCGGCAAGTTCATCTCCGTCTCGGACGCCGATCTGAAGGGCAAGTGGTCGGTGGTGTTCTTCTACCCGGCGAACTTCACCTTCGTCTGCCCGACCGAGCTTGAGGACCTGGCCGACAACTACGCCGAGTTCAAGAAGCTGGGCGTGGAGATCTACAGCGTCTCCACCGACACCCACTTCGCCCACAAGGCCTGGCACGACACCTCCGAAGCCGTGAAGAAGATCGACTACGTCATGGTGGGCGACCCCACCGGCGTGATCACCCGCAACTTCGACGTGATGATCGAAGAGGCCGGCCTCGCCGACCGCGGCACCTTCGTGGTCGACCCCGACGGCAAGATCCAGATCGTCGAGATCACCGCCGGCGGCATCGGCCGTGACGCCCTGGAACTGCTGCGCAAGGTCAAGGCCGCTCAGTACGTCGCCGCCCACCCGGGCGAAGTCTGCCCCGCCAAGTGGCAGGAAGGCGAGGCCACACTGGCCCCCTCCCTCGACCTGGTCGGCAAGATCTAAGGCCTACCCCGCGTCCGCCGCCGTTCATCGGAACGGCGGCGGCGCACCCTCCCCCGAAAGTCCCGCGTCCCCACCGGAGTCCGCCATGTTGGATCAAGGCCTGAAGTCCCAGCTCAAGACCTATCTGGAGAACCTGCGCCACCCGGTGGTCCTGGTCGCCAGCCTCGACGCCTCGGCCAAGTCGGCCGAACTCAAGGCCCTGTTGGCCGACATCGCGGAAGCCTCCGACAAGGTCACCGTCCGCGAGGACGGGACCGATGGGCGCGTCCCCTCCTTCACCGTGGGCGCGGAGGGCTCAGAGGCCCGCGTGACCTTCGCGGGCCTGCCCATGGGCCACGAGTTCACCTCCCTGGTGCTGGCCCTGCTGCAGGCCGGCGGCCACCCGCCCCGGGTGGAGGCCGAGGTCATCGACCAGGTGAAGGCGCTCGACGCCGACTTCACCTTCGAGACCTATTTCTCGCTCACCTGCCAGAACTGCCCCGATGTGGTGCAGGCGCTGAACCTGATGAGCGTGTTGAACCCGCGCATCCGTCACACCGCCATCGACGGCGCCCTGTTCCAGGACGAGGTCGAGGCCCGCAAGATCATGGCCGTGCCCACCGTCCTGCTGAACGGCCAGCCCTTCGACCAGGGCCGCATGAGCCTTGAGCAGATCCTGGCCAAGCTGGACACCGGCGCCGCGGCCCGTGACGCCGCCAAGATCGCCGCCAAGGGCGTCTTCGACGTGCTGGTGGTGGGCGGTGGCCCGGCCGGCGCGGCCGCGGCGGTGTATGCCGCCCGCAAGGGCATCGTCACCGGCCTGGCGGCCGAGCGCTTCGGCGGCCAGGTGCTGGACACTATGGCCATCGAGAACTTCATCTCGGTGCCCCACACCGAGGGTCCTAAGCTGGTCTCGGGCCTGGAGCAGCACGTCAAGGACTACGACGTCGACGTGATGAACCTGCAGAAGGCCGCCAGGCTGATCCCGGCGCGCGCGGCCGGCGACCTCAATGAGATCGTGCTGGAGAACGGCGCGGTGCTGAAGGCCAAGACCCTGATCCTGGCGCCTGGCGCCCGCTGGCGGCAGATGGGCGTGCCTGGCGAGGAGCAGTACCGCAACGCCGGCGTGGCCTATTGCCCCCACTGCGACGGCCCCCTGTTCAAGGGCAAGCGCGTGGCGGTGATCGGCGGCGGCAACAGCGGTGTCGAGGCGGCCATCGACCTGGCCGGCCTCGTCGCCCACGTCACCCTGATCGAATATGACAGCCAGCTGCGAGCCGATGCGGTCCTGCAGCGCAAGCTCGCCAGCCTGCCCAACGTCACCATCATCACTTCGGCCCTGACCACCGAGGTGCTGGGCGACGGCGCCAAGGTCAGTGGCCTGGTCTACCGCGACCGGGCCACCGAGGGCCTGCACACCGTCGAACTCGAGGGGATCTTCGTGCAGATCGGCCTGGTCCCGAACACCGAGTGGCTGGAGGGCGCCATTGCGCTCACCCCGCGCGGCGAGATCGAGGTGGACGGCCACGGGGCGACCTCCGTCCCCGGGGTCTTCGCGGCGGGCGACGCCACCACCACGCCGTTCAAGCAGATCGTCATCGCCGCCGGCGACGGCGCCAAGGCGGCGCTCTCGGCCTTCGACTACCTCATCCGGCTGCCCAACGGGGCGACGGAGGCGGTGGCCGCCTGAACCAACGCGCCCCCTTCTCCAGCAAGGGGAGGAGGGGCGTGCTTGCTCAATCCCCATTGGGTTTTCCATAGACTGAGCCCATGGTGACCCATGCTCCCGACCATCCGCCAACTGCAGTACCTTAAGCTCCTCGCCGAGCACGGGGCGTTCGGGAAGGCCGCCGAGGCCGCCCACGTCACCCAGCCCACCCTGTCGGCGGGCATCCAGGAGCTGGAGCGCACCCTCGGCGCCCCCGTGGTGGACCGCGCCCGCTCGGGCGTGATTCTGACGGCGGTGGGGGAGGCCGCCCTTTCCCGCGCCAACACCATCCTCAACGAGGCCGAGGAGCTGGTGCAGGCGGCCAAGAACGCCAGCCAGCCCCTGACGGGCAGGTTCCGCCTGGGGGTGATCCCCACCATCGCCCCCTTCCTGTTGCCCAAGGCCCTGCCCCTGCTGCGGTCGCGATTCCCCAAGCTGCGGCTATATCTGCGCGAGGACCTGACCCAGCGCCTGATCGGCGCCCTGAAGGCCGGCCAGCTCGACGCCGCCCTCATCGCTCTGCCCTTCGACATGCAGGGCCTGGCCCACGCCCATGTCTCGGACGACGAGCTGCTGGCCGCCATCCCGGCCGATCACCCCCTGGCCAACCAGCTGGAATTCCCGCCGTCGGCGATGGAGGGAGAGGATCTGATCCTGCTGGAAGACGGCCACTGCCTGCGGGACCACGTGCTGTCGGCCTGCGGGCTGAAGCCTCCCAAGGCCACCGGAGATGAGGAAGCCTTCGCCGCCACCTCCCTGCCCACCCTGGTGCAGATGGTGGGATCGGGCCTGGGGGTCACCTACCTGCCGGCCATGGCCGTGGAGGCGGGCCTGACCTCGGCCGCCCATGTCGCCGTGCGCCACCTGCGGGCCGATCACCCCAGCCGCGAGATCGTGGTGGCCTGGCGATCGGGCTCCAGCCGGGGCGCCGAGGGCCGCCTGCTGGCCGAAACCCTTCGCGAGGCGTGACCTTCGGCTTGAGCCAGATCATGGCGGGACCGATCTACGGCGTCAGACGTTCCGGGCAGGACCTTCCTTTTACCGGAGCAAGATATGCAACTTCCCAAGGGCGCGACTGTCGCGGTCGCTGACGGCGCCGCCTTCCACATCTACCGCAATGGCGGCGACGAACTTCACCCCAAGCTGACCCTCCAGCCGGCGGCCGATCTGGCGCACGTGGACGGCAGCGGCGGGAGCCATCATCAGTCCAGCGCCGGCAATCCCGATGACAGCACCCAGATCGAGGACGGCTTTGCGGCCTCCACCGCCGCCTGGCTCAACAGCCAGGTGCTGGGCGGCAAGATCGACAACCTGTTCATCATCGCCGCGCCCAAGACTCTCGGTGAGCTGCGACGGCACTACCACAAGGCCCTGCAGGCCAAGCTGCTGGGCGAGCTGGCCAAGGACCTGACCGGTCACGCCGTCGGCGACATCGAGACCGCCATCGCCAACGCCTGATCGCGTCCGGGGCGGGCCACGCCCGCCCCGGATCGTCGAACGCGATCTATTTCGATATATCGCTATTGTATTCCGATCGGGGTTAGATATATCTGCAATATCGATATGTCTAAATAGGATCGAAAATGCATCGACACTTTTTCCATAGACATGAACACCGCAGCCGACATGGCTTCGGCGGACACCTGCGTGAACACCTTCGCGGCGGTGGTGGACGCGGAGAACGCGGCGGCCGCATCGGCCGGCTGCTGGAACACGGGGACCTGAGGTTCCTGGTCCTGGCCCTGCTGGCCGAGAAGCCCCGCCATGGCTACGAAGTCATGCGCGAGCTCGAGGAGCGCACCGGTGGCGCCTATCGGCCCTCGCCCGGCGTGATCTATCCCACCCTTTCCCTGCTGGAAGACGAGGGCTTCGTGGTTCCCATCGCCGCAGAGGGCGGACGCAAGGCCTTTGAAGCCACCGCCGCCGGCAAGGAGGCTCTCGACGCCAACCGCGCCTCGGTGGACGCCATCTTCGCCCGTCTGGACGAGGCGGCCGAACACTCCTCCGGCGCCCGGCCCAAGCTGCAGCGCGCCATGCAGAACCTCAGCACGGCGCTGCGCCTGCGCATGCAGCGCGGCGGCGTGACCGAGGAGCAGGTGGACGCCATCGCCGCGGCCATCGACGAGGCCGCCTCGAAGATCGAGCGGGTCTAGGACCCGCCCAGGTCGCGCGTGAAGTAGAGCGCCAGGTCGTCGTCCACCATGACCTCCTGCATCGGCGTGACGGCCATGCCGTTCCAGGCGATGCCCCGGCCGTCCGGCAGGTAGCCTCTCAGGACGTAGAGGCGCTGGGCCGGACCGTAGTCGGGATAGAGGCCCACCCCGATGCCGGCGGTCTTCGACCGCGTGGCGATCAGGGCCTCGGCGGCGTCCATCAGGGCCGTGCCGATCCCCTGGCGGCGATACGGGGGCAGGACATTGAAGTCCTGGATTTCCGGAACCCCCGCCGCGCGGAAGGGCTCGTATTGCGGCTCCCAGACCACGGTCAGGTAGCCCGCGAACACCCCGTCTACGCGGGCCACCAATACTGGCCGGTCGCCGGCGGTCTGTTCGGCCAGATAGCGGACATACTGCGTCTCCGGCTTGTCCCAGCCGATGTCGGTGAAGGCCTGGGCGATCACCGCCGCGTCGTCGGGCCGGAGCGGCGTGATCTCCAGCATCGTCAGTCCATCAGCTTCTGCGCCAGATAGACGTAGTGGCGGGCCCAGCGACGGGCGTTCAGCTCCGGATCGGCGTCGTTGGCGTGACCGCCGAAGGTCTGCTCGTAGTAGAGATAGGGGACCCCCATGGCCTCCAGCCGGGCGGCGAACTTCCGCGCATGGCCCGGGTGGACCCGGTCGTCGCGGGTGTTGGTGGTGATGTAGGGCTCGGGATAGTTTACCCCGGCCTTGAGGTTCTGATAGGCCGAGTATT
>JAZKFM010000250.1:10231-10526 GCA_040386415.1 Pseudomonadota bacterium
CCGGCACGTCCGGGTCGCCGTACTCCCCGATCCACGAGGCCCCCGCCGACAGCTTGTGATAGCGCAGCATGTCGATCAGCGGGCTCTCCACAACGATGGCGTTCCACAGCTCCGGGTGCTGGGTCATGGACACCGTGGTCAGCACCCCGCCGTTGGAGCGGCCATAGATACCCAGCCTGCGCGCCGAGGTGATCTTGCGGGCCGCCAGGTCCTTCGCCACCGCGGCGAAGTCGTCAAAGGACAGTTGGCGCTTCTCCCGCAGCACGCTCTGGTGCCAGGCCGGGCCGAACTCGCC
>JAZKFM010000251.1:0-5203 GCA_040386415.1 Pseudomonadota bacterium
GCCACCTGTCGGGCGACGCCCATTCGGCCCGGGAGCTGCCCGAGAACGCCATCCTGATCGCCCGGAACCTGGGCCCCGCCGACCTGCTGGAATACGACCGCACCAAGCTGAAGGGCCTGTTGCTGGAGGAGGGCTCGGCGGCGAGCCACGCGGCCATCGTGGCGCGCGCCCTGGACATCCCCTGCGTGGGGCGGCTGGCGGGCCTGCGGGACAAGGTGTCGGAGGGCGACACTGTCATCGTCGACGCCGAGACCGGCGAGGCCTATCTGCGGCCGCGGCCCGACGTCATCAAGGCCCTGCAGGCCAGGCTTGAGGTGCGCACCCAGCGGCGCGCGGAGTTCGCCAAGCTGCGGGACACGCCGGCCTTCACCCGCGACGGGGCCAAGATCACCCTGCTGATGAACGCAGGCCTGGACGTCGACCTGGACATCCTGGCCGAGACCGGGGCGGAGGGCATCGGCCTGTTCCGCACCGAGTTCCAGTTCATGGTGGCCGAGGAGATGCCGCGCTTCAACGCCCAGACGGCCCTCTATGGCCGGGTGATGGACGCGGCCGGCGACCTGGCGGTGACCTTCCGGACGCTCGACCTGGGCGGCGACAAGGTGCTGCCCTATCTGGAGGCCGAGCGGGAGGACAATCCGGCCCTGGGCTGGCGGGCGATCCGCATGGGGCTGGACAGGCCCGCCCTGCTGCGCCTGCAGCTGCGGGCGCTGATCGCCGCCGCCAGAGGCCGGCCGCTGCGGATCATGTTCCCGCTGGTGGCCAATGTGGACGAGTTCCGGGCGGCGCGCGCCCTGGTGGACCACGAGATCGCCTGGGCCCAGCGGCGGGGCCGCGCGGCGCCCTCGCGGCTGGAGGTGGGGGCCATGATCGAGGCGCCGTCGCTGATCTGGCACCTGGACGCGCTCTTGCCGATGACCGACTTCGTCAGCGTCGGGACCAACGACCTGATGCAGTACCTGTTCGCCGCCGACCGGGGGAACCCCCGGGTGGCCGACCGCTACGACTTCCTGTCGCCGCCGGCGCTACGGGCCCTGCAGCAGATCCAGCAGGCCTGCGCCGAGACCGGCACCCCGGTCTCGGTCTGCGGAGAGATGGCCGGCCGGCCCCTGGAGGCCTTCGTCCTGGTGGCGCTCGGCTTCGAGCGGCTGTCCATGCCGCCGGCGGGCCTGGGGCCGGTCAAGCAGATGGTGCTGTCCTGCGACCGCGAGGCGGCCCGGCGCGGCGTCTCGGCCCTGATCAAGAGCTCGGCGGGCTCGATCCGCAACGAGATCGAGACCCTGGCGCGCAAGACCTCGGTGGCCATCTAGAGGCTACAGCGCGCCCTAGGCGATCACGTCCAGGCGCTCGAGCCCCCGGAAGAACGGCAGCCGGCGCCACTCCGGGGGCGTATCGGGGTGGGCCAGCTTCAAGCCGGGGAAGCGGTCGAGCAGCATCACCAGCGCGACCTGGGCCTCCAGCCGCGCCAGGGGCGCGCCGATGCAGATGTGCGCCCCGCCGCCGAAGGCCACGTGGGGCCGATGCTTGCGGGTCACGTTGAAGCGGTGCGGGTCCTCATAGACCTCGGGATCGCGGTTGGCGGCGCGCAGCAGGACGGTGAGGGACTGGCCGGCCTTCACCGGGCAGCCGCCGAACTCCAGGGGCTCGGAGGCGATGCGGCCGGTGATGTCGACGGGGGGCTCATAGCGGAGCACCTCCTCCACCAGGCCGTTGATGATCCCTGGATCGGCCCGCAGCTTGGCGAGTTCCTCGGGATGCAGCAGCAACAGGCGCACGGCGTTGCCGATCAGGTCCGTGGTAGTGAGGTTGCCGCCCACCAGCAGGGCGCTGAGGTTGATCCGCAGCTCGTCGTCGTTCAGGTCGACCCCTTCGGCCTGCAGGCGCGTCATATCGCTGATCAGGTCGTCCCGGGGCGCCTTGCGCCGCGCCGCGATCGTCTCGGTGAAGTAGCCGTTCAGGGCCAGGCTCGCCCGCTCCATCTCCTGGGTCTGCTCTTGGGTGCGGAACGGGTTGAGCCCCTGGATCACGCCCTCGGACCAGGCGCGGAACTCCACCAGCCGGTCGTGATCCACGCCGAGGATCGCGGCGATGACGTCGATGGGGATCGGCACGCAGAACCGGTCCATTAGGTCCACCTGGCCCTGCAAGCCATCGAGTGCCCGGGCGACGATCGCCTCGACCTGCGGCCGGCAGCGGGCCACGCGGGCATAGAGGGCCTGGGCCAGCGGCTGGCGGATCCGGGCGTGGTCCGGATCGTCGAGGGTGAGGATACTGGAGAGGCTGGTGCGCGGCACGCTGGGATCGACCTGCTGCATGCGCTGGCGCTGCATGACCTCGGTCTCGGCGGCATGGATGGCGTCGCGCCACATCCCGCGGTCGGAGACGATGGCGCGGACATCAGCGTAGCGGCTGACGATGAAGCTGCCGGAGACCTCGTCGCGATGCACGGGACAGCGGGCGCGTAGATCGTCGAGCATCACGTGCGGATCGGCGCGGTAGGTCTCGTTGAGCGGCGTCAGGTCGATCATCGAGGGCAGAGGCTCGGAGGTCATCTGGATCGTCCTTCCCTAGGCGTCTTTTGCCGAAAAGATGACGCAGGCGTCACCTATCGGCAAGCGCCGTCAGCCCACCGCGACGATCTCCACCTCCGCGCCGGCCAGCATGGCGGTGTCGCCCACCGACTTGCCCATCAGGGCGCGGGCCAGGGGCGAGACGTGGGAGACGCTGCCCTGGGCCGGGTCGGCCTCATCCTCGCCGACGATGCGGAAGGTCTGGCGGCGTCCGTCCTCGCGGTCGATGGTGACGCCGCCGCCGAAGCGGACGGTGTCGGTGTCATCGCTTGGCTCGATAAGCTGGGCGTTGGCGCGGCGGGCGGAATAGTAGCGCAGATCCCGCGTCGCCCTGGCCATGGCGGTGCGGTCGGCCTCGATGCCGCCGGCGTGCTGGGCCGCCGCATAGTCGGCGCGCGCCTGGGCGAGCGCCGCCTCGATGAAGGCCAGGCCTTCCGGCGTCACCAGGTTCGGGTGCGGCGAGATCGGGCGGTCGGGGAGATCGGCGGCGGTGGCCTCCGCATCCCCTTCCTTGGTGAACGCAACGCTCATGGATGTTCCTTCAAGGTCCTGAGCGTCTAACGCGCCACGGCGGGCTTCAGCTCTCGACCTTGAAGCTCAGGCCCGCCTTGTCCGACAGCCGCTTGACCAGCCGGTCGCCGAGCGCCGCGCCGGGCGTCCAGATGCCGCCGGCCACGTCCGGGGCGTTCACCAGGGCGATGGCGGTCTCGGCGATGATCTTGGAGGTGGAGCCGTAGCCGGGGTCCTTGTCGCCATAGACCGAGACCTGAACCTTGCGGCCGTCCGGGGCGATGCCGATGAACAGGCAGTCGTAGAAGCCCGCCTCGCGCTCGGCCTTGCTGGGGCCCTCGCCCGGCTGCGGACCGCCCTCAGCGGGCATGTCGGCGAAGGCGGCCGGCGTCTTGGGATCGATGATCGACATCTCGTCATAGACGAAGTCGGTCCCGTAGGGGTGGCCCTGCAGCAGGTTCGAGCGGTGGACGTTCTTTGTGTTGATGGCCGCCATCATGAAGGGACCGACGTCGGCGCCGACGTCCGGATCGTGTTCCTGCTTGTTGCCGGGCGGCTGGGCGGGGCCCTCGAAGCCGGGGGTCAGGGCGAAGGGGTTGATCATCAGGGCGAACAGGCTGGGATCCTTCTGCAGGGCCGCCATGGTGGCGCGGCCTGAGGCCGCCGTGCCGCCCGAGAGCCCGCCCAGCATCTTGCGCATCCGGCCCTTCACGCGGGGGACCATGGCGCCGAGTTTCTCCTTGGCCGTCGCCTGCGCGAAGTAGACGCCCAGTTCGAAGGGGATGGAGTCGAAGCCGCAGGAGAACAGGATGCGGGCGCCGCTCTGCTTGGCCGCGGCCTCATGCTTGCCGATCATCTCGGCCATCCAGTTGGGCTCGCCGGAGAGATCGAGATAGTCGGTCCCCTGGGCGGCGCACTCGGCCACCAGGTCCGAGCCGTAGAGCTGGTAGGGGCCGACCGTGGTGAGGATCGCCTTGGCGCGGGCGACCATGGCCTTCACCGAGGCCGGGTCCGAGGCGTCGGCCACGATCAGGGGCGTGTCCGCAGGCGCGCCGATCTCGTCGCGAACGGCGGCCAGCTTGTCAGCCGAGCGGCCCGCCATGGCCCATTTCACGTCGCCGCCGACGCCGTATTGCTGGGCGAGGTACTCGGCCACCAGGCGGCCCGTAAAGCCGGTGGCGCCATAGACGATGATGTCGAACTCGGCCTTGGGGTTCATGACAACGCGCTCCCGTTTGAATTGGCGCGGACCCTGCCGCGATTGAGGCGCGCGCGCAATTGTTGAGGGCCTGTGGCGCCCAGACCGCTCCCCCCTCCGCGGGTTTTGTCAGGGTCTGAGACGCTCCGACCCATTGCAGAGTCCGCCGCCGGACGGCAGAGAACGGACATAGCCTTTTTCATTTCAACGAACCTGAGATCCATTTCCTATGTCCGAGATCATTGTTCCGAGACAATTCCGCGGCCCGCCCGTCACCGCCAATGGCGGCTATATCTGCGGCGTGCTCTCCAATGCGGTCGGCGGCCGTGGCAGCGCCATGCTGCGCAGCGGGGTGCCGCTGGACGTGCCCGTCACCCTGACGCCTTCCGAGGACGGCGGCGTCATCCTGAGCAACGCCGAGGGCCAGCCCCTGGGCTCGGCCAAGCCGGCCGCCGACGACGCCATCCCCATGCCGCCCAAGGCCCCGACCATCGAGGAGGCCCGGCGCTATCAGGCCGCTTCGCGGTTCGCGCAGAAATCCCTGCATCGCGGCTGCTTCTCCTGCTGCATCGAGCGGGAAGCCGGCGAGGGCCTGGGGGTGCATGTCGGACAGATCGACGGCGCGCCGCAGGGCACCTGCGCCGGTCTCTGGACCCCGCACGCCAACTTCGCCAACCCGGATGGCACCATGCCCGACGAGATCACCTGGGCGGCGCTGGACTGCTCGGGCTCCATGGCCTGGTGGGTGAAGACCGAGACCCCCGTGGGCCTGCTGGGCACCATGGCCGGCGAGGTCCTGGTCAAGCCCAAGGCCGGCGAGACCTATGTGGTGGTGGCCTGGGCCGACCGGGTCGAGGGCCGCAAGCACTTCGCCGGCGTCGCCCTGTTCGACGGCGAGGGCAATGTGATGGCCCGCAGCGGCCAG